>JAGQRB010000575.1 GCA_020425925.1 Planctomycetota bacterium
CCGGTCCGGCTCGCGGTCGCCGAGGCGGCGCCGCGGGTGGAATACGAGGATCGCTTCGGCAACCTGGTCACCAACGTCGCCGCGGCGGCGCTCGCCGGCATCCGGGCGGTCGCGATCGCCGGGGTCGAGGTGCCGCTGGTCGGCACCTACGCCGACGTCGTGCCCGGGGCACCGTTGGCGCTGGTCGGCTCGTTCGGGCGGCTCGAGGTCGCAGTCCGCGATGGCAGCGCGGCGAGAACCCTGGGCGCCGGCCGCGGTGCCGCGCTAGAACTGTTGCGATGAGCACGACGTCTGCCGATGCGCCAGAGCGCGCGAGCCGTGGCACGATCCGACTCGTCGGGGTGCCGATGGATCTCGGTGCCGGCCGGCGCGGCGTCGACATGGGGCCTTCGGCGATCCGGATCGCCGGTATCCGGCCGGGGCTCGAGCGGCTCGGCTACCGTGTCGAGGACGACGGCGACGTCGGCGTGCCGGCACCCGAGACCCGCGATCCGGGACCGCCGAGTGCGCGCTACCTCGAGCCGATCTATCACGTCTGCAACCGGCTGCGGCTGCGGGTGCGGCGCACGCTCGAGTCCGGGCACGTGCCGGTCGTGCTCGGCGGCGACCACAGCATCGCGATCGGCACGGTGTCGGGCGTCGCCGAGTACCACCACGATCACGGCGACAAGATCGGACTGATCTGGGTCGATGCACACGCCGACATGAACACGCCCGACAGCTCCCCGACCGGCAACATCCACGGCATGCCGCTCGCGACGCTGCTCGGCAAGGGGCACGAGAAGCTCGTCGGGATGGGGGGCTTCGTGCCGAAGGTCGAGCCGCGCCACGTCTGTCTGATCGGGATCCGCGATATCGACGCGACCGAGCGCGAGATCGTCAAGGCGTCGGGCATCCACGCCTACACCATGCGCGATGTCGACGAGCGCGGCATCCGCGCCATCCTCGCCGAGTCGATCGGCCACGTCACCGACGGCACCGCCGGGTTCCACGTGTCCTTCGACCTCGACGGCATGGATCCGACCTGCGTGCCGGGTACCGGCACGCCGGTGAAGGGCGGCATCGACTGGCGCGAGGCCAACCTGCTGATGGAGATGGTCAGCGACACCGGTCGGATGCTGAGTCTCGAGATCACCGAACTCAACCCGATCCTCGACGTCAAGAACCAGTCCGGCGAGGTCGCCGTCGACCTGGTACTCAGCGCGTTCGGCAAGCGCATCCTCTGAGCGGCGGAGCCGACCACCGCGCTGGCGTCAGTACGTGGCGCGATAGGCGTCCCACATCGTCTCATGCCACGGATTCCAGGCGCGCCACGACGTCAGCTCGGTCTGCATGTAGCGATCCTGGTAGTCGAAGTAGGCCGGATGGTTCCACGCCGAGACCAGGCCCATCATGCGGGCGCAGAGCGTCTGGCCGACCCAGGCGTTGGCGGTGCAGCAGCGCCGGTAGCTGTTGCCGAGCCAGCTGGAGTCGTCGGCGCCGATGTTGTTGGTGTGGCCGAAGCCCCACTCGGCGGTGTTGTTCAGCGTCGAGGTGTAGCCGCCGAAGCCCCAGTTGTAGACGCCGGGTGAGGTCTGCTGGACGTAGAACGTCTGGCAGTCCTCGCCGAAGCGACTCGAGTTGTTGGGATTGGATGGGCCGTGGTAGGCGGATGGGTGGGTCTGGCCGATCGCGAGCAACGACGCGTCGTTCAACACCGCACCGGCGAACAGGATCGGGAACTTGCGGCCGCTGCCGTGACCGCCCTCGCCGGGCCAGGACGCGGTCTGGGCGTTGCGATGGAAGTCGATTCCGATCTGCGTCAGGCCGACGACGAGGTCACGCTTCGTGCTGTCCGGCACGTCGAGCTGGGCGAGCAGCGCGCCGGTGCCGTACTCGGTCGTGAAGTCGCGGCCGTAGTCCATCATGTTGTCGACCGGGTGCATGAAGCGCGTCGCCCAGCCGCTGATGTGCTCGAGCCAGACGCGCTGGAACTTCGGTGCCGTCGCGGCGAAGCTCGGCGGCGTGCCGGCCGGCGCGACGCGCGCGAGGTTGCCGTAGTGGAGATCGGACTCGCGGAAGCGCAGCGTCTTGTCGGCGCCGACGTACGGGGGCCGGAACGCGTCCTCGGGCGGCTCGACGGCCAGTACGGTGAGCACCGCGGCGGTCTGCAGCTGCGACATCGAGCCGTTCGGCGCGAACACGGTCGGATCGCCGGGTCGACTGATCGTCGACACCAGGCTCGAGGCGTTCGGCACCACGAGCGGCGTGCCCGGGCTGACGCCGAGCGCGACGTTGAGCCACGGCTTGTAGCGGTTGTCCTGGAACGGCGCGAACAGGCCGCTGTCGTAGCCGTGCAGCCCGCTGGTGTCGGGGTTGATCATCGAGCC
>JAGQRB010000576.1 GCA_020425925.1 Planctomycetota bacterium
CCTGCCGCGGTGCCGATGCTCCACTCGTAGAGCACCGGAGAGCCCTCCGGATCGACGAACGGATCCCAGTTCGCGAACAGCGAGCTCGTGACGTCCTGGGCGTCGATGTCGGGGCCGATGCCGTCGCGTACGGCGGCCGGCGCCGGCGGCCCGTCCTGGGGCGGCGGGGGTGCCGGCGGCGCGCTGCACGACGATGCCGCGATCGCCCACAGCGCGAGCGCAGCAGCGGCAGATCTCGACGGCTGGGACATGGTTCGGCTCCCTCCGAGCATCGTCGGGACGTTACCGCAACATGAGCCTTAATCGCCACGGCAGCGGTCTTTCGCGCGAGTCCGAAGGTAAGATCTGTCGAAGAAGCGACCGGACTCCGGCATGACCAAGAACATCACCGACGAACTGCAGCAGACCGCGCGTCAGGCGTTGATCGGTCTGCGCCCGCCCCGCCCCGGCGACGAGCCCGGCGGGTTGCCGTTCCGGCGGCTGCTCGCCGCGGTCTTCCGCGCGCGTTACCTCGTGTTCGGCACGACGCTGTTCGGCATCCTCGTAGGCGCGTTCCTCGCGATCACGACGGCGAACTCGTACGTGAGCACGGGCAAGTTCATCTTCACCGCCGCGGGCGCCGAGGCGACGCGCGTCGATCCCAACCGCGCGACCGAGACCAGCCAGGAGACCATCGGCACCGCCGCGACCTACATCCTGAGCACCGACGAGCTGCTGCGCCGGGTCGTCGACCGCGTCGGCCCCGAGAAGATCCTGGCGCCGTACCAGCCGGGCGGCGGCGGCGGCGGCGGCGCGTCGGCGGCGCGCGCGTTCTTCCACAAGATCCAGCGCGACTGGAACGCGACCAAGACCGACGACATCACGCCGGAGGAAGCGCTCAGGCAACTGCGCAAGACGATCGCGATCGAGCGGCCGCGCTATACCGACGTGCTGGTCGCGACCTGCACCGCCAACGACCCCGAGCTCGCGCGCCAGATCCTCGACGCCTACATGAAAGAGGCGATCCAGTTCCACATCGAGACCTACGAGGACCTCGCCGCCTACAAGGCCTCGGAGCAGGGCGCGACGGCGGCGCTCGGCGTGCGCGACAACGCCCGCGAGGCGCTGCGCAAGTTCCTCGAAGACAACCAGATCCAGGACTTCAAGATCGAGAAGGAGCGGCTGCAGGAGGACGAGGTCGCGTCCGCGTCGCGGGTCGGCAAGTTCAAGGACGACCTCGACATCCAGCGCCGGGTCTACGCCGACCTGACGAAGCTCGTCGAGGGTGACGGCGCGATCCCGCGCTACACCACCGAGCGCCGCAAGCTCGACGTCACGTCGGGCACGATGGAGCAGCTCGGCAAGGACCTCGCCTCGTTCGAGACCGAGCGCGCGCGCCTGCAGACCGAGCTGCGCGATCCGCAGCACCCGCGTATCCTCGACGTCGACAAAAAGATCACCGCGACCAAGTCGGCGATGAAGCGGGTCGCCGAGGACGCGATGAAGGCCGAGCCGATGGAGGTCGAGGTCGAGAACGAGGAGTACCTGCAGGCCCAGAAGGAGCGCAGCGAGGCCCGGCTCGCGATCACGCGCCTCGAGGTCAGCTACAACCTCGCGCTCGAGTTCGACCGCGACGCCAAGGCCAAGCTCAAGCGCGTGCTCGACCTCGAACCGCGCTACCAGCAGCTGGCGGCCGACCTGCAGCTCGCCGAGAAGGCGCTGGCGGCGGCCGAGGCCACCTGGGACGCGGCGAAGCAGAAGGAGGCGCTCGGCCAGGGCCACTTCAGCTCGCTGAAGCAGGTCGAAGAGGCCTCGCTGCCGCTCGAGAAGACCGCGCCGAACCGCAGCAAGCTGATCCTCGCGGCGACGCTGGTGGGGCTCTTCCTCGGTCTCGGGCTCGTGCTGCTGATGGCGCTGCCCGACACCGTCGTACGCACGCGCGACGACCTCGAGGGCATCGAGGGGCTCGCGGTCATCGGCGTGATGCCGCGGCTCGAATCGCGCAACATCAAGCGGCACGGCTACCGGCGCAGCCGGGGTTGGTGACATGAGCCTGCACGAATCGATCAACCGCCACGATCCGAAGAGCCGGCGCTCCGAGATCATCGCGACTGAGCTCGGCTACCTCTGGTCCAACCTGCTGCAGCGCGGCGCGCTCGAGAGCCATCGCTCGATCGGCTTCTGCGCGATCGGCGAGGACGAGGGCTCCAACACGCTCGCGGCCAACCTCGCGCTGTTCCTCGGCAGCAAGGGCAAGCGCATCGCGCTGGTCGAGGCCGCGCTGCGCGGCGAGGCGCTCGCCGACGTGTTCCACGCGACGCCGGCGCCGGGTCTCGCCGAAGCGCTGACCGAGCGCTCGTCGCTGCGCGATGCGCTGCGGCTCGAGGTCGCGCCCGGTGTCGATCTCGTTCCGGCCGGGCAGCCGGCCGACCCGTTCTGGGCGTTCACCGGCGACGGGTTCCGCGACGTGCTGCGCCAGCTGCACGCTGACCACGACCTCTGCATCGTCGACGTGCCGGGCCTCAACCGCGCTCCCGAGGCCGGCCTCGTGGTGCGCGCGCTCGACGCCGTGGTGCTGGTGGTCGAGGCCAACCGCCACCGCGCGCAGGTCGTCGAGCGCAACATCGGCGTGTTGCGTTCGCTCGGCACGCCGGTGCTCGGCTCGGTGGTCAACGAGCTGGTGCACGACGTCCCGACGATGGTCGAGAAGCTGATGTAGCGCGCGGGTGCCGGCTGTCCGCGAGCGCCTGGCCGTGATCGTGCCGCTCAAGGACGAGGCGGAGGGCCTGGCCGCGCTCGCGCCGCGGCTCGACGCGCTGCAGGCGCGGCTCGCGTCGCTCGCCGACGTCGAGTTCGTGCTCGTCGACGACGGCAGCACCGACGCGACCTGGGCGGAGCTCGAGAGCCGGTTCGCCGCGCGCGCCGATGTCCGGCTCGAACGCCACCCGCAGAACCGCGGCCTCAGCGCCGCGATCCGCACCGGCATGCTCGCGACCGACGCGCCGCTGTGCGCGTCGATCGACGGCGACCTGTCCTACGACCCCGGCGAGCTCGAGCACATGCTGCCGCTGCTCCAGGGCACCGACGCCGCGATCGTCACGGCGTCGCCCTACCACCCGGATGGCGGCGTCGAAGGCGTGCCGCGCTGGCGGCTCTTCCTGTCGCGCACGTTGTCGCGCGGCTACCGCGTGCTGCTGCGCTCCGAGATCCGCACGTGGACGAGCTGCTTCCGGCTCTACCGCCGCGCCGCCGTCGTCGACCTGCCGCTCGATCACCCCGGCTTCCTCGGCACCGCCGAGCTGCTGGTCCGCGTGCTGCGGCGCGGCGACCGCGTCGTCGAACACCCGTGCGTGCTCGGCGTGCGCCAGTTCGGCGCCTCGAAGATGAAGATCGCACGCACGATCGTCGGCCACCTCCGCCTGTTGTGGTGGGTACGCGGTACCAGAAACAACCCAACTACCGTGCCGTGAGGAAGTTCTCGGGCTGCAGTGCGGCGCGACTGATGCGGATCTCGGCGATCGCGCCGCGGAAGCCCTGGTTGCCGCCGGCTGCGAGGTTGCCGATGCCGATCCCGGCGCCGCCGGCCGCGAGCGGTCCGAACGGTCGGATCTCGGTGTCGCTGGTGGCGACGAGTTCGCCGTCGACGAACAGTCGCAGGATGCCGGCTTCGGCGTCGAACGTACCGGCGACGTGCAGCGCGCGTCCGCGCGGGGCGGGAGCCGGTGACCTGACCACCGCGTTGCGGTTGTGCTCGTCGGCGATCAGGAACACGAGCTGGCCGGTGTCGAGAATGCCGAGGAACCACGGATCGAGGCCGGCGCGCTGATCGCCGCGGTGCACGATGTAGCTCAGGTGCTGCGGCGACTCCGAGTAGCGGTCGATCCGGGCGATCGCCTCGAGCGTCAAGCTGTCGGTCAGCTCGAACGCGGAGTCGTCGGGCACGAAGCCGTGCTGCGCGTCGCCGACGAGCTCGAGCGCCGGGCCGCCGGGCCCAGCGCCGATGCGCACGAAACGCGGGTTGCCTACCGCGAGGCCGTTCTGGCCGTTGCCCGAGGCGTCTGCGAGCACGTGGGCGGTGTCGGCGGGCCAGCCCTTGACGCCGTCCTCGAAGCGCCAGGATGCGACGGTAGCGTCGCCGCGCGGCGGATCGGCCCGCAGGGCGGCGAATGGCAGCATCGAGACAGTGAGCAGCGACGAGGCTGCGAGCCAGTTGGTTCGGTTCATCGTGTTTCCTCGAGGCGGCCGAGGGACACCGAACGCGGCGCTAGCTGACCGGTTCCTTGCCGATCGCAGGAACTTCGCGCGGCCGTCGACAGAGCGCGCCGACGAGGCCGGGGCGCACCAGCATCCCGAACGCGCTGCCGTAGAGGCCGGCGCGATTCCGGCGGCCGAGCGCGGCGAGCACGCTCCAGGCGCAGAGCCGCAGCGTCACCCCGAGCAGCAGGCAGAGGCGCACCCATTCGGTCATCAACCGCCCGTGCCACGCGGCGTGGTAGAGCAGGCAGCTCTCGCGGAACGCCAGGAACGTGCGCTTCGCCGCGCCCGCGGCGCTGAGCCCGCCGACGTGCACGAAGCTGGCCTCGGGCACGAAGTGCACCTGGGCGCCGGAGCGCCGCACCCTTTCGCAGAAGTCGGCTTCTTCGAAGTACATGAAGAAGCGTTCGTCGAAGCCGCCGACCTTCGCCAGCACGCTGCGCCGGATCAGGAACACGCAGCCGCTGACGCAGTCGACCTCGGTCTCGGTGGCCGCCGGGAAGCCGGTGGCGAACATGCGGTCGAGGAACAGCGCCTGCGGCAGGTAGTCGCGCGGCCGGTGTCGCGTCCACGTGCTGATCTGTTCGCGCCGGAGCTCGTCGACGATGCGCGGTCCGAACACGGCCGCTTCGGGCGCGCGCTCGGCGGCGTCGAGGAAACGCTCGATCTCCTCCCAACGCACCTCGGTGTCGGTGTTCAGCAGCAGGATCCAGGCCCCGGTGGCGCGCTCGAGGCCGCGGTTGACGCCGTAGGCGAAGCCGCCGTTCTTCGGTTGCGGCAGCGCGATCACGCTCGGGAAGTCGCGCTGCACCGCCTCGATGCTGCCGTCGCCGCTGTCGTTGTCGACGACGAGGATCTCGTGGTGGAACGGCGCGCCCTCGGACAGTCGCGCGAGCAGCTGCAGCAGCAGCTCGCGGGTGTTCCAGTTGACGACTACCAGGGAGAGGCGCGGTTCCGGCATCCGCGCGGCGATGCTACATCCCGGTTCCCTTCAGCACGGCTCGGAAAGTGTGCGCGATCAGCTTGATGTCGAGCCAGAGCGACCAGTTGTCGATGTAGAACAGGTCCATCTCGACCCAGCGCTTGAACGAGACGCGGTTGCGGCCCCAGACCTGCCAGACGCAGGTCAGGCCGGGCTTGACCGAGATGCGGCGACGCTGCCACCACGAGTACTTCTCGACTTCGCTGGGGATCGGCGGGCGCGGGCCGACGAGGCTCATGTCGCCGAGCAGCACGTTGAAGAGCTGCGGCAGCTCGTCGAGGCTGAACTTGCGCAGGATCCTGCCGCTCTTGGTGACGCGCGGATCGTCCTTCACCTTCAGTGCCGGGCCGTCCTGGATGCTGGCCGCGCGCAACAGCTCCTGCTGCGCCTGGGCGCCGACGCGCATGGTCCGGAACTTCAGGCAGGTGAAGACCTCGCCGTTCTTGCCGACGCGCTTCTGCCGGAAGAACACCGGACCCGGGCTCGACATCTTCGTCAGGACGGCGCAGACGCCGAATACCGGCAGCAGCGCGCAGATGCCGACCGTAGCGCCGACGACGTCGATCGCGCGCTTCGCGAGCTGACCGATCGACTGGTTGGGTTCGGAGTGCAGGGTGATGCCCTGGCGCGAACCGCTCCAGGTGAACCCGGCCCGCAGATGCTCGAGATCGAGGAACGGCGGGAAGTAGTGGATGCCGATGCCGGCCTGGTCGCAGCTCCGGAACACGCGGTGGACGTCGCCGGTGACCGACTGCTCGGTCGGGCAGACCAGCGCGATGTCACAGCGATGCCGGGCCAGCGTGTCCTCGAGGTCGGCAAGCGAGCCGACCTGCTCGAGGTGGGGCATGGCGCTCTGATCGTCGCCGGCGAACGGCACGAAACCCACGAACTCCATGTCGCGGTGGGTGTGTTTGCCGGCGCTGAGCGCGCGGGCGCTGCGCGATGCGCCGACCACGAGCGCGCGCCGGCGGCCGCCGATCGCGCCGGTCGGGGCGCCGAGCAGGACGAGACGCGCGACCGCGAGCAGCGCCAGGCCGTAGACCAGCGTCAGCCAGATCGACAGGTGGGGATGCTGCAGCGTCGTGACCGCGATCAGCCCGGCGACACCCCAGGTCGTCGGCCACGCCTCGAGCAGGCTGCGGAACGCCCGTTCGGGATCGCGCCGCACCGAAACCGTGTAGGTTCCGAGCCGGGAGCTGCAGAACGTCCACACGGTTGCGAACAGCAGCACATGCGCGAGCCCTTCGTAGGTCGTCTGCCACGCCGTATTCCCGACACGCGGGCTCCAAGCGCCGGCTGCGAACAGCGCGGCGGCTAGGCAGCCTACGTCCAGCGCAAGGCCGGTCAGGCGAGTGTGGCGAGTGCTCTGCATGGTGGTGGCGGAGCTAGCAAATGCTGCTCCCAACTCTCTCTTTCGTAACTAGTGACCCCGCTACCTGAGTCTACCGCGGCGAGCGGAAGATTCTGCGGTTGTAGCGTTAGTGCTGACATCGGGGGGATGCGACCGACGTTGCAGAAAAGCGCTGCGCCATGGCGCGGACGGTCGCCTTTTTCGCCCAACCCGCACGGTGCCCGGCAGAAAGTTCTGTGGAGAGTTTTGAAGGTCAGGTCGGACCGAGCGCCGAATCCGCTGACGCCAGGCCGGATACGCTTGCGAGCTGCCGGCCGGCGGTGGTGCCGGGGACCAGGGTCAGCGAGCCGGCGGCGGCAAGCGTCATCTGCCACTCGACGACGATCTGCTCGAAGTACGAGACCGCGATGAAGTTCATGCAGTGCACGAAGATGGCGCAGCCGATCGCCCAGGCCGTGAACTTGTAGGCCGCCGGCACCCCGGGCATCCGCAGGCTGCGCGAGACGCCGACGAAGGCGGTGACGATCGCCCCGAGGAAGAGAGTCAGGCGCCAGATGCCGCCGGCGATGCCCTCGGCGACGTACTGGTTGGTGACGTCGTGGAGGCCCGGACCCCAGTGGCCGGTGCTCATGGTGCCGACCAGCCACCACTCGCCGAAGTTCTCGAAGAACTTGTCGACCAGGTGGTAGCGATGCCAGCCCGTCGAGCCGCTGACGATGTCGACGCGGGCGAGCAGGTGCCAGACCGGCATCTCCATGAGCACGAAGTGCAGTACGCAGAGCCAGGCCACGAACAGCCAGCGCCACCAGCGCAGCGCGCCGCGGACCAGGAACGCCCCGGCCCCGATCATCCCGAACATCACCGCCATCAGCGGCGTGCTCGACGCGCTGAACGCGACGATCGCGAGCGCCGCGACGACGCCGGCGGCGGTCAGGATCCAGCCGCGCCCGAACCAGCCGCGCACCAGGAAGAACGGGATCAGGCCGGCCCAGAAGCAGCCCGCCAGGATCGAGTGGGCGAAGGCGCCCTGGCAGCGCAGGCGGCCGTTGCGGATGTCGGTGAATTGCGGCACGCCGCCGAACACGTAGAACATGTTCTGCTGGGTGCGGTTCTCGATCAGGAAGAAGCCGGCGACCGCGAAGCCGCAGATCATGAACTGGGTGGCGATCCGGATCAGGTCGTCCGGGCTCCGGATCAGCTGCCGGAACAGGAAATACGTCATCATCGCGTCGAGGGCCCCGCCGACCCGGAACACGAACAGCGTGAACGTCATGCCCGTCAGGGTGCCGAAGACGACGCCGACCACCGCCCAGAGCACCATCAGGCGGTCGAGCAGGTTCCAGGTCAGCGGCAGCAGGTCGCCGCGGAAGACCAGCCGGCTCCAGGTCGCCGCCAGCAGCAGGCGGACGAACGTGAAGTCGATGCCCGAGATCACGACGCGCTGGGCCGCCGGGATGAAGCAGAGCAGCAGGATCAGCGGCAGGCCGGCGTATTTTCGCGGCGCGAAGACCGCGATCGCCATCAGGCCGAGCAGCACCGCCAGGCCGATCGGGTGGACCTGGGTGTGTCCACCCACGTCCATTCCGGCCTGCGCTGGAACGTCTTCAGGATCCTGCCAGACTGCCCACACGTTTCGATGCTCGGCGTTTCTCGGGGGGATGCTTGACCCGAAGTGCCCTTCGCAACGATGACTTCAGGGCATTCCTGACTTCAGGCTCCGGGCCGGTGGCGTCGAAGATCCCAGCACCGGGTCGCGGCGTCCAGTCCCGGCCCCGTCGTACCGCTGCCAATCCGCACTCCGCTACGCCTCCCCGATGTTCCGACCTTCCCGCTCCTCGCTCGTCGTCCTCGCCCTCGCGCTCGGCGCCTGCTCGGCGGCGCCCCCGTTCGATGCCCGCGCCGTCGCCACCGAATGGGTGGCCTACATGCAGCGCGACTACGTCCTGCGTCCGCTCGATCGTCTGTCCGTGCGGGTCGACCAGCTCGCCGGCAGCTCGGGCGACGCGCGTGACAACGTCCAGGAGGTCATCGTGTCGCCGACCGGCACGGTCGATCTCCGGCGACTGCCCGGACCGCTGCAGGTCGGCGGCAAGTCGATGAGCGCCGCACGCACGATGATCATCGAGGCCTACAAGCAGGAGTTCTCGGAGCCGCGCATCAGCGTGTCGCTGACCGAGGCCGCAGTGCAGTCGGTCTACGTCTGCGGCGAGGTGCGCGCGGCGGGAGCGATCCCGTTCCAACCCGGCATGACGATGACGCAGGCGATCGCGGCCGCGGGCAGCTTCCACTACACGGTCAACCACGACCACATCCGCATCATCCGCATCAGCCCCGACGGCACGCAGCGCAACTTCCAGGTCAACATGGAGGCGGTGTTCCGCGGCGAGCAACCGGACTTCCTGCTGCTGCCCGGCGACGTGATCTACTGCGAGACCTCGGGCATCGCCGATGCCGGCAACTGGGTCGATCTCTGGATCCGTCGTCTGCTGCCGTTCCAGCTCGGCGGGCCGGCGCTCGGCACGATCCGCTAGCCCCGACGTCCCGAACCGCGAGGCGGCAGATGACGGTCGAGGCGAAGCTGCGGGTCTGCATGGTCGTGCACGCCTACTACGAGGGCGATGCACGCGTCCGGCGCTACGGCGAGTCGCTCGCGGCGCACGGCCACGACGTCACCGTGCTGGCGCTGCGCGCTCCCGACAAGCCGAAGTGCGAGACGATCCGCGGCGTCCGGCTCGAGCGGCTGCCGCTGTCACGTCGGCGCGGCGGCACGCTGCGCTACCTGTTCGAGTACTGCTGGTTCACGCTGCTCGCGGGCTTCGTGCTGACCTGGCGCGCCCGGCGCTACGACGTCGTGCACGTGCACAACATGCCCGACTTCCTGGTGTTCGCCGCGTTGGTGCCGCGGTTGTTCGGGCGCGCGGTGGTGCTCGACGTGCACGACCTGATGCCGGAGGTCTACGCCAGCAAGTTCAAGACCGGGCTCGGTCATCCCGGGATCTGGCCGCTGCGGGTGCAGGAGTGGCTGTCGCACCGCTTCGCCAGTGCGGTGGTGTTCGCGACCGAGCGCTTCCGGCGCTGTGCGATCGCGCGCGGCACGGTGCGCGAGGCGCGTTCGATCGCGGTGATGAACGCCGCCGACACCACGCTGTTCGATCGCCAGGCGCATCCCCACGTCGGCGACGAACCCGGCCGATTCTCGATGCTCTATCTCGGCACGGTGTCACACCGGCACGGCGTCGATCAGTGCGTGCGCGTGCTGCCGCTGGTGCGCGATCGCGTGCCTGGGATCCGGCTCGTGATCCACTGCAAGCTGTCCGAGGGCGAGGGCAAGCCGCTGCAGGAGCTCAAGGACCTCGCCGCCGAACTCGGCGTCACCGATCTCGTCGAGATCGGTCCGCCGCTGCCGCTGCAGGAGGTGCCGGCGGCGATGAGCCGCAGCTCCGTCGGTGTCTTCACGCCCCACATGGACGTGCACATCGACATGGCGCTGTCGCTCAAGGTGCCGGAGTTCGTCGCGATGGACGTGCCGGTCGTCGCGGTCCGTACCTCGATCATGACGTCGCTGTTCCGTGAGGACGAGGTCGCGATGTTCGACGACGGTGATCTGGCGACCTTCGCCGACCTGCTCGCCCGTCTGCACGATGATCCCGAATCGGCGCGCGCGATGGTCGCCCGCGCCCGCCGCTTCACGCGCGATCATGCGTGGGAACGCGAGTTCGCCGGCTACGCCGAACTGCTGAGAACGCTGACTGGGAATCGGTACCCGGTACAAACCACCACCGACTCGCGGTAGCGAAACGGTGGTGGTTTGTACCGGGTACCGTTCGCACGGGTACCGTACGCTCGCCGGCGCATGAAGATCGCGTGCATCGGCGGCGGCCCCGCGTCGCTCTACTTCGCGTTGCTGCTCAAGCAGACCCGCCCCGACGTCTCGATCGACGTGTTCGAGCAGAATCGAGCCGACGACACGTTCGGCTGGGGCGTCGTGTTCTCCGACGAGACGCTCGGCAACTTCGCCGACGCCGATCCGCGGAGCTTCGCGGCGATCCAGGCGAACTTCGCCTACTGGTCCGACATCGACACGTTCTACCGCGGCGTCAAGGTCACCAGCACCGGCCACGGCTTCTGCGGCCTGGCGCGCCGGCAGCTGCTGCTGATCCTGCACGAGCGCTGTCGCGAGCTCGGCGTCAACCTGCACTTCGAGCACACGATCGAGGACATCGACGCGGTCGCCGCAGCGCACGATCTCGTCGTCGCGGCCGACGGCGTCAACAGCCGCGTGCGCGAGCGCTATGCCGCCTCGTTCGGGCCGGCGCTCGACTGGCGCAAGTGCAAGTTCGCGTGGTTCGGGACCACGAAGCGGATGACCGCGTTCACGTTCGTGTTCCTGCCGACGGAGTGGGGGCTGTTCCAGGTGCACGCGTATCCGTTCGAGGCCGGGCGCGGCACCTGGATCGTCGAGTGCCGTGAGGAGACCTGGCAGCGAGCCGGTCTCGACCGGCTCGACGAACGGCAGTCGGCAGAGTTCTGCGAGCGCCTGTTCGCGGAGTGGCTCGCCGGCGAGAAGCTGCTGACCAACCGTTCGATCTGGCGCACCTTCCCGACCGTGCGCTGCGAGTCGTGGCGGCACGGCAACGTCGTGCTGCTCGGCGACGCGGCGCACACCGCGCACTTCTCGATCGGCTCGGGCACCAAGCTCGCGATGGAGGACTCGATCGCGCTCGCGGACGCGGTCGTCGCGCATCCGGGCGACGTGCCCGCCGCGCTCGCCGCCTACGAGGACGCCCGCCGCCTCGACGTGCTCAAGACCCAGCGCGCGGCGCAGACCAGCCTCGAGTGGTTCGAGAACAGCGCGCGCTATCTCGATCAGAGCCCGGAGCGCTTCGTCTTCAACCTGATGACGCGCAGCAAGCGCATCACCCACGACAACCTCCGCCGCCGCGATCCGGCGCTCGTCGAACGCGTCGACGAGGCGGTGCGCCGCGAGGAAGCGCCCGACGCGCCGGCCGGCACCGAGCCCGCGTTCCTGCCGTTCACGGTCCGTGGCGTGACGTTGCCGAACCGCGTCGTGGTCTCGCCGATGTGCCAATACTCCGCGCACGACGGTGTGCCCGACGAATGGCACCTGGTCCATCTCGGCAGCCGCGCCATCGGCGGTGCGGGGCTGGTGTTCACCGAGATGACCAACGTGACGCCCGAGGGTCGGATCTCGCCCGGCTGCGCCGGCATCTGGAACGACGAACAGGAAGCTGCATGGCGCCGCATCGTCGAGTTCGTGCACCGCCGCTCGGCGAGTCGGATCGGCATGCAGATCGCGCACGCCGGTCGCAAGGGCTCGTGCTCGCGGCCGTGGGAGGGCGACGCGCCGCTGCGGCAGGACGGCTGGCAGACGATCGC
>JAGQRB010000577.1 GCA_020425925.1 Planctomycetota bacterium
CATCCCGGCGCTGGCGTTCGCGTTCCTGGCCCGCGAGGCCGAACGCGCCGGCCGCCGGCTGCGCCTCGACGATGCCGCGCTCGATCGCCTCGTGCGCTACGGCTGGCCCGGCAACGTGCGCGAGCTCGAGAACGCGATCGTGCGGCTCGGAGTGCTCGTCGACGGCGAGGTCGTGACCGCCGATCACGTCGAGGAGCACGTCTTCGGCGGCCGCCGCCACGCCGTCGCCGGTGAGCTGCCGACGCTCGAGTTGCGCGAGCTCGAGGCGCTGGCGATCCGGAGCGCGATGCAGCGCTACGGCGGCAGCAAGCCGAAGGCCGCGGCCGCGCTCGGGATCGCGCTGAAGACGCTCTACAACAAGCTGCACGCGATGGGCGAACCGGCGGACCCGGGCGCCGATCGACCCGGCGACTGACCTACCAGCCGAGCAGCAGCAGCTCGCTGCAGAACCCCGGCCCCATCGCGAGCATGAGCCCGCGATCGCCCGGCGCGCCCGGATTCGTGCGCAGCGTCTCCTCGAGGATCGCGAGCACCGACGCGCTCGACATGTTGCCGGCGCGCGCCAGCGAGCGCCAGCTGCACGCGAGGTCGCGCTCTTCGAGCTCGAGGCCGTCCTGCAGCGCCTGCAGCACCTTCGGTCCGCCGGGATGGGCGATCCAGATCCGGATGTCGCCGCGCGAGAGACCCTGCGCGCGCAGGAAGTCGTCGACGTCGCCGGGCAGCCGTTCGCGCGCGACGGTCGGGACCTCCGCCGACAGCACGATGCGGAAGCCGTGTGCGCCGATGTCCCAGCCCATCACCCGTTCGGTATCGGGGTAGAACACCGAGCGCGTCGCGAGCACGGCGGGCCCCTCGGCGGCGCGGCCTTCGCCGACGAGCACGGTGGCCGCGGCACCGTCGCTGAACAGGCCGGTGCTGATCAGGTTGGCGATCGAGCGATCCTGCAGCTGCAACGTCAGCGAGCAGAGCTCGATCGTCAGCACCAGCGCGACGCCGTCGCGATGACCGCGCAGGTAGTCGGCCGCGCGCGACACCGCCGCCGCCCCCGCGACGCACCCGAGTCCGAACATCGGGATCCGCTTGAGATCGGGCCGGAACCCGATGCGGTTCATCAGCAACGCGTCGATCGAGGGGCTCGCGAGGCCGGTCACCGTCGAGAACAGGATCGTGTCGACCTCGTCGGGCCGGATCGCGGCGCGTTCGAGCGCCGTCGTGATCGCGCGTTCGCCGAGCTCGAGCGCCGCGGTTCGCCACGCCGCGTTCGCCGCGCTGAAGTCGGTGAGATCGGCGTAGCGCTCGAGTGGCAGCGCGAGATGGCGGCCCTCGACCCGGGTGTTCTCGTGCAGTGAGCGCAGCCGCGTCGCGAGCCGCGAATCACCGAACGAGCCGACGAGATACTCGGTCAGTGTCTGCTGGTCGTACCAACGGGCCGGGAACGCGGTGCCGGCAGCGGCGATCTTCAACGGCGAATCCTCGGAACGAAGTAGGGCACCCCGGTGCGATAGGCTCGGAAGTGCTCACCGAACAGCCCTTCCCAGCGGGCTTCCTTGAGGCGTGGCCCGAGCACACAGTAGGCGCTCCAGCCGATGCAGAGGAACAGCCAGTCCGGACTCCAGGTCGGCGCCGTCCAGAGCACCGCCGCGAAGCCGAAGTAGATCGGCTGCCGGCAGCGCGCGAACAGGCCGGTCGTCGGCATGGGGCCGTAGTCTACCGCGCGGTTGCGGAGCAGCGCCCACCAACCCGCGGCGCCCGACTGCACGGCGAGCCCGGCGTCGGCGAGCGCCTTGATCAGGAACAGCCAGGCGGCGGCGAACAGCGCGTACTGGTAGACGCCTGCGATCCCCGTCGGTTCGTGCCAGACCGTGCCGCTCGGTGTCCAGAGCCAGAACGCGGCCAGCAGCTGCAGTGAGCCGATCACGACGTAGGTGCTGATCGCGAGCGTGCTGCCGTGGCCGAACGGCGACAGCCGCACGAGCCAGCGGCGGCCGCGGCCGGACAGCAGGCCCGAATGCACCAACGGGAACTGCAGCACGAGCAGCAGGTTCGCCACTCGACCGGCGGCGTCGCCGAGGCCGAGCCGGGCACCGATGCCGATCTGCAGCCCGGCGAGCAGCGCGTACGCCATCGACGCGACCGCGGCGGTGAACAGACCGTGACAGAGCAGTGCTGTCGCGAGCGCGGCGAGGACACGTCGGCAGGTGTTCAAGATGCTCTCCGGTAGAGGGCGGCGTAACCGACCGCGAGGCTCGGCGTCTCGCGCAGTGCGATCGCGCCGGTGCGCAGCGTGCGCCACAGCCGTGGGGCCTCGCCGATGCGCTGCACCAGCTCGAGGCCGGCGCGCCGCCCCATGTCGTCGAGCTCGGCCGGCGTCACGAACATCTCCCAGCGGTGGGTGCCGGCGGGGATGAAGCCGAGGCCCTCGCCGAGCGTGATCGCGAGCAGGCGCGAGCGGCGCGTGCGGTGGATGGTGTTGACGAACAGATAGCCGCCCGGGCGCAGCAATCCGGCGGCCGCGGCGACCGCGTCGGCGGGGCGCGCGACGTGCTCGAGGACGTCGGCGAGCAGCACGACATCGGCCAGCGCCGGCGCCACCGGTACGCCGTCGAGGTCGCCGGCGACGGCGCGGAACGTCGGCTCGTTGCGCGCGGTCGCGGCGCGCAGCGCGGTGGTCGCGACGTCGACGCCGATCACGCGGGCGCCGGTCGCCGCCAGCGGAATCGCGACCAGGCCGCCGCCGCAGCCGAGGTCGACGACGAGCCGGGTCGACCAGTCGCCGGGCAGCCAGCGCCGCAGCAGCGCGAGTCGGAACTCGCTGATGCCGCGCAGCGAACGGAACGCCGCGCAGTCGGGGTCCCACCAGCCCTCGCGGTCGAACAGCTCGTCAGGCGCCGGCGTCACGACAGTCCTCACTCGAGACGCTCGCGCCGCAGCACGAGCTGGCCGTCGGGAGTCGTCAGCCGCACGAAGTCGCCGGCGAGCTCGGTGGTGACCGGCGCGGCGCCGTCGAGCGCGAGCCCGTCGGGGCCGAGCTGCCAGGTGCCGTTCCGGGTCTGGAACTCGACGCCGTCGCCGATCTGGATCATCGCCGCGGCGGTGTAGGAGCCGTCGTCGGCGAACCAGTAGCCGACCCAGCGCAGCGCGACGGCGACCTCGCCGGTCACCCGTTCGGTGACCCAGAAGCCGTCGAGTCGCAGCGCGTCGGCCGGGCCGAACTCGAGCTCGTCGACCGCGGTTGCGACCATGCGATCGCTGCGGGCGACGACGTTGGAGGGCACACAGCCGGCAGCCGTGAACGCTGCCAGCACGCCGACCAGAGCCGCCGCCGCCGCCGCCGCCGCCGCCGAACGGCTCACTCGCCGCCCCCGGCGCGCATGCGAGCGCGCAGGGCGATCCAGACCGCGACCTCGTCCTGCATCGTGATCGTGCCGCCGAGCTGGCTCGGTACCGGGACCTCGAAATCGGTGAGCTTCAGTGTCGTCTGGCCCGCGATCACGATCCGCTTGCTGGCGTCGACCGAGATCTCGATCGGCATCCGCAGCTCCCGGGTCTTGCCGCGGATCGTCATCCGGCCGTCGATCGCACCGCTCGCGGTCTGCTTGCCGACGTCGACCGCGGTCGGTTCGAAGCGCTCGATCTCGAATCGGATGGCGCCGTGGTGCTCGGTGTCGAGATGCTCGCGCATGTTGTCGTCGCGGCCCTCGAGGCCGGTGGTCAGCGTCGCGGCCTCGCATTCGACCGCGCCGCTCCAGGCGCCCTCGGGATCGTCGAAGTCGGCGGTGAACTTGCCGCTGACCGTCGAGGTGACGCCGGTGAAGTCGTGCAGCGTGCTCTTCGCGTCGAAGCCGACGCGGCACAGCTGCGGCACCAGTTCGTAGTCCTGGCGGGCGGCGAAGTCGAACTTGCGGGTCGGCACCGAGAACGACAGGAAGCCGGTCTTCGCCGGCTCGGCCGGTGCATCGCCCGCCGGCGGCTCGGACACCGGAGCCGCGCGCTCCGGAGCATCGGTCTCCGGCGCATCGGTCGCCGGCGTCGTGACCGCGGCGCTCGCGATCTCGGTGACGGGCTCGGCCGCAGCCGCGCCGACCGGTCGGCTGGCGAACTCGGCGAGCGTCCGACGTGCGGCCGCGAGCTCCTGCTCGAGTGCCGCGACCCGCCGGTCGGTGGCCGCGATCGCGTCCGCGAGCCTGGTCACGTCGGCGTGGCGGAGCTCGGCGCGCTCGTCGAGCGCGGCGCCGAGCCGCTCGAACTGGCCCGGCAACGCTTCGCGCAGCACGCCGAGGTCGCGCTGCAGCATCTGGACGTCGTCGCGCACCAGCGCCAGTGGTTCGGGTTCGGTGCCGCTGTCGTCGGCCTGCACCACGACGCGGATGCGGTCCTTGACGATCGCGAGTCCGGCTATCGCGGCGCCGACCAGCCCCAGCACGAATACGACACCGAGTGCGGTGAGGAGCTTGCGTGCCATCGCGCACATGGTGCAATCCGCGTGCCGCGGCCGCAACGTCCGGCAAACGGGCGATTTCGCGGGTTTTCCCG
The DNA here is from genome assembly GCA_020425925.1 of Planctomycetota bacterium. GTDB lineage: Bacteria > Planctomycetota > UBA1135 > UBA1135 > UBA2386 > JAGQRA01. The sequence goes on from JAGQRB010000577.1 coordinate 4,534, forward strand.
CTCGTCGCGGCTGGCAGAACCGACAAAGTCTTTGCAACTCCTACAGCGCCGGCGCGCATGCGAGACGCCGGCGGCCGTTGTTCGCCGTGAGGGTGGCAGCGGCACGTATTGTGCACCCCGAACGTCGTGTCCCGCCGCTGGTCGTCGCTGCTCGTGTGCCTGCTGGTACTCGCCGTGCCGACGGTGTGGCTGTTCGTCGCCCAGCAGCGGCAGCCGGTCGATCCGACGAACCGCGCGCTCAAGGACCCGACCAGTGCGGACGCCGGCAACCTGCGCGAGCTCGCGAAGCTGCTGCCGAGCGAGAACGTCGTGCTGCTCGCGTTCCAGGTTCCCGGCGGCCTGCCGATCCTGCCGGTCGATCGCGCCGCGATCGCCGACTGCCGCGAACGGATCGCGGCGTTGCCCGGGGTGATCGAATGCACCGCGCCACCGGCTCCCGATGACAGTCTCGCGCTGCTCGCCGCGGCGCTTGCCGGCGCCGACCTGGCGGCGACCCAGCGCCGCGTGATCGACTGCGCCGAGCGCATCCGACCGCCTTCGCTGCGTCTGCTCGCGACCGGCATGCCGCTCTACGAGGCCCGCGTTGCCGAGCTCATCGCGCTCGAGCGCAGCACGATCGTGCCGATCATCGGGGTCTGTCTGTTCGCGGCGTCGTGGCTGCTCTACCGCCGCGTCGGCCTCGCGGCCGCCGCGCTGGTGCCGGCCGTGCTCGCGATCGTGTGGACCAGCGGCATCGTCGC
>JAGQRB010000578.1 GCA_020425925.1 Planctomycetota bacterium
CGCGATTCTGGCGTGGCCCGACTACTTCAGCTGTTCCCAGTAATCAGCCGGCATGTCGTGCGCGATCTTCAGGGCGCCGTTGGCGCCGCCGTAGATCGGCTCTTCGATGCGGAGGACCTTGCCGCCGCCGAGGCGGTCGTGCATCGCGGCCTCGATCGCGGAGTCGAGGCCCTTGAGCAGGGAGCCGCCGCCGGCGAGCAGGACGCGGTTCTTGAGCTTCTGCTGGAACTCCGGGTCGAAGGTCGAGACCAGCTTGTCGATGCCGCTGAGGATCGGATCGATCAGCACGGCACAGGCCGCCTTGATCTGGTCGGTGAGGTCGAACTCGGTCGGCTTGCCGTTCACCGGCAGCTTCACCTTGGCGCGCTCGGAAGCGTCACCGACGAAGCCGTAGCGCTCCTTGATCTCCTTGACCATCTGCACCGTGCGCTGGGCCCCCGGGCAGCTCTGCTCGATCTGGCGGTCGAGCTCGTGGTCGACGGCGTCGCCGGCGACGTCGAAGGTGACCTGGTCGGCATCCTCGGGCATCGTGCCGTGCATGCGGCAGAGGTCGGTCGTGCCGGCGCCGATGTCGATCACGAGCACGTCCTCGAGCCAGTCGAGGCCGTAGGCGACCGCGAACGGCTCACTGCACAGCATCACCGAGTCGACGTGTGCGCGAGCCGCCTCGATGATCGCCTCGCGGTTCTTCATCGAGGCCTCGGCCGGGCAACCGATCACGCAGTAGACCAGCTCGTCCTTGCGCGGCCGCGCCAGCCGGATCGCCTCGCCGATCAGGTCCTCGGCCGCCTTGAGGTTCTGCTTGGCCTCGGCGTCGTGATTGGCGTCACCGGTGTACTTGAGCACGCCCTTCTCGAGCGGCTTGTACATCTTCAGCGACAGACGCTTCTCGATCGCCTCGGTGCCGAACAGCACGTCTTTCTTCAGCAGTTTCCGGCTGACGACGTCCTTCGGGTAGCCCACCACCGAGTGCACGGTCTCGCGCACGCCGTTGCTGGCAGAGACGGAGGTCCGGGAGGTCCCGAGGTCCATCCCGATGTAGAGCACGCCGTGGTCCTTCTCGGGAGCGCTCGGCTTGGCTTCAGTGTTTGGCGTATCGGTCATCTTCAGTCGTCCTGGCTACCCCTTCTTCTGCAATCTCAGGTTGGCCTGGAAGATCTCGGACATCAGCTCCTTCTTCTTCCCGGCCATCGAATCTCCGACGTCGACGCCCTGCACCTCGCGGTAGATCGACGAGATACCGTCATCGATGTTCTTCATCGCGGCGACCGTCTGCAGCCGGTGCTCGGTCTGCACCAGCGAGTCGCTGAGCTTCTTGATCCGACGCTGCAGGTTCTCGACCTCGCGGTCGCGCAGCGCGGCGCGCGCTTCCTCGGTCACCTTGCGTTCGCCGGCGACGATGTCCATCACGAGCTCGATCACGCGGGACTCGGCGTCGCCGATCGCGACCCCGCCCTTCAGCGAACGCATGACCTCGGACACCTTCTGCGCGATCGCCGCGTTCTCGCCCTCGTAGCGGTTGGCGATCTCGAGCGCGCCCTCCTCGAGCCGGATCTGCAGCTCCTTCTGCTGGGTCGCGAGGTCGCGGCGCAGCAGGTCGATCTCGTCCTCGGCGCGCTCCTTCTGGCGTTCGATCTCGGTCTTCTCGCGCTGCAGGTCCTCGTTCGAGCGCAGCAGCCGCACGAACTCGGCCTTGGTCGCGTCGGCGACGGCCTCGCGCTCCATGCCGACCAGCTTGCTGCGCAGGCCCTTGTGCACCGCCGTCTCGACCAGCGCGACGATGCGGTCCATGCCGAGCACGTTGACCTGCTGAACGCCCTTCTTCTTGAGGCTGTCGATCGAGGTCCGGAACGCCATCTGACGCACGGCGTCCTTGAGCGACTCCTTGAAGCTGCCGCCGGCCACGCTACTCGTCCTCGACCTGACGTGGCTCGTAGGCGAGCCGCCGATCGCTCTCGGGGTCCTGGCCGCGCACACCGTTGACGAACGTGCCGAGCACGTTGCCGCCCATGTCCTGCAGCACGCGGATCGCGTCCTTGGTCTGGCCCTTGAGCGACTGCTCGAGCAGCACGACGACGACCGTGCCGTCGGCCCGCGCCGACAGCACGCCGGCGTCGGTCGAGGGCAGCACCGGCGGGGTGTCGACGACGATGTACTGGAAGCGTTCCTTGAGCCGCTGGAACAGCCCGTCGATGCGGGTCACGCCGAGCACTTCGGCCGGGTTGCCGACCGGCGAGCCGGCACCGAGCAGCTGCAGCTGGCGGTAGCCGGCCGGCCGCAGCGCCTCGTCGAGCGTGGCGTGGCCGAGCAGCACATCCGCGAAGCCCGGCCCCTGGTTCATGTTCAGGTAGCGCTCGCAGCTCGGCCGCCGCAGATCGGCGTCGACGACGACGACCTTGTGCCACTCGAGCTCGGCGAACGCCATCGCGAGGTTCAGCGCGCTGACGGTCTTGCCCTCGGAGCGGACCGCGGACGTCACCACCAGCGTCTTGGGCTCGCCGTCCGGATTCATCGCGACCAGGCGATTGCGCAGCGAGCGCACCTGCTCGGCACGGAAACCCGCGGGCTCGTGGAACATCACGAGGTACGGATTGACGGCTTCGTCGACGACGACGACGAAATCACGTCCCGCGGCCTCGTTGGCGGCGGCGTCGGCGGCGTTCTGGCGGCGGAACATGCGGGTACTCCGGGCGTCTGGCGGCCCGTGTCGGTCTTTTCGGACCGATGCCGGGGCCGACTTGGCTTTCTGGACGGATACGTAGGCTGGATCGAGACGCCGGGCGCGGGAATTCGCGGGAACCGGCCGCGGCACGGCCGATTCGCGCGCTGACGGCTCGACTTTATACCAGCAAGCGATCGCGGCGGAAGACCAAGTCGCGGCCCGGAAAGCAGTTCGGCCGCACCGGTTGCGTCAGCGACCGAGCCGGATCTGCAAGCCGCTCGACGTCTGGAAACCTGCCGGCACCGTCGGGTCCACCGCGGCGGCCTGGAACCACAGGTCGGCGCCCACGAGCGCCGGGTCAGGCGGCAGCCACAGCCGGCGCCATCGCCGGCGGCCAGCAGTCGCCGGCGTCCAGGGCACGCTCAGCCGCCGAGATCGATCCCGCTCGCGGCAGCGAACTCGCTGGCGGCGTCGTAGCCGGCGTCGGCGTGGCGCATGACCCCGATGCCGGGATCGTTCGTGAAGACGCGCTCGATGCGGGCGGCGGCTTCGTCGGTGCCGTCGGCGACCGTGACCTGGCCGGCGTGGATCGACTTGCCCATGCCGACTCCACCGCCGTGGTGGATCGAGACCCAGGTAGCACCGCCCGCGACGTTGAGCATCGCGTTCAGCAACGGCCAGTCGGCGATCGCGTCGCTGCCGTCGAGCATCGCCTCGGTCTCGCGGTACGGCGAGGCGACCGAGCCGCAGTCGAGGTGATCGCGGCCGAACACGACCGGCGCCGAGATCTCGCCGCTCTTGACCAGCTCGTTGACCGCGAGCCCGAAGCGCGCGCGCTCGCCGTAGCCGAGCCAGAGGATGCGCGCCGGCAGGCCCTGGAACGCGATCTTCTGCTTCGCTTTCTCGATCCAGGTCCTGAGCGCGACGTTGTCGCCGAACATCTCGAGCGCGAGCTCGTCGGTGCGCGCGATGTCCTTCGGATCGCCGCTGAGCGCGACCCAGCGGAACGGGCCGCGGCCCTCGCAGAACAGCGGGCGGATGTACTCGGGGATGAAGCCCTTGATCCGGAACGCTTCGGCGACGCCGCCGTCGCGCGCCTCGGTGCGGATGTTGTTGCCGTAGTCGAACGTGATCGCGCCGTTCTCCTGCAGCTCGAGCATCAGCGCGACGTGTTTGCAGACCGTGCGCCGCGACTCGACGAGGTACTGCTTCGGGTCGCGCTCGCGCAGCGCGTTCGCAGCCGCGAGCGTCATGCCGTCGGGCACGTAGCCGATCAGCATGTCGTGTGCCGAGGTCTGGTCGGTCAGCAGGTCCGGCACGACCCCGCTGTCGCGCACGACGGCGAGCAGCTCGGTGGCGTTGCACGGCACGCCGATCGACCACGGCACGCCGGCCGCCTGCTTCTGCTGCGCGGCCGCGAGTGCCTGCTTCGGGTCCTCGATCAGCTCGTCGAGGTACTTGGTCTCGAGTCGTTTCTCGATTCGGCGCCGATCGACGTCCGCGGCGAGACAGACACCGCCGGCCATCGTGATCGCGAGCGGCTGCGCGCCGCCCATGCCGCCGAGACCGGCGGTGACCGTGAGCCTGCCGGTCAGATCGCCGCCGAAGTGCCGCTTGCCGGCCGCGACGAAGGTCTCGTAGGTGCCCTGGACGATGCCCTGGCTGCCGATGTAGATCCACGAGCCCGCGGTCATCTGGCCGTACATCATCAGCCCGAGCGCGTCGAGCCGCCGGAACTCGTCCCAGTTGGCCCAGTCGCCGACGAGGTTGCTGTTGGCGATCAGGACGCGCGGTGCGTCGGGGTGCGTGCGGCCGACGCCGACACACTTGCCCGACTGCACCAGCATCGTCTCGTCCGGCCGCAGCCGCTGCAGCGTCGCCAGGATCTTCTGCAGCGCCTCGTGGTTGCGCGCCGCCTTGCCGAGCCCGCCGTAGACGATCAGGTGCTCGGGATCCTCGGCGACCTCGCTGTCGAGGTTGTTCTGGATCATGCGGAACGCGGCCTCGATCTGCCAGTTGGCGCAGTGCAGGGCCGCGCCTCGCGGGGCGCGGAACGACGCGGTTTTCATGCCCGCGAAGGTACCCCTGCGTGCGAACGGTACGCGGTACAAACCACCACGGCCGTCGAATCGCTCAGAAGCTGCCGATCGTGACAGCGATCGCATTGCCGATCGCGACGCCCGCCGGATTGAGACCCGGCGCCGGCGCCCAAGGCTGCAGGAAGAACGGCAGCCCCGCGAAAGTCGGCGAGTTCGGCAGCGCGAACGTGAAGCGCGCCGTCGTCGCGCCGGTCGTCGCGCACGGCAACGTGATCGCATCGTCGCTCTGCAGCAGCCAGCAGCCGGGGAGCCCCCACGAGTCCATCGGCTGCGGCAGCGCGAGTCCGAGCGCGAGATCGTTCGACCAGCCGAAACACATGAACGCGACACCCGTCGGCGACTGCTCGATGTCGACACCGAGCGTGCCGCCGACGACCGGGCGCGCGTTCGGATCCTCGCGCGCGACCAGCGCCGGATTGCCGCAACCGATGCCGTACGGCTGCGCGACGGCCAGGCCCGGGATCTCGTAGACCCAGGTCGAGCCCGGCGCGGGAGTGCTCTGTCCGTTCCAGCCGAAGACCATCACGACACGGTTGCGCTGCCGGTCCCAGCTCACCATGCCGAGGCTCGGCGGTGCCGACTGCGCGGTCCATGTCACACCGTCGAACTCGTGGCATGAGCCGAAGCCGACGAGAACGCCGACGCCGCGCTCGCGGTCGAACACCATCTGCGTGTTGTAGTTGGTGAACGGTCCCGAGCTGGCGAGCTGCTGCCAGACGTTGCCGTCCCAAGCCCAGGTGTCGGTCAGTTGGAAGCTCGAACCGACCGCACCGCCGTGCACCAGCATTCGATGCTGACGGCTGTCGTAGGCCGCGGAGTGGTAGCGGCGCACCGGCGGCGACTGCGCCGGCGTGCGCAGCAACCAGTCGATGCCGTTCCACTCGTGCAACGCCTGCCCGCTGTAGAGCACGACGACTTCGCGCTCGTCGTCGTAGGTCAGCGTGAAGTCGGCGTAGGCCGGCGGCGGTGGGTTCTGCGGGAAGCGCTCGACCCAGACGCTGCCGTTCCAGACCCAGGTGTCCGTGAAGAACGTCGGCCCGAGCACGCCGCCGCCGACGAGCAGGGTCTCGCCGCGACTGCCGTCGAACGCGAGCTTGTGGCCGGCGCGGGCCGGCGGGATCGCCGACGAGCCGTAGGTCGGGTACAGCCAGGTGTCGCCGTCGAACTCGTTCAGGGCGGACACGGGCAGGTGGCCCGTCATGCCGCCGTATACGATCGCGCGATCGCGCAGGTGGTCGTAGGCGATCTCCGAACCCGAGAACGGGTTGGGATTGACCGCGGAGAGCATCCGCCACTGCGGAGTCTGACCGTGTGCGACTGCGGCGAGAACGAACCAGGACACCATCGCGGGGCGCGGCATGCGCTGCATGCTACAAGTCCCGTTCCGCGGCATCCGACCCGTTGGAGGCGCATCGCAGCCTTCTCGGGCAGCTCGGACCGACGGCGCCCCGACAGCCCGTCATCGGTCGGCCGTCGCCGGCAGGCGCCGCCGGGCTCCGGCCGCGGATCGCTCAGAAGCTGCCGATCGTGACCGCGATCGCGTTGCCGATCGCGGCGCCCGCCGGATTGACACCCGGCGCCGGCGCCCACGGCTGCAGGAAGAACGACAGTCCCGCGAAGGTCGGCGCACTGGGCAGCGCGAACGTGAAGCGCGCCGTCGTCGCGCCGGTCGTCGCGCACGGCAACGTGATCGCATCGTCGCTCTGCAGCAGCCAACAGCCCGGCAGCCCCCACGCGTCCATCCGCCTCGGCAGCGCGAGCCCGAGCGCCAGATCACTCGACCAGCCGAAGCACATGAACGCGGCGCCCGTCGGCGCGTTCTCGACGTCGATGCCGAGCGTGCCGCCGAGCAGCGGACGCGCGTTCGGGTCCTCCCGCGCGACCAGCGCCGGGCTGCCGCAGCCGACACCGTACGGCTGCGCGATCGCGAGCCCGGGCGCTTCGTAGACCCACATCGATCCCGGCAGCGGGCTCGTCTGGCCGCTCACCACGAACACCTGGACGGCCCGATTGCGCTGCCGATCCCACGTCATCGGGGCGTAGCCGGGCGAGGACGAGGCCGCAGTCCACGTCGTGCCGTCGAACTCGTAACACGCGGAACCACCGCCGACGAGCACGGCGACGTCGCGCTCGGGGTCGTACGCCATCTGAGGATAGGTCAGCGGCGGCCCGGAGCCGGGGAGCTGCTGCCACGCCACGCCGTCCCAGGCCCAAGTATCGCCGAGCGGGAACGACGAGGTGAACGCCTGGCCGCCGTGGATCAGCAGGCGATGCTGCCGGCTGTCGTAGGCCGCCGCGTGGTAGGTCCGCCACGGCGGGAAGCCGGGCGGGGTGCGGCGCAGCCAGTTCACGCCGTCCCATTCGTAGAGCGACTGCCCCTGGTACAGCACGACGACCTCGCGATCCTCGTCGTAGGTCAGCGAGAAGCCGTGGGTCACCGCGGGCGGCGGCGTCTGCGGGAACCGCTGCACCCAGCCGCCGCTCCAGACCCAGGTGTCGGTGAAGATCGACGATCCGAACCCGGCGTCCCCGCCGACGAGCAGGATCTCGCCGCGGCGGGCGTCGAACGCGAGCTTGTGGAACAGCCGCGCCGGCGGTCCCGAGCCTCCGCCGGTCCAGGACGTGCCGTCGAACGTGATGCACAACGCGGACGGCACGTGGTTGACGGCGCCGCCGAAGACCAGCAGCCGGTCGCGCAGGTGGTCGTAGGCGATCTCCGAGCCCGAGACCGGGGACGGGTTCGCCGGCCAGACCGGGCGCCACTGCGGAGTCTGCGCCATCGCGAAGCCGGCGACGAAGGCGAACGTGGGAAGCGTGTAGGGCAGCATGCGCCCATGCTACGGCGAAGCTCGCAGCTCTGCTCAGACCGCCAGCACGCCGACGGCCTTCTCGGCGGCCTGCACCAGTTCGCCGGCGACGACCGCGCACTCCGCGGCCGCGAGGTCGGGCGCGAGGAAGCGATCGCCTTCGAGCCCCGGCACGCGCCGACGCAGCGCGCGATAGGCCGCGGCGACGCCCTTGCCGGGTCGCAGGCCATCGCCGAGGTCGAGCCCCTGAGCCGCGCAGAGCAGCTCGATGCCGAGCACCTTCTGGGTGTTCGACAGCGCGCGCTCGGCGTGGCGCGCGGCAGTCACGCCCATCGAGACGTGGTCCTCGCGATTCGCCGAGGTCGGGATGGTGTCGACGCTCGCCGGGTGCGCCAGCGACTTGTTCTCGCTCGCGAGCGAGGCCGCGACGACCTGCGGGATCATGAAGCCGCTCTCGAGCCCCGGGTTGCGCGCCAGGAACGGCGGCAGCCCGGAGATGTCGGGGTTGACCATCTGCTCGATGCGGCGCTC
>JAGQRB010000579.1 GCA_020425925.1 Planctomycetota bacterium
GAATGGTCGGGCCGAGAGGATTCGAACCTCCGACCCTCTGGTCCCAAAACGCGGCAATCCGCGTGCGGAAACGGCGCGAAAGGCTGACGGCGCGGACTCTAGCGACGATTCGCGGCTTGGGCAACCGCGAGCACACGCGAGCGCGATAGCGCCTTCAAAACGGCCGTTCGCGCGGCCGAGCAGCGCGAATCGTGGTAGCGCTACCACGAAACGCAGAACGGCAGCAGTCCCGGGCGGTGACGCCGCCGATCGCCGCATTCGTTGCCCCAGGGAGACGCACGGCCGGGCCCTTCTTCCCGGCGATCTCCCGACCCCGACCGCGGGGGCTGCAGGCGGCGCCGTCGTGCCGGCGCCGATTGGCCAGCGAGCACACTCACCAACGAGGATCCCCGAGGGGGGCGGCCGCCCCCTGACGGGCCGGCGGGCAGGGCAAACGCAGCTCCTCCCGTCGCGTGATGACCCGCGCGCCCGGTCCATGGAGCCGAGCGCGCAACATCGGGCGGCGGCTAGCTCCGTCCGGTGGCGTGACGGCTCGGAGAGACGAGCGCTTCTACGCGTGCCGGCGCCGGTCAGCGCGGGAGGTCGGCAGTGACGCCCTACGGCATGTGGGCGTCGCAGCGCACCCAGTCGCGCAACGCCGGCGAGTCGTGGCCGACCTTCCTGCGCCGCTGCTTCTGGGCCATCCGCTACTGGTTCCGCGGTGTCCGCGTCGGCCTCGGCGCGATGCGGCACACGGTCGTCGGGAGCCGCGTTCGGTTTCGCGGTGAGGAGATCTGGGAGATCTCGAACTGGTCATGGCCCTCGCGTAGCTCGACGTTGGTGGGCCCGCTGGCGGCGCCGGCAGGTGTGCGCCAGAGGATCGAGCGCGTCCCGTGCGAGGACTTCGTACCGGTCCTGAGCGTGCGCGAACTCTGGCACCGGTTCTCGTCCCGCTACTGGTGGTGGATGACGTCGTGGCACGACATCGTCGTGAACGACCGCGTCTGGCGGCGGCCGCGCGCCGGGCGTGAGCGGACTCGGCAGCTCGAACGGAGGGCGTCGCGATGAAGGTCACTCGATCGTGGCGCCTGCCGGCGGGGCTGAGCGAGGAGCAGCTCATGCACGCGTACGGCGGCGCCGTTCCCTCGGTGAGCGGGCACGGCGACCCGCAGGCTGAGTCGCGGAGTGGCGAGGGGCCGCATACCCCGATCGCCGGCGCGGCAGAGGCCGTGCGCCTGGACAGCGCACCGGGTTCGACTCCCGGACCGAGGATCTCACAGTCGCGCGCTGCCGAGCGTGCTCGGAGGGCCGCGCAATGAGGACGACCTACGAGACGAAGCGTGCCGTCCTCATGGGCGGCAAGTCGGACGGCCGCGCGCTCGACGTCGACGAGCGCATCGACGAGATCCTCGTCGGCGGCGAGCGCTACGAGCTCCGCTATCTCCGCGGCGATGGCGTCCGAGAGTTCCACCTTCGCCGAGAGCGCCGCGTGTCTGGATCCCAGGAGGTGCGCTCGTGAGCGGCAAGACCTTCGGCGCTTCGGTCGAGCTGCTGATCCATGCCGGGGTCGAGGCATGGGAAGCTGGCGATGCGTGGCAGTGCCCCGATGACGTCGACACGTTCCTGCGCGACCTCGCGATGTCCGCGAGGGACGACATGCGAAGCACCTTGCTCGAGGAGCGCGCCAGGCTGTTCGACCTGCTCGGCGTCCAGTGCCTCAACGGCGGGAGCCTCGCCGACCTGCTCACGAAGCGTCTGCGCCGCGACCGGGAGGACATTCGGGCGGCCCGTCTCGTCGCCTGGGTGAGCGTCCTTGTCGGCCTGGTCGCCGCCGTGGCGTGCGCGGTCGTGGTGGGTCGGGCATGAAGTGCGCCCGTCTCCTCTGCGGCCGCGACCCGGCCGAGTCGCCCCTCGCGACGCTGCTGCTCGCGGCGATCGCGGCGATGTCCGGCCTGACGGCCGAGGGCGAACAGCAGCCGCGCGCGAAGACCTCCTGGCTCGAGGTGCGCGTCACGGTCGCCGAGCTCGTCACCGAGACCGGCGCCGACCCGCGCGCCGCGCGTCGCGCGCTCGACGAGCTCGTCGCCGCCGGCGTCATCACGTTGGCCGCCGGGCCGCGCGGTCGTGCCGAGGCCCGGATCGTCTGCCCCGCGCTCCTGGCGGCGCGCTGGGGCGTGGTCCGCCGGCGCGTGGCCTTCGACCAGGCACTGCGCCAGGCGCGCCTGGCGCCGCCCTACGCGCTCCTGGCGGCATGGGTGGACGGCCAGACGCGCGCGGCGCACCCGGTGGTTCGCACCACCCGCGGCTCGGTCGCGAGCATGCTCGGGCTGACGGTGCACATGGTCCGCCGCGCGCTCGCCGCGGCCGACGGGTCTGGCGTCATCGGTCGGACCGTCCACGACGACCGCCTGGTGCTCTGGTCGACCCGCGACCGGTGCAGATCTGCACCCCCGACCGGTGCAATCCTGCACCACCCCCGTGGCAGATCTGCACCGGTGCAGGACTGCCTACGCACCGGTGCAGATCTGCACCCTCACCGGGGCGGATCTGCCACCCCACCGGTGCAAATCTGCCCCTCGACCGGTGCAGATCTGCACCACGCAACCCCGTCTCCCCGTCTTCCCCGTCTCCCCCGTCGTGCGCGCGCGCCCGCGCGCGAGGCGGCGGCTGCGCCGGCAGAGGCAGAACCAGAACGGCTGACAGCGGCCGCGGTCGAGCTGGCCGAGGCCATCCGCGCCTCGGGCTACCGGAGCCGGACGCCGCGGAAGTGGCGCGACCTGGCCATCGACCGACGGGCGCGCGAGCTCGCGGCCGAGGGCCTGACCGTCGCCGGCTTCGCCGCGCTCGTCGCGGCGGCCGCGCGCGAGTCGATGGGCGATCCCGACGCGCTGCTCGCGGTCTGGATCGACGGCCGGCTCTGGTCCGCGGTCCTCGCCGACCTCGAGCAGGCGCAGCGGGCGCGGCGCGCGACCGGCCGGCCGGAAGGCGAACCGAAGCTCGCCGCGAGCACCCTCGACGACGCGCTGCCGGCGCGGAGGTCTCAGACATGAAGTCGTGCAAGCACGGGCACCCCCTGACGGACGAGAACCTCCACCGCTACGAGGTCCGGTCGTCCACGGGGAGGGTCTACCAGCGCGAGCAGTGCAAGACCTGCCACCGCGCGAGCGCCCGTGTGTGGTGCGCCGGCAAAGCGAAGCCCGAACTGACAGCGGGCGGGCTCAGCGTTGCGCATCGGATTGAGGAGCTCGAGCGCGAGTGGTGGAACTCGCCCGCTTGGCGCCGGAAGGAGATCGAGCTTGAGCTCAAGGAGGTCAGCCTGCGATGAAGCCCGAACCGAACACCGTCACGCGCGACGAGCAGCTCGTCCGCATCACCGAGAACAAGGGGGCCGGGCGCTGCCACTTCTGCGGCAACCCCGTCACCTGGGCCCGGACGATCTCCGGCGCACTGATGCCGCTCGAGAACGAGCAGCGCGTCGGCCCGCTGCTCTGCCGCGAGCTGCTGGGCCGCACGACCATCCGCGTCGCGATCAAGCTGGGCACGACGAACCACCAGCTCGTCAAGGACGACGCGCACGCCCGGCGACTCGAGGCGAGGAACTACCGCATCCGCGAGGAGCTCGTCGAGTTCTGGGAGATCCCCGCCAGCCTGACCCACTTCGCGAACTGCAAGGCGAAGGCTCCGCGGCAACCGCGCCGACCTCGGCGCTGACACGCGCTCGCCGCGGCGGGGCCGTCGAGCCGCTGCGAGCGCACCCGAAGACCGACGGCACGAGGAGACCGAAGAATGGCTCGCAAGAAGGCGAAGGTGCGCGGTGCAGACGTCGAGATCGACGAGGCAGACGTCGAGGCCGCCGAGCGCTCGTTCATGGACGACGCGGCGGACGACGACCGCGCTCGGACCAAGGGGCAGCACGTCGACGACGGACTGAAGGCGGCGAAGGAGATGGTCGCGCGCATGACGCGCGGGATCGCCTACGCAAGCGCGGTGCACGACCTCGAGGTCAAGCTGACCGTGCTCAACGAGATCGCGGACACCGCCTCGGCCATCACCGACGACGCGCGGCGCGCGATCCGCAACGCGCGATCCGAGACCCGCAACGGCCAGCCAACCTGAGCCCATGGTCTCCGCCTCGCCACTCAGCTGGCCGCAGCGCCAGCCACGCACGCCGCTCGCGCAACGCAGCCGCGGCCCGTTCGGTCCGAGAGTCACCGTCAACAGCGCCACAATCGACGTGCAGAACGAGATCCGGTTGCTGCGGGGATCGGACCTCATCGTCTCGACGAACCTGCAGCTGCGCATCGACGGGTTCCCGCGGTCGGGCCAGGTGCGGCCGGAGGACCCCGGCGTCGCGGTCTACTTCACGCGGAAGGGCCAGCAGGTCGTCTTCGCCTGCGACCGCTACGACACCGTCGAGCACAACCTGCGCGCGATCGCGAAGCACCTGGACGCGCTGCGCGGCATGGAGCGCTGGGGAGTGGGCACGCTCGACCAGGCGTTCGCCGGCTATCTGGCACTGCCGGAGGACACGCAGGAGCCGTGGTGGCTGGTCCTCGGTTTCGAGAAGCCGCCGCCCACGCTGGAGGTCGTCAAGGACGCCTTCCGCGAGCTCGCGAAGAGGAAGCACCCCGACGTCGGTGGCACGACGAGGGAGTTTCTCCGCGTGGGGAAGGCCTTCGACGAGGCCCGCAGGCACTACGGGCCTCCGAAGGAGAGCGTCTACCCGGAAGGCGTCCGCTACCGGGGGGACTGACCGATGGCCTCCCGGTTCAAGAAGGCCGTCAAGGCCGAGAGCAAGCTGCGCCTGGCGCTGATCGCGCCCAGCGGCGGCGGGAAGACGATGACGGCACTGATCGTCGCCCGGGTGCTCTCGCAGAAGCGGATCGCCGTCATCGACACCGAGCGCGGCAGCGCCTCGAAGTACGCCGACCAGTTCGACTTCGACGTCGACGAGCTCGAGTCGCACTCGCCCGACGCCTACTGCGAGGCGATCGAGGCTGCGGCCGCGAGCGGCGACTACGACGTGCTGGTCATCGACTCGCTCTCGCACGCGTGGATGGGGCGCGACGGCGCGCTGGAGCAGGTCGACAAGGAGGCCAGCCGCAGCAAGTCGGGCAGCAGCTTCTCGGCCTGGCGCCACGTGACGCCGATGCACAACCGGCTCGTGGACACCATGGTGCAAGCACCGCTGCACGTCATTGCCACCATGCGCGCCAAGACCGAGTGGGTGCAGGAGAAGGACGAACGCGGCAAGACCAACATCCGCAAGGTGGGCATGGCCGCGGTGCAGCGCGACGGTGTCGAGTACGAGTTCGACGTGGTCGGGGACATGGAGCCGGACCGGAACACGCTCGTCATATCGAAGACGCGGTGCCCCGACCTGGCTGGCGCAGTCCTCGAGAAGCCAGGCCCGGAGTTCGGGGAAACGCTCCAGCGCTGGCTCGCCGGCGCGGTCACCCCGTTCGGCCGCGCCATCAAGGCGATCATGGATGCGCGCACGGAACCGGAGCTCAACCGCACCGCCGAACTCGCGCAGGGCCTGGGCCCCGCCGAGACCGAGAAGCTGCGGGCCATCTTCCGAGCTCGGCGCGATCGCATCCGCGAGGTCTCGGCCGCGATGGGTAGCACCGAATCGGCTCAGGCAGAACCCGGCGGGCCCGTTGTAGAACCGGAAGGGGCATCGGAAGAACCGGACAACGGCCCTGCAGCAGCGGAAGTCGACCCGCTCGTGCCGCCGAACCTGATGGCGGTGGAGACCGAGGACGAGCTGCCGGAGCCGCTCGCCGGCGCATTCTGCTTCGTCGATCGCCCCTCGCAGGGCCAGCTGCGCTGGCGCGTCGCCGACATGAGCGGCGGCGATCCTGTGTGGCGCCAGGTCCGCGCGAAAGCCGACCGCGAGCGGCTCGGCCTTCTGCTGGCGAACCACTTCGAGCTCGACCTGAAGGACGTCGACGCGGTAGCCCTCGGCCGGAAGCTGCTGAAGGTGCACCAGTGACCGAGCGCTGCCGGATCGTGTTCACCGACGCGGCGGTCAAGGAGTGCGCCCGTGTCGGTCACGACTGGCACTGGGAGCAGCAGAGCGGGGATCGCGGCTTCATCGAGTGCTACCGATGCGGCGACACCAAGCGCCACATGGTGAGCCACAAGGCCTACTTGGCGGCGAGTCCGGAGGACCGCGCTGGGCTTGGCGAGAGCCCGGCGTTGCTCTCCTTATCTGGTCCTGAACCGGGCTCGCCGCCTTTCTCTGACGATCCGCCGCCAGTGCGACAGCCGACGCGGGCAAAGCGGCGTGACCCACGCCGAACGCCCGAGATGGAGGCGCGCGACGCGGAGATCCTCGCCGAGCACTTCGCCGGACGGTCCCAAGTCGTCATCGCCAGGCGCTTCGGACTGACGTCGCAGCGCGTGCATCAGATCGTCGCCAAACACCAACGAGGAGAGCAGAGGAGAGCAGACACGTGACAGCGACAGCAACTCAACCGTTCTCGGTCATCCCGCTCGGCGAGCTCGTCGAGAGCAAGACCAACCCCCGCCGGCAGTTCGACAAGAAGGCGCTCGACGAGCTCGCCGAGAGCATCGCAGCGCACGGCGTGCTGCAGCCGATCCTCGTGCGCCCCGCGAAGAAGGGCTACGAGATCGTCGCCGGCGCCAGGCGCTTCCGCGCGTC
>JAGQRB010000580.1 GCA_020425925.1 Planctomycetota bacterium
AGGCGGCGCTGTTCGCGGGCGGCGCGCTCGCGCACGTCTTCGCGGATGCGGGCCGCGCGTTCGGTCGCCTCGGTCGCGGCGGGGGTGTTCGGGTTCTCGTTCGCGACCCGTTCGAGCGCCGCCGCCAGCGGTTCGTCGGCGAGTCCCGAGACCCGCGCGGTCAGCAGCGCGATCGTCGCCCGGTCCTCGACCGCGGCCGCCAGCAGCCGCTCGTTCTCGGTCGCGAGCTTCAGCATCTCGGGGTTGTCGCGGTACTTCTCGATGATGGTTTCTTCGCCCTTCTTGGTGACGCCCCACCAGATCGCGATCGCGCCGACCAGCACCGCGGCCGCGGCGAGCCCGATCCACAGCCCCTTCTTGGCCGGCGGCCGCAGCAGGATCTCGACCTCCTCGACCAGGTCGTTGGCGGTCTGGAACCGGTCGCCCGGCTCCTTCTGCATCATCCGCTGGATGAGCGCGGCGACCTCGGCCGGCACCTTGTTGTTGACCTTGTTCGCCGGCTCCGGGTCGTCCTTGACCTGGGCGCGCAGGATGTCCTTGACGGTCTGGCCGCGGAACGGCGTGCGGCCGGTCACCAGCCGGTAGAACGTGCAGCCGAGCGCGTAGATGTCGCTCCGGTGGTCGATCGTCTTCCGCAGCACCTGCTCGGGCGCCATGAAGTGCGGCGTGCCGATCGCGCGGTCCTCGCTCTCCGGGTCCGCACCCGCCAGCCCGAGGTCGGCGATCTTGACGACACCGTGCTGGTCGAGCATCAGGTTGTCGGGCTTGATGTCGCGGTGCACGATGCCGAGCGATTCGGCGTAGGCCAGACCCGCGGCGGCGTCGGCGATGACTTGCAGCGCGCGATCGTGCGGCATCGCGCCGTTCTGCTTGAGCCAGTCCTCGCAGGAGCCGTTCTGCATCAGCTCCATCGCGTAGTAGTAGGTGCCGCCGTCGTGCTCGACGTCGAACACCGAGACGACGTTGGGGTGCTGCAGCTTGGCCGCGGCCTGCGCCTCGGCGACGAAGTTGGTGGTGAACTTGGCGTCCTCGGTCAGCTCGTGGCTCAGGACCTTGAGCGCGACCTGACGGTGCAGCGAGACCTGCTCGGCGCGATAGACCACGCCCATGCCGCCGCGCCCGAGCTCCTCGAGGATGCGGTAGCCGGCGATCGTCGGCAGGCCCTTCTTCTGGGTCTCGCCGAACGCGATCCTGGTGGTGCCGAGCTGGATGACGTCGCCGTCGGCCAGCGGCGTCGCCTCGATCTGCTCGCCGTTGACGCGCACGCCCGGCCCGAGCGCCTTGAGGCCGAAGCCCTCGTTGCGCAGCGCCTTGACGACGGCGTGGTGGGGAAGCACGCCGGCTTCCTGCACGCGCAGGGCGCAGTCCTCGCCGCTGCCGAGGGTGGCCGGTTCGTCACGATTCAGGGGAACGACGGTGCCGGCCAGCGGACCGGTCTCGACGGTGAGTCGCACTGCGGGGAGGGAGGGGTATCGGTTCCGAGGGGACGGCCTCGGAGTATGGCAGATGCGTGCCGTCGCTGCGAGCGGCAGACCGGGAAGGTGGTCTCAGTCCTTCTTCTTGTCCTTGCCGCCCCGGTCGTTCTTGCCGCCCTTGCCGTTCTTGTCGTTGCGATCGCCCCAGTCGCCGCGCGGCCGCTCGCCGATCCGGCGCGCGCTCTTGCTGCGCTCCGGCAGCCGGGTCTTCTCGAGCAGCTTCTCCTCGTCGGCGAGCAGCGCCTGCTCCTCCTTGTCGACCTCCTCGAGGTCCTTCTGGATCTTCTTGCGCTTGCCCTCGTCGTCGCCGGCCAGCTTGAGCCGGCCCTCGATCGCGGTCTTGCGCGCCAGCAGCAGTCCGAGCTCGCGCACGAACTTGCCGTAGCTCTTGGTGAACGCGGCCATCGACGGCTTGACGGCACCGCTGCCGGCCTTCTCGAGCGCCTTCTTGAGCTTCGCCGCCGACGGGCGGTACTCGGCCATCGAGACGTCGGTCGCCTTGCCCTCCTCGTCGAACACCACGAACAGCGGCGCCTCGGCGCCGAACCGCTTGTTGAGCTCGGCGTTCTCGGCGAGATCGATCCGGCCGCAGTAGAAGCAGCGCAGCTCGATGCCGAGCTCGGGGTCTTTCGCGAGCTGGAACTCGAAGTTGCCGCGGGTCTCCTCGTCGGCCTTGCCGTCGACCAGGTAGAGCACGCTCGGCTGCTTGGCGGCGACCGCGGCGCGCACCAGCTCGACGGTGTCGAGGTCGGCGATCTTGTCGCCCTCGGTGAGCGGGCCCGGAACGTCGTCGAAGAACATGCCGACACGCTGCACGATCTCCTCGGGCATCCGGAAACCGCCGCGCTGGGCGCTGGCGGTGTCGGCCAGGGAGAGGACGGCGAGCGAGCCGGCGACGAGAGCGGCGATGCGCATGATGATTCGGAGACCTCGGTCGCGCGCGGCGGGGCGAGCCGCGGCAGGAGAAGTATCGACGCGGGATCGCCGCGGCCGCCAGCGGCGGCCGTGCACCAGATTGGTACCGATCGGTTCCCCGCGGGTCGGCGCCGGGGTACAAGGCTCGGCATGCGAGCCGTCCTCCGCGCCGTTCCGTTCGCCTTGTCGCTGCTGCCGTCGACGCTCTGCGCGCAGGAGCCGGCCCACGAACCGGCCGCGGTGCCGGCAGCACTGCCGGCCGCGGCGATCCTGCTCGGCAGCGGCGCCCACACCTACCGGTGGGTCACCGGCTGGGCCCACACGGCCGATGGCGAGGACCTCGGCAACACCCACGGCTGCATGGTGATGGACCGCGCCGGCAACCTGCTGGCCAACACCGACACCGAGCAGGCGGTGGTGATCTTCGGCCAGGACGGCGCCGAGCGCGGCAGCTGGGGCGAGTCCTACAAGGGCGGCCTGCACGGCATGTGCCACCGCGTCGAGGACGGCGAGGAGATGCTCTACCTCGCGCACACCGGCCGCCACGAGGTCGTCAAGACGACGCTCGCGGGCGAGGTGCTCTGGACGATCGGCTGGCCGAAGGAGTCGGGGGTCTACGACGACGAGGGCCAGTTCAAGCCGACCGCGGTCGCGGTCGCGCCCGACGGCCGCATCTACGTCGGCGACGGCTACGGTCGCTCGTGGATCCACGTCTTCGATCGCGATCGCAAATACGTGAAGTCGTTTGGTGGTCCCGGCAAGGAGGACGGCAAGCTGCGCACGCCGCACGGGCTGTGGCTCGACACCCGCGCCAAGACGCCGCTCTTGCTGGTCTGCGACCGCGAGAACCACCGCCTGCAGTGGTTCACGCTCGACGGCGAGTTCGTGCGCAAGATGGACCAGGACCTGCGGCGGCCGTGCAACGTCTGGCCGCTCGCCGGCGGCGAACTGGCGGTCGCGGATCTCGTCGGACGCGTCACGATCCTCGGCGCCGACGACAAGCCGATCGTGCACCTCGGCGACAACCCCGATCCGAAGAAGCGCGCGGTCAACGGCGTGCCGCGCGAGCAGTGGGCCGACGGCGAATTCCTGTCGCCGCACTCGGTGTGCGCGGATGCGGCGGGGAATCTGTACGTGATGGATTGGAACTTCCTCGGGCGGATCACGAAGCTCGAGAAGGTGGCGGTGGCGAGGGCGGGCGGGGACGGCAAGTAGCCTGCTCCGCATCCGCGGCCATCGCCGATTCAGGGACCGTCGGATGCGACGAGCACTGCGAGAGTGCGGCGGATCCGGATTCCCAAGGGAGCGAGGTCGGCGTTGCGGTAGCGGGTGACGGTCTCGGTCCGAATGTCGAATGGCAGGCTCTGAAGATCGGATGCGAGAATCATCGTCGGTTTGTCGAGAGCATGGAGCAGGCCGAGTTCGTACATCACGTTCGGGTTCTCACCGGTAATGTCGACGATCGCGCACTCGCACGACTCGATCCCGCGCCGGATCATCTCGAGGATGTTTCCGGTTCGGTCGAGTTCATCCGTGCGTACGGGCATGATGCCGAGCGAGTCGAGCACGGCTCGGATGCTCGCGAATATCGGGTCGTCGACGCGCGTGAAACGCATCGCGACGAAACAGCGTGGCTGCAGGGCTCGTTGCAGGATTGCGACGATTCGCTGCGCAGCTTGCCGGTAGCGCGACGGCTTCTTGCGCGCCTCGAGAAATGCGATCTCGTGTCGCGTCAATCGAAACCTCTCGATGATCTGTGGCCGATACTCCGTCCACTTGTCGAGCGATCTGCCGCCCGTGAAAGGCAGCGGCAGCGCCGGCTTGTCGAGCGCGATCGCCAGATCGACCATCTGAGGGGTACCGCAGGCACCCTGCACCGTCAGGATGGCGTCGACGTGCGATACCAGCGCGAAGCGGCGCGATTCCGTGGTACGTCCCTTGAGCTTCCGAACGTCGCCGGCGCGGAACAGCTCCGGGTGCGGGCCATTGGGTATGAGCGTCTGGAATCGACCTCTCATTCGATCTTCCCCGATCGCAGCCTCGAAACCGTTCTTCATTTGCTCGTCGGCCGAAGCGTGCCCCTTGCTGCCGGCGCGTCCGCCGCTGACGACGACCAGCCGTTCCACCGCCGCGAGTGCGCGACCCAGTGCCACGCAGAACTCGGCGTTTTCGGGAGTGACCCGTGAGCCACCGACGGCCGCGACGCGGCGGTCGCGCAGCCTGAAATCGTCGTCCGCCATCACCGTGGTACGCGATCCTAGCAGACGATCTGCCGGCCGACGCCGAGTCGTTGCCGTTGGCGGCTTGCGGCGGATAGGCACTCTTCGGAGCCGAAGGGCGAGGCGCTACTGTCCGCTTCGCAGCACCCGCCAGCCGACCTCGACCCGCACCCGTGCGACCTCCCCGAGCTCCACTTCGACATCACCATCGAGTCCGGTGACGAACACCTCGGCGCCGAACGCGCGCGCGATTTCGCCCGCCGCGGTCGCCGCGTCACTGCTCGCTGCCGACGCTAGGCAACAAGCCGGCCGCACCACTGCCAGCAGCTCCGGCACCGCCGGGTCGTCGCGGCCGTGGTGTGGCAGCACCAGCACGGCGCTCGCCGCTGCCACGCCCTGCGCGATCGCGGCGCGGATGCCCTCCGACTCGGCGTCGCCGCAGAACAGCACGCGCGTGCCGCCAGCGGCGAACGTCGTCCACAGGCTGCGGTCGTTGGTGGTGCCGTCGGTCGCGAGCACCGGGGCGGCGACCTCGATGCCGGGGGTCGGCGCGAGCCGTTCGCCGGGGGCGAGGAACGCGAGCTCGGCGCCGTGAGTTCGCAGCAATGCCGCGACCTCGCTGTCGGCGAGCTCCCGCGGCAGCAGTGCCCGGCGCACCTCGGCGCGCTGCAGCAGCGCCGCGGTGCCGTTGTGGTGGTCGTGGTCGGCGTGTGTCAGCACGAGCCAGTCGAGGCGGCGGATCGGGCAGGCGTCGACGAGCTGCCGCGCCGCGCGCGTCGGCGCGTGCAGGCTGCCGCAGTCG
>JAGQRB010000581.1 GCA_020425925.1 Planctomycetota bacterium
CGAGGACATCAAGGACGCCGACTTCGAGGTCAAGTAGCCGAGCGTGCCCGGCGCGTACGCGCCGGGCCGGTCGGGTCACTGGATCGTCGTGCGGACGACGTTCGTCACGTCCCACGACAGGTTCTGCGTCGGGCCGTCGATGATCAGCACGACACCTTGGAGCACGAAGTCGAGCGTCGTGCCCTGGGCGACGGCGATCTGCAGCGTCGCGGTCTCGACGCCCGGCGGCATCATCAGCGTCGGCGAGATCGTGATCGCACCCGGGTCGTTGAGGAACCAGCCGAACCCGGGAACGTCGACGCGCGGCCCGGTCGGCGGCAGCGCCAGCAGGACGATGGTCTCGGCGTAGTCGGTCGGGTCCTTGAAGCCGACGTCGAAGGCGGTCCTGATGTCGTAGACCGTCGGGCCCGTCGAGGCGTCGACCAGGCGCGGCGCATCGAGGTGGCGGGCCGCGTTCGGCAGGTAGTGCAGCGCGCCCTCGATCGGATTGGCGAGGAACAGGTCGAGATCGTCGTCGAGATCGACGTCGGCCATCGCGACGCCCTGCGACAGCGTCTCCTGGTCGAGCTCGATGCGGCTCGGATCGTCGACGAACGCGACGTTGACCGGATCGAACTCGTAGAACCGGCTCTCGCCGTCGAGCGTCAGCGGCAGCACCGGCTCGTTGACGGTGATCAGCTCGAGGTCGCCGTCGGCATCGACGTCGCCGAGCTCGAGATCGGTGGTCGAGTCGTTCGAGTTCGGCAGCAGGGCCGGCGCCGCGAACACGCCGCCGCCGGTGTTGAGGTAGAGCTCCTCCTGACCGTTCACGAACTGCTGGGTCTGCGGCACGAACGTGGTCTGGCTGGCGGTGATGAGATCGAGGTCGCCGTCGGCGTCGACGTCGGCGAACGCGGCCGCGCTGCTGCGGCGCAGCGTCTGGCCGCCGAGACCGGATGCCGCGGTGCCGTCGGCGAAGCCCGGCAGACCCGGGCTGCTGGTGTTGAGCACCAGCGCCTGCCCCGACGGCCCGTCGCCGGCGGTGCGCAGACCGCAGTAGAGGTCGGGATCGCCGTCGCCGTCGACGTCGCCGACCGCGATCGACTCGACGGCGAACGGGGTCGCGACCGCGGCGATGCCGACCGGCACCGGCGTGAACGTGCCCGGCGCGGTCGGCGAGTTGAGGAAGCAGAACAGCCCGCCCGGGAAGCCCGAGAATGGCGCGGTGCCGAGCAGGATGTCGCGCAGCCCGTCGCCGTCCCAGTCGACGGCCGCGATCGCCCGACCCTTGCCGAACAGCGTCGCCGGCATCTGGATCGTCTGCGAGTCGACGAACCGGAACGTGCCCGGTGTGTCGTTGCGGAAGAACAGCACGTTGCCGTTGCCGAAGCCCTGCGTGATCGCGATTACGACGTCGTCGTCGCCGTCGTTGTCCATGTCCGCCGCAGCGGCGTCGGTGGCGCCGTTCGCCGGTCGCTGGATCAGCGCCGACTCGTCGAAGAACCGGCCCTGCGGATCGGCGAACGGGTTGGCCGGGTCGCCGTTGACGAAATAGCGGTCGGAGCTGCTGGTGATGACATAGGCGTCGATGTCGCCATCGCCGTCGAAGTCGCGCAGCAGCACGTCCTGCGCCGAGCTGCAGGCCGGCAGCAGCGCGTTGAACGGGGATGTCGCGGGCGGTAGCCGCCCCTGGTCGAAATGCAGCGAGAACTGGTTCGGGAACTGCGCCGCGAGTGGCGCGGCAGCGGCGGCGAGCAGCAGCGCGCGGCCGGGGGCGCGGCGGGTGGGGATCGGTTGCATCGTGGATGTTGCGGTTGCGGAGGCGGCAGCGGCGCCATCCGCTCGGATGGCCGGCCCTGCCACCCCCATGGGCGGAACCGGCTGCGTCCGGAGCCGCGCGAAAGCTGCTTCCGGAGCGCTGGTGACGATCCGGGTGGCCGGTCTCAGAGCAGCCGCATCGCGCGTTCGTAGATCGCGCTGTCGCCGTCACCGTCGTGACGCAGGAAGCTCATGGCCGCGCCGCCGAGCTGCGGCCGCAGCTCCGGCGCCGCGAACTCGAGCTCTTCGACGACGGCGGCCGCGAACTTGTAGTCGTGATCGTGCTGGGCCTTCCGCACCAGGACCTCGCCGATGCGGCGCGTGAACGTCGCGGTGTTGCCGTCCTGAAGCAGCCGCGCCGCGGACGCCGTGCGCTCGCTCTCGTCGCCGCTCGCGAACGGATCGGCCGCGGCGCCACCGGCCGTGACGGTGTCGACGCGCCGCGCCAGCCGTCCGGTCTCGCCGCGGCTGGCCACCAGCTCCTCGAACAGCGACATCCAGCTCGCGGCCTGCAGCAGCGCGGTGCGGCGGGCGAGCGGGTCGTGCGCCGTGCGGGCGATGTAGTGCAGCGCGTTCGTCGTCGTCACCGGATGGACGCCGGCGATCGTCGGCAGCCGCAGCGTCTGTTCGAAGGCCCGCAGGCGGATCGAGTCCCATGCGGTCGCCGCGCTTGCGCCGGTGTTCGCAGCGGCCACCAGCTCCTCGGCGGCCCGATCGGGCGTCGCGGAGCGCATCGCGGCGCAGAGTTCGCGGCTCTGCTGCGGATCGCCCGCCGCGTGCGGATCGAGACGGCCGGCAGGCAGCCCTTCGGCGCGGGACTTGTTGGCCGGCAACAGCGCGAGGATCGGCCGCGCCTGCGCGGGCGTGGTGCTCTGGTACGGGTTCTGGTCCAGCACCCCGAGCAGAACGGAGCGCACGACATCGCGTCCGGCGCGCCAGCCGAGGTCGGCAAGCGCGCGGTGGGCCTGCGCCGCGTAGATCGCCTTGTGGCCGATGACGCGGTAGTCGCGGATCGCGGCCCACCAGACCGGCTCGAAGAACTCGTCGATCGCGAGGTGGCGATGCAACGCGACGGCGAGCCGGTCGGCCTCCTCGGCGTTCCAGGCGGCGAGCGCGTGTTCGAAGTCGCGCGACAGCGTGCTCGTCGGCGCCTGGTCGACCGCCGGCGCTGCCGGCATCGTCCAGTCGCCCCGGCCCTGGTCGCGAGCCTGGCCGTGCTTGACGCGGTCTAGGTTGAACAGCGCCGGCAGCAACGCGTCGCTGCCGCGCAGCCGGGCGGCGATGCAGCTCGCCGACTGCACCATCATCATCGCGTGCACCTGGCCACCGATCGGGCTCGGGTTGATCTCGCGCACGCCGGCGAGCAGCGCCGCGCCGAGCAGATCGCGCACCGACGCACCGCTCCGGTGCCAGCCGACCGCGAGCGCCGTGAGTTCTTCGGGTGCGGTCGCAAGAACGATGTCGGCCAGCCGTTCCGGCGCGAGCACGCCGACCTGCGAGGACGGGTCCTGGGGCTGGCTGCGGGCGCCGGCGGCGGCAGCAGCAACGCCGGTCGAGCCGGCGACGAGGAAGTCACGTCGTCTCATGAGTCGCCTCCTGTGGGGTCGAAGCTCGTGGCCCTACGTTGGCCGTGCAAGGTCTGCGAGGTCGAACGTCGCGGCACTTGTCCCGGCGCCCCGGGGTCGTTCCCGCCGCCGGCTCACGATCTCGCGCTTCGGCGTCCGGTCCGACTCCATGGTCGCCGGCTGCGCCCGAATGCGTCAGTCGACCGCGAGCACCGCGGTGTTGCCGAGCAGCACGCGAATCCGACGCTCGCCTCGGATGTCCACGTCGCCGTGCCAGAGCCGAGGCGCGGCGGCTTCGACGGATCGGGCGCCCGGTCGACTCGGAGCTTGCCGCGCGCTCCGTCGGGTCTGCCGGTGGCTGACCGTTGGCACTACACTGCGACGACCATGCGAAGGAGTTCCGCGCTGTTCGTCCTGACCGCCTCGGCCGCCGCCCAGACGTTCGTCGTCGACGTGAACAACGGGCCGGGAACCGACTACACCACGATCGCTGCGGCGGTCGCGGCAGTGCCCGACGGCGCCGTGCTCGACGTGCGGCCCGGCGCGTACGGTCAGTTCACGATCGACGACAAGAGCCTGACCGTGCTCGCACGGCCAGGCGTGACGGTGACGCCGGCGTTCGGGCCGAACTCGCGCACGCCGATCCGGGTCAGGAACCTGGCGAGCCACCGTTCTGTCACGCTGCGCGGTCTGGTCTGGAGCGTGATCGGCAGCGGCGCGATGCTCGAGTGTCACGACAACCGCGGCACCGTCGTGCTCGACGACTGCCCGCCGAGTCCGGCCGGCGGGCAGCTGATCGTGACGGCGAGCGACCGCGTGTTCGTGCGCGACACGAACCTCGAACTCCACGTGCTGCCGACCGCCGCCTACGGTGCGCTCGAGGCGACCGACAGCAACGTCTTCGTTTCGGGCTGTACCGTGCGGTCGGACTTCCATTGCCTGCGCCAGAGCGGCGGTCGCGTGGAGCTCGTCGACACCGAGCTGCGACTGGTCGCCGGGGTGGTCCCGCTCGGACAGGCGGTCGTGGCGTCGGCCGGCGGCGAACTGGTGCTGCACGGCGACAGCTCCGTCATCGGTTTGCCGACCAGCGTGGGCCTGGCGGCGTCGGGCACCGGCAGTGTCGTCGTCGACCCGGGCACGACGTTCCAGAACCTCGGCAATCCCGTCCGCTGGGATCAGGGCATCGCCGTCGCGGACCGACTGCTACCCGAGGTCGCGGCTTCGACCCAGCCGCTCGGGGGCACCGCGAGCGCGACGATGACGACGTGGGGTGGAGCGACCGGCGCGCTGTTTGCCGGCTTCGCAGCAGGCCCGATTTCGTTGCCGAACGTCTATGGTCCGCTGTGGCTCGGGCCCGGAGCGGTGCTCGTCGCCAGCGGATCGACGCCGGTCGTGCAGGGCAGCTACGCGGTGCCGAACGCGCCGTGGCTGCTCGGGCTGCAGGTGACCTGGCAGGGCGCGGCGCTGGCCTATTGGGGCGCGGTCACGCTCAGCAACCCCGTCACCTACGGCCATCACTGAGGCGCTGCGGCCGCGAAGGCGAAGGCCGGCTCAGTCCGCCGCGATCTCCGTCACGCGCCCGCCGTCGACCTCCCAGCGCCGCGTCAACCGCACGTTCTCGAGCATGCGCCGGTCGTGGGTCACCAGCAGCACCGTGCCGTCGAACGACTCGAGCGCGAGCTCGAGCTGTTCGATCGCCTCGAGGTCGAGGTGGTTGGTCGGCTCGTCGAGCACCAGCAGGTTGACGCCGCGTGCCTGCAGCAGCGCGAGTGCCACGCGGGTGCGTTCGCCGGGCGACAGCGAGCTCGCCGGGCGGTCGATCTGGGCGCGGCCGATGCCGAACTTGGCGAGCAGCGTGCGCACGTCGGCCGTGCTCCAATCGGGCACGCAGGCGGCGAACGCGTCGCCGATCGGATCGTCGCCGTCGAACGCGGCGCGGGCCTGGTCGACCTCGCCGGTCGCGACGTTGCTGCCGAGCGCTGCCTCGCCGGCGTCGGGCTGCACCCGGCCGAGCAGCAGTCGCAGCAGCGTGCTCTTGCCGGCACCGTTCTCGCCGGTGATCGCGACGCGGTCGCGAAACCGGAGCTGCAGATCGAGCGGGCCGAGCTCGAAGTCGCCGCGTCGCACGGTGGCGCCGCGCAGCGTCGCGACGATCTCGCCCGAGCGCTCGGCGCTCGCGATCGACAGCTGCAGGCGCCACTCCTTGCGCGGCGCGTCCACCGCGTCGAGCCGCTCGATCATACGCTCGGTCTGGCGCACCTTGCTGGCCTGCTTCTCGGTCGAGTCCTTGCGGTGGGCGCGCAGGAACTTGTCGCGATCGGAGGCCTTGCGCATCGCGTTCTTGACGCCCTTCGCCATCCAGGCGCGCTGGCGCCGGGCGCGGGCCTCGAGCTCGGCCTTCTTCGTCGCATACTCGGCGTAGGCCTCGGCGGCGTGGCGGCGCGCCGTGCTGCGTTCTTCGAGGTAGGCGTCGTAGCTGCCGCCGTAGACCGCGACGCGCAGCAGGCTGCGATCGATCTCGACGACCTTCGTGACCGTGCGCGCGAGGAACTCGCGGTCGTGGCTCACGAGCACGGTTGGCGCCGCCAGCGACTGCACGAACTCCTCGAGCAGCTCGAGGCCGACGGTGTCGAGGTCGTTGGTCGGTTCGTCGAGCAGGAAGACGTCGTAGCGTGACAGCAGCAGCGCCGCGAGGCCGGCGCGCGCGGCCTGGCCGCCGGACAGCGAGGTCATCGCCCGCTCGAGGTCCACCGCGAGCCCGAGCTCGGCCGCGACGCTCGCGAGCCGTTCGTCGAAGTCGCCGCCGCCGAGGTGCAGCCAGCGCTCGAGCGCGACCGAGTAGCGTTCGTCGGCGCCCGGCTCGCCGCCGGCCATCGCGTCGGCGGCGGCGTTCATCTCGGCCTCGGCTGCCGCCGTGCCGGTGCGCCGGCCGAGCAGCGCGCGCACGCTCTCACCGGCAACGCGTTCCGGCTCCTGGGCCAGGTAGCCGATCGCCGCGTCCTTCGGTGCGAAGCGCACGGTGCCGGCGTCGGCCGGGCGCAGGCCGGCGAGGATGCGCAGCAGCGTCGACTTGCCGGCGCCGTTCGGCCCGACCAGGCCGACGACCTCGCCGGGCGCGACCGTCAGGTCGAGGCCGGCGAACAGCTCGCGGGCGCCGTAGCTCGCCGCCAGGCCCTTGCAGTCGATCGATGCGGTCACGGCGCCGGACGATCCGGCCCGGCGCGGCGAAGTCAACCGCGGGCTCGGGAACGTTCCGGGCCGCGGCGGTGTTCAATGCAGCCAGTGACGGCCTCCGACGTTCCCCTGGGCGACCTGCTGCTCCACGCCGAGTTCGTGCGCGGTCTGGCGCGCGATCTCGCCGCCGACGAGGCTGCTGCCGACGATCTCACGCAGGAATCCTGGCTGCGCGCGCTGCAGCGGCCGCCGCGCCACGACGCGGCGCTGCGCGGCTGGTTCGCGACGCTGGTGGCGAACGTCTGGCGCAACGGCCGCCGCGCCGCCGAGCGGCGGCGCCGACGCGAACGGCTGGCCGGCGCGC
>JAGQRB010000582.1 GCA_020425925.1 Planctomycetota bacterium
GCCCGGCCATCGGCAGCGGCATCGGATAGCACGACGTCGCGGGGTCGTCGCCGAGCTCGAGCCCCGCCGCCCCGGCGAACAACGCGCGCGCGCGTCCGACCGTGAGCGGCCGCCCGAGCTGCACGCTGACCGCTTCGCTGTGGCAGCGCTCGACCGGCACCCGCACGCAGGTCGCCTCGAGCCTGAGCTCGGGCAACCCGAGGATCTTGCGGGTCTCGAACAGCATCTTGTCCTCTTCCCTGGTGTAGCCATCGGCCTGGAAGACGTCGACCTGCGGCACCAGGTTGAACGCGAGCGGATGCGGGAACGCCGCCGCCGGCGCGACCTCACCGCGCAGCATCGCCGCGGCGCCGGCACGCAGCTCGGTCATCGCGCGCTGGCCCGCCCCCGACGCCGCCTGGTAGGTCGACACCACGACGGCGGTGAGCCCGGCCTCGCGCTGCAGCGGCGCCAGCGCCAGCACCAGCAGGATCGTCGAGCAGTTCGGGTTCGCCAGGATGCCGCGGTGCGCCGCTGCCGCCTCGGGGTTGACCTCGGGCACGACCAGCGGCACCTCGGGATCGAGCCGGAACGCCGAGCTGTTGTCGACCACCACCGCACCGGCCGCGACCGCGCGCCCGGCGTGCTCGCGCGAAGTCGCGCCGCCGGCGCTGAACCACGCGATCTCGACGCCCGCGAACGAATCCGGCCCGAGCGCCTCGACGGTGAGCTCCTCGCCGCGGAACGCGATGCGTTCGCCGGCCGAGCGCGGGCTCGCCAGCAGCCGCAGCGAGCGCAACGGGAAGTCGCGCGCCGCGAGCACCGCCAGCAGGTCGCGCCCGACCGCGCCGGTCGCGCCGACGATCGCCGCGCGGCGGCTCATGCTCCCGCCTCGGGGACGTCGCGATCCCAGCTACCGGACTTGCCGCCCGACTTGTGCAGCAGCTGCACACGTTCTATTCGCGCCGAGCGGCATCGCGCCTTCGTCATGTCGTAGAGCGTCAGCGCCGCAACCGCGGCCGCGGTCATCGCCTCGAGCTCGACCCCGGTCGGGCCGACGGTCCTGGCCTCGGCCGTGACCGTGATGCCGTCGCCGTCGAGCGGCGCGAAATCGACCCGGACGTGACTCAGAGCGATGCCGTGACAGAGCGGGATCAGCCGATCCGTGAGCTTGGCGGCCTGGATCCCGGCGACCCGCGCCACCGCCAGCGCCTCGCCCTTCTCGAGCCGACCGGTCAGGAGCAGTTCCCGAACGTCGGGATCGAGCCGGAACGCGGCCTCGGCGCGCGCGATCCGCAGCGTCGCCGGTTTGGCGCCGACGTCGACCATGCGGGCGTTGCCGGCGGCATCGACGTGTGTCAACCCGGTACCGTCGTCGCGCGTGGAATCGCTCACCGCCGCAGCGTAGCGGGCCGACGCAGCCGCCGTCGGAGCAAATCCTGTTCGGCAACTTCCCGATGCCAACGTATAGGTGATCTCGTGGTCCCATCGGCACCGCCCCGATGTCGATGGACCCGAGTCGACGGGCCCCGTCCGAAACGGTGTCCGGGTGCGACCAGACTGATGGCCGTGCCGAACGACTGCAAGCGACTGACCTCGGTGCGATCCGGTGCCCCCGGCGCCGGTACCGCACCCACCCAACGGAGCCTCGATGTCCAGAGCCACGACCGTCCGCCCCTTCTTCACCCTGCCGCTGGCCGCGCTGCTGGCCTCGCTGCTGGCCGCCGGGCCCGCCCCGGCCCAGGACCTGCAGGGCGCGATCCGCACCCAGCTCGCCGCCGCGGATTCGGTGCCGGTCGACCAGCTCTTCGCGCTCGGTAACCGCCTGCTCGACGCCGCCCCTGACAACGACGACGCGTTCCGCAACGCGCTGCTCCAGGCCGTCGACGGCGCCAGCGAACGCACCCGACTGGCGGCCGCGGTCGCGCTCAAGGGCCTGAAGGAAGACGACACCTTCGGCCGCGACCTGCTGGCGCTGATCGCGCCGCTGGCGACCTCGGCCGACGAGCAGGTCCGCGGCAAGGCGCTCGCGCTGCTCGGCGACAGCCAGGCGTTCAATTCGCGCGTGCTGCCCGACGTGCAGAAGATCCTGGTCGAGAACTGCCAGGACGAGCTGGTGCCGCCGGCGGCCCGCATCGAAGCCGCGCTCGCGCTCTGGGCGGTCGGCAGCAACAGCCAGCGCGGCATCGCCAAGAGCACGCTCGAGCTGTTCCTGCGCAGCAGCGACCGCGACCTCGAGGTCCGCGGCGCGCTGGCGCTGGCCCAGATCAACGTCGAGAGCGGCAAGGCCTGGTCGGTGCTGCGCGACATCAAGGACGAGCCGACCGACTTCGGGCGCCAGGCCCAGCTGTTCCTGCAGCGCGCCGAGATGCGGCGCGAGTTCGACCGCGACCTCGCCAACCTGGCGCAGCGGCTGCAGGGTGCCGGCAACGAGCCGGCGCGCGGTGAGACCGACGAGTACCGGATGCTCGACGAGCTGCGCGACCGGA
>JAGQRB010000583.1 GCA_020425925.1 Planctomycetota bacterium
GACGGCGCAGGCGGCGATCGCGGCGCGGCTGCTGGCAGCCGGCATCGTGCATCGCGATCTGCACGCCGACAACTTCGTCGCGCTGGCGGACGGCGAGGTCGCCGTGCTCGATCTGCAGTCCGCGAGCGTCGCCGATCGTCGGCTCGACGACACGCCGCATCGTCTTGCCGCCGCCGCAAGGCTCGTGCGAGACCTGCCCGCGGCGGCGGCGGATGCGCTGCGCGAAGGTGGATTGCTGACGACTGCCGCCGAGGTCGCCGAGGTCGTCGCCCGCGCGGCGCACGCGCGCGCGCGCTACGCCCGCAGTCGCGTGCGGCGTTGCCTCACCGAATCGACCGAGTTCCGTCGCCGCGTGCGCTGGCACGGCGTCGAACACAGCTTCCGCGGCAGCTGGCCGGCGGGGCGGTGGATCCGCGGTGGCCGCGAACTCGACGAGTGCTGGCTCGGACAGAATGCGAACCGGTTGTTCGGGTCCCGTTCGCCCGTGTTCTGGGCTTTCTTCCGAAAGTGGTGGTGGCTCGGTGGCGGTCGCGCCTTGTATGTTCCCGAAGCGTGCAGAGAGGCAGGTCTCGAGCAGGAAATCGCGGTTGCCAGGTCAGGCTTCGCGGTACCCGGTGGGCGAATGCAAAGCGAGGGGGCGAACCAGGATGGGGACTGACGACAACGACGTGACCCCAGCCGGTCCCGACGTCGACGAGCCGGTCGGGCGGTCGCGCCGTGCGCGGACCGCCGGTTCGTCGCGGCTCGGTCCGGTCGAGCGCGTGCTGTTCTACGGCAAGAGCATGTCGCGTACGCGCTGCACCGGCGCGCTCGTCGACGCGCTGCGCGAGCACGGCGTGCAGGTGCGCTGGCGCAACCTCACGACCTGGCGGCGGTGGTTCGGTCCGAACCTGGCGATCAAGCTCGCGCGCGCCGAATTCCAGCGCTACCGCCCGGATACGGTGTTCGTGTTCTTCCGCGATCTGCCGGCGCTGCTGGCCGCCGAGTTCCGGCGTGACGCGCGGATCGTGATCTGGTGCGAGGAGGCGCTCGAGTCGCTCGACGGCTCGATCGTCGACTACTTCGAGCTGGCGGACCTGGTCTGCATGAGCAACCCGGCGCGCTTCCACTGGCTGCGCGAGCGCGGGCTCGAGAACATGGCCTTCCTGATGAGCGGTTTCACGCCGCGCTTCCACCACCCGGCGCGGCCGCAGCCGAAGCGCCGCGACGTCGCGTTCATCGGTGGACCCGGCCGCAAGGGCCAGCGCGCGTCGTTCCTGGCGCGCATCGCCGAGCACTTCGACACCGAGGTGTTCGGCATGCACTGGGACCGCTGGCAGCACCTGATCGGACGGCTGCGGGTGCGCGGTGCGGTCAAGAACCGCGACTATGCCCGGGTCTGCGGCACCTCGCGCATCGTGCTCGGCATCAACGAGGTCAACGACGACGTCTACTACTTCAGCAACCGGACGTTCCTGACCCTGGCCTGCGGCGGCTTCCACCTCACGCACTACGTGCCGAAGCTCGAGAACGTGTTCGCCGACGGTGAGCACCTGGCCTGGTATCACGACGAGGACGACGCGATGGAGCAGATCGCGCACTGGCTCGAGCGTCCCGACGAGCGCGCCGAGATCGCCGCCAGCGGCCACGCCGAGGTCATGGAGCACCATCGCTACTTCCACCGCGTCGCGCGCATCCTGCACTGGCTGCAGACCGGACTGCCGAACGCGTCGAGCTTCGCGGTCGATGGGCTCGAGGGCGGCTTCACGCGCAGCGAGCCGACGCGGGCCAGCAAGCCGCCGATCCCGCGCGGTCGCTGAGCGCGCGATGCGGCTGCTGCACGTCCTCGCCGAGACTGGCTACTCGGGCGGCGAGGCGCAGCTCCGCCTGATCCTCGAGCACCTGATCGCGCGCGGCCACGACAACACCCTGCTGCTCGCGCCCGGCGCCCGGTTCGCCGCGACCGCCGCCGA
>JAGQRB010000584.1 GCA_020425925.1 Planctomycetota bacterium
ACGACCCCGCCACCGACCCGCTGACGCCGGTCGGC
The DNA here is from genome assembly GCA_020425925.1 of Planctomycetota bacterium. Classification (GTDB taxonomy): domain Bacteria; phylum Planctomycetota; class UBA1135; order UBA1135; family UBA2386; genus JAGQRA01. The sequence continues at coordinate 36 of JAGQRB010000584.1, forward strand.
GAGGCCACCATCCGGCTCGAACCCGACGATGCTTCGCGCTCACGGCTGCTGCGTGAGCTGTCGCGCGAGGATCCCGAGCGACCCCGCTACGCCGTTGCCGGCGAGTTCGCGCGCGGCGGCATGGCCGCGATCCTGACTGCTCGCGACCGCTGCCTGCGGCGCACGCTGGCGATGAAGGTGCTGCTCGCCGATCGCGGCGCCGACGGCGACGGCCGACTGCGGTCGGATCCGCGCTCGCTGGCCCGCTTCCTCGAGGAGGCGCAGATCACCGGTCAGCTCGATCACCCGGGTATCCCGCCGGTACACGAGCTCGGCATCGACGGTGCCGGCCGGGTGTACTTCACGATGCCGCTGATCCGCGGCCGCAACCTGTCGCAGATCTACGGTCTGACCCGAACGAGTGCGGAGGGCTGGGTGGTGCCGCGCGCGGTGGGTGTGCTGCTACGGGTCTGCGAGACGGTGGCCTACGCCCACTCGCGCGGGGTCGTGCATCGCGATCTCAAACCCGCGAACGTGATGGTCGGCCGCTTCGGCGAGACCTACGTCATGGACTGGGGGCTGGCGCGCGTGCGTGGCCACGAGGTCAGCCGCGATCGCGTCGCGGACGGTGGCGTCAGCACGATCCGGACGCTGCGCTCCGAACTCGGCACCGAGGGCGCCGATTCGCCGCTCGTGACGCTCGACGGCCACGTCATCGGCACTCCGGCCTACATGGCGCCCGAGCAGGCGCGCGGCGAGCTCGAGCGGGTCGGGCCGCACTCGGACGTCTATTCGATCGGAGCGATGCTCTACGAGCTGCTCGCCGGCCACATGCCGCACGTGCCTGCGGGGGTGCGGATGTCGGCCCGCAGCGTGCTGGCCCGGGTCGTCGAGGGCCCACCGACGCCGCTGCGCGAGGTCGCGCCCGGGGCGCCCGATGAGCTGGTGTCGATCTGCGAGCGCGCGATGGCGCGTGCGCCGGAACTGCGCTTCGCCAGCGTCGTCGAACTCGGCGACGATCTGCGGGCGTGGCTCGAAGGCCGCGTCGTGCGTGCACACGCGACCGGCGCCTGGGTCGAGCTGCGCAAGTGGATCGGCCGCAACCGCGCGCTGGCTGCGGCCAGCGCCGCGCTCGTCGTCGCGCTGCTGGTGGCGCTGATTGTCACGATCGTGCTCGGCGGCCAGGCGAATCGCGCCGCCGCGCGGCTCGCTGCCGAGCTGCGGATCAACAACCTCGAACGCGGTCGGCTGTTCGTGCGCGCCGGCAATCTCGACTACGCCGAGCGCCTGCTGTGGCCAGAGCACGTTCGCACGCCGGAGTCCTACGAGACCCGCTGGGCGCTGTGGGACCTGCACGCGCGCTACCCGTGCCTCGCGACCGCGCCGGCGGCCACACCGGACGACCTGCGCGTCGGCACGATGACCAGCTCCGACAAGGTCGTCGCAGTCGGCGACGGCGGTGGCCGCATCCGGCTCTACGAGACGACGTCCCTGCGACCGATCGCGACACTGACGCCGCCCGACGGCGGCGCCGTCACCGCGGTGGTGTCCGATCAAGCGGGCGAGCGGCTGTACAGCGCCCACGCCGACGGTGGTCTCTACGTCTGGCGGCTCGGCGACCGGACGATCGAACGCGATCTGCGCGAGCCGGGGGCGCCGGTGTTCGCGTTGGCGCTCGATCCGACCGGCCGACGGCTCTTGGCCGGAACCGGTGACGGGGCCCTGCGGATCCACGAGACCGCCGACTGGCAGGTGACACGGGTCGCACGCCACCCCGGACGGGTCAACGCCGTCGCCTGGTCGCCCGACGGTGCGCGGATCGCGTCGCTCGGCTACGACTGGTGGGCGCGGGTGTTCGACGTCGCCAGCGGCGAGCTCGTCATGTCGCGACGGAGCTCCGATCTGCCCGGCGCGCTGCTGTTCGCGCCCGATTCTGCCGCGCTGCTGCTCGGCGGCAACGACCGCAAGCTCGCCTGCATCGACATCGCCACCGGCGAGGATCGTTGGAGCCTGACCAAGAGCGACTCGGTGCGCGCGCTGGCCGTGACCAACGACGGCACCCGGCTGCTGAGCTGTGGCTGGCAGTGGCTCGACGTCTGGGAGCTGCCGTCGCTGGAGCGGCTGCACTCGATCGTAGTACCGCAGCATGGTCAGCTGCTGGTCGATCGCGCCGGCGAGATCGCGGTCACCGTGCACCAGCACCAGGTGCGGGCCTGGGACCTGGCGAACCGCGGCCGCCAGGTCTGGCCGGGCCACACCGGCCGCGTCACCTCGACGCTCGATGGCAGTGGCCGTTGGATCGCGACGGGGGACAGCGAGGGCGCCGTGCGGCTGTTCGACCGCACCGGCGTGACCGGGCCGGTGGAGCTCGGCCGGCACCGCAGCCGCGTCCGTACGGTGGTCTTCAACGCCGACGGCTCGCGGCTCGTCAGCGGCGGGCTCGACCTCGAGCTGCGGCTCTGGGACGTACCGAATCGCCGCGTGCTCTGGACGCTGCCGGAGCAGGATGCGCAGAGTGATCGGTCGGCGTGCTTCTCGCCCGACGGGCGCTACCTCGCTACGACGCAGGGAGGCGATGCCGGTTACGCGGTCGTGGTGCGCGATGTCAAGGACGGCGCCGCGGTGCTGACCATCCCGACCGGCGAAGAACAGGCGCTGGCCGCGGTGTTCGCACCCGACGGTCGCAGCCTGGCCTACACCAGCCGCGGCCACGGCATCCGCATCTGTGACCTGCAGGGGCAGCAGCTGTGCGAGCTTCCGACCGACCCGCAGTCGTGGTCGCTGACGTTCCGACCCGATGGCAGGAAGATCGCGACCGGCACCTGGGGTCGCGCGATCCGCGTGTTCGACGTCGGGTCCGGCGTCGAGGAGGCCGTGCTCGAAGGTCACGCCGGCACGGTGTGGAGCGTGTGCTGGGCGCCCGACGATCCGCGGCTGTTGTACAGCGCCGCGGCCGACGGCAGCGTCCGGCTGTGGGATCTCGAACAGCGTCGCTTCCTGCTCGAGCTCGATCCGTTCGAGGGCAGTGACGCGCTCGCGGTGCACGTCTCCGACGACGGTCGGTTCCTGGTCGCGTCGGGTGCGCACGGCAGCGTGTTCGGCTGGGACCTGCGCTACTACGAACGGCAC
>JAGQRB010000585.1 GCA_020425925.1 Planctomycetota bacterium
GACGAGCTCGCGGCACTCGCCGTCGCGCCGCGGGCACGGCTCCTGGTCGTGCCACCGGCGGTCCCGACTCCGGTGCCGCTGTCCCGCGACGAGGCCCGCCACGCGCTCGGAATTTCGGCCGGCGAGCACCGTGTGGTCGCCGTCGGGCGCTGCGTGCCGATCAAGCGGTTCGGCGATTTCGTCACTGCGGTCGCGCTCGACCGTGAGCTGCGCGGCGATCTGGTCGGGACCGGCCCTGAGCTGTCGGCGCTCGCAGCCGGCGCGCGCGCCGCGGCGGGACGCGTGACGCTGCGCGGTGCGGTGCCCGACATCGCCGGCAAGCTGGCTGCCTACGACGCGCTGGTGCTGCCGAGCCGCCGCGAGGGCTGTCCGCTCGTCGCCATCGAGGCGTTCGCGGCCGGCATCCCGGTCGTCGGCTACGACGTCGCCGGAGTCCGCGATGCGCTCGCGCACTGGGGTCGCGGCCTGCTCGTGCCGGAATCGGCCGGGCCGGCCGGACTGCTCGCTGCGGTGCGGCGGCTGCGGGCCGAGCCCGGGCTCGCGGGCGAGTGCATCCGGGCGAGCCGCGCGGGCCTCGAGCGCTTTCGGCCGGCCGCGGTCGCGGACCGGCTCGCGGCGCTTTATTCGCCGTGATGAGTTACGCTGCCGGCCGGCCGGGCTACGAGGCTCCCGTTCGGAGCATCACGGTCCGGGCCGCCTGAATCGACGGGTCGACCATGCGAAAGCCGCTTCTGCTCACGGTCCTGTTCCTCGCGCTGTCGGCCTGCGACGGGTTCTCGGTGCGCTCGACGCGCCAGGAAGGCGTGCCGCCGGCCCTGCTCGGGGAGTGGCGCGGCACCTGGGCGTCCGACGGGGTGGTCGGCGGCGGCGACATCACGGTCCGGGTCCAGGAATACCGCGACGAGGCCGTGGTCGGCGTCGTGTTCGACAACCCCTGCATCACGCCCCAGGAGTATGCGCTCGCGTTCGTTGCCGGTGGGGTCGAGCTGCGCGCCGCCGGGCAGGTCGTGCTGCGGGCCGAGTACAACGCCGACGGCGCGCTCGAGGGCATCTACGACTGCCCGGCGGACACCGGCTCGTGGTCGGCGGCGCGGGTCGGCGACCTGCCCGACATCCTCGATCTGTCCGGGGAATGGAGCGGCTCGGTCGAAGCCGGCACCGGCAGCGGCGAGTTGCTGCTCGAGTTCGGCCAATCGGTGCAGGGCGGCGACATCCGGCTGCAGGCGACGTTCCAGCTGCCCGAGTACATGCCGTTGCCGCTGCCGATGGTGGGGCGCGCCGAGTTCCGCGAGGATCACTTCGACATCACGCTGACCACGACGGTCGGCGTGCTGCCGGCGGTCCAGATGATGGGCGTCGGCAACCGCGACACGTTCGCGATCGAGGACGGCGTGATCCTGGTCCAGGGCGGTCTGCTCGTGCCGTTCGCGAGCGGTGTTTGGACCGCGGCGCCGACGCCGCAGTAGTCGCGGGCCGTGCCTGCTGCGAGCGACGTGCGCGGGCCAGTGCCCGAGCCGGAACTGCCGCGCGATTTCCTCGGCGCGTTCGCGGTCGTCGAGCGCGGCGAGTCGATCCTGTTCGTCGGCAACGACCGCCGGATCGGCGGGCGGCAGGTCCGCACCTGGGACCTGCCGGGTGGCCAGGTCGAACCCGGCGAACGGCTCGACGAGGCGCTCGCGCGCGAGCTCGCCGAGGAGACCGGCCTGGTCGCGGCGGCGCCGGCGCGGTTCCTGTTCGTACAGGACGGCGAGCTCCGGCGCGGCGGCGAACGGTTGCAGACCTGGCGTTCGTTCTTCTTCGCGGTGACCGTGACCGGCGAACCGGTGGCGGCGGGCGAGGTGCTGGCGGTGCGCTGGCTCGAGCGCGAAGCGATGCGGCGGGAGCTGACGGCGCCGTACCACGACAGCTTCCTGGCCTGGCTCGAGCACGGCGGCGCGTTCCACCGTTGCACCTGGAACGACTGAAGCGCGCCGGCGTCGGGCGTTCGGCAGCGCCGATCGCGCCGCGCCCGGAATCCTGTAACCGCGGGGGGCTTTCCGCCACAGGGTGCCGTGACAACGATCGTGGCCCTGGCGGTGCAGACCGTCCTCGTCGTTCCGATGACCGCGGACGCGGTGCGCTTCGGCGTGCCGGTGCGCGCCGCCGACCTCGCCTCGGGACTCCGGCTCTCGGGGCCCGGGCGCCTGCAGTGGCGGCGGCTGCCGGTCGGCGGTGCGCGTGCCGACCCGGTCTGGATCGAGCTCGCGATCGCCGGGGCCGGCAGCACGGCGCGGATCGTCGCCGGTGGCGACGGGCCGTCGACGCCCGAGGGCGGACCGGTCTACGCCCGCGAGGTGGTCGCGCGGCCGCACGAGTTCGGCACCGAAACGGTGACGCGCTGGCACTGGGTGGGCGGCGCCACCGACGAACGCGTGCGCGTCGAGTTCCGGCGGGCCGGAGAGCTCGACGGCGAGTGCTACGGCGCCGGGGAGGCCCGGACGCGGGCGCGGCCGGCCCTCGGCGAGCGCGCCGTGGTCGCGACCGAATTGGCGCGCCGACCCTACGAGGTAGCGGCCGTGCTGCCGCCGGCCGGGCGGCCCGGGCTCGGC
>JAGQRB010000586.1 GCA_020425925.1 Planctomycetota bacterium
CCCGCGGTAGCGGGCGGGGTGCCTAATACTGCCCGAGCTTGATCTTCAGACCGTTCGACACGATCACGCCGTCGGCGTTCTCACCGGGCGCGATCTCGAGGCCCTGGCAGTACATCTCGGCACCGGTGTAGATGACATCGGTCGGCCAGGTGAACGACACGCTGTCGGTCGGGTTGCCGAACATCAGGTTGCCGAGGCCGAGCGACGCGCCGAGGTGGATGTGGCCGTAGCAGTCCGGCGTGGTCAGGCCGTACGCCGTCAGCGGCGTCGGGATCGTGCTGTAGAAGCTGATCCGGATCAGGCTGACCGAGGCGTTCGCGCGCAGGTTGTCGAGCGTGTAGGTGCAGGTCGAGCCGAGCGTCGGGCGCGGCGAAGCGCTGAGCGCGAGCGCCGGGGAGTCGGCCGAAGTCGAGATGCCGCCGGCGCTGAGGTCGGAGGCACCCGGATCGACGGCGCCGCTGCCGAGCGAGAACGCGGTCATCATGATGCCGGCGTTCGTCGTCGAGTCGTTGACCAGCGTCTGGTAGCGGAACTCGACCACGTCCTGCGAGCCCTGGTCGATCAGCGCGACCTGGAACGTGCTGTTGCCGCCCTGCGTGTTCGGGAAGCACGAGACGTTGTTCCACGTGATGTAGAACTCGGTGCCGCCGGCGTTGGCCTCGGCGTGCACGTTGTCGACGTTCGTCGCGCCGTCCGGGTGCAGGTCCTGCCACGCCGGGCAGAGCACGTGCACCGGCGAGGCGAGCAGCGCCGCCGGCGTCGCGGTGACCTGCGCGACGTCGGTGCCGTTCAGCAGGATGCGACCGTTCGAGTCGATGAAGATGCTCGTCGTGCTGCCACCCGGGTAGTCGAAGGTGAACGGCAGCGCGATCGGACCGGTGACGACGTCGTCATCGAGCGCGAGGCCCGGCGTCGTCGGGGCGTCGAACGTGCCGAGCGCCGCCGCCGCCACGTCGTAGCCGCCGGCCGCGTTCGGGGTCGCGGTGAGCGTCGTGTTGCCGAGGTCGTTGGCGTTGATGTCGAACGACTCGTAGAACGACACCGCGCGGTCGTAGCAGCCGGCGCCGTAGGTGTCGTGGCGCGCGACCGCGAGGCCTTCGTTGTAGCCGAAGCGGACCACCGGGCAGAACGCGGTGAGCGAACCGGTCGCGGCCGTGGTCGAGCCGACCGAGCGGATCGCGGAGCAGCCGTGGGTCGTGATGTTGAACGCGCTGCTCATCGTGTTGCCGACCAGCGGCGACGGCGGATCGAGCAGCACGATCTCGACCAGCAGGTCGGCGCCGTTCTCGGGCACGTAGCGGAACGGGTTGTCGAGCGGGATCGTGACGACGTAGTCGTTCGGTTCGCCACCGCCGGCGGCGACCAGCTGCACCGGACCCGAGTACTCGGGAACGCGCGGCTGGGCCTGGGTACGGTTGTCGGCGAACGAGGTGCTCAGCGACTCGAAGTCGTTGGCGCTGACGTCGAGGTAGATCTCGACGTTCGGGTAGGTCGTCGGCGAGCCGGTCAGGCCGCCGTCGAGGCGATACTCGACGGTGTGGATGTCGATCGGGAATGGCACGCCCTGGCCGACGAAGTGCGAGGCGTCGTAGGCGCACTGATAGCGGTTGATACCGGCGCGCCAGATGTTGCCGGTGCTGCCCGCTTCGGTGGCCTGGAACAGGGCGGGAGCGACGAGGGTGTTCTGCGCCGTGACGCAGAGGGTGGTGGCGAGAGTGGCAGACAGGAACGCGATGGTCCGGGTCATTCGAGAGCTTCCTTCTAGGAACGTGCCTTCGCGGGGGCGAGTCGGGCACGACGCCGGGGATCCTAGCTCGAAAGGTGGCGCCGATACCGCTGTTCTCACGTCAGAATCGTGTGTCTGGCGCCTTGGCATGGCGATCTTGCGGCGATTCGATCGGTCCGCGGATCGTTCGTTCGGCCGTACCCGACCAGGAGAGCTCAGGGCAACACGAACTCGAGCGCCCGCCCGCCCGCCGCCGTGACCTCGATCACGGCATCGATCGCGGCGTCCCACGGGGTCCGGGCCGTGAACCGGTAGTGACCCGGCACGAGATCGAACTCGATCTGCCACGAGCGACCGTCACCCGTCGGCCGGAGCAGGAACTCGAACGCCTCGCCGTCGCCGCCACCGATGCTGCCGAGGATGCCGGCCTGCACCGCCGGCGTGTGCGTGGCGCGGACGACCACCCGGCAGACGGCCGCCGCGGTCCTGGTCACGACCGCGCGGCTCGTGGCTGCCGGTTCGATCGTGAACGGCGCGCTGCCGGTGCGTCCGTCGGCGGTCAGGAACTCGAATGCGTAGCGGCCCGGCAGCAGGTCGCGCTCGAGCACCGCACCGGGCGCGGCCTCGCCGTGCTCGACCAGCTCGCCGGCGGCGTTGCGCAGCACGTAGGGCAACGCGGCGGCCGTCGCCGGGCGCGGGATCGTGATCGCGGCGTGGCCGAACGGCTGCGGTGCGAGGTCGCCGAGGTCGACGGTGGCACCCGGGGCGACCGTGCACACCGCCAGCACGAAGCGACAGGATCCCTGCGCGTACTCCTGCCAGTAGCGCACGCGGTAGGTGCCGGGCGGAACGCCGTCGATCGCGAAGTTGCCGTCGATGGTCGCCGGGATCGTCGCCGATCCACCGTCTCGGCAGTGCAGTTCGAGCAGTGCTCCCTTCGTCGTGAGCCACTCGGGCCGCATTCGACCGCGGATCGAACCGACCTCGGCGGCGGTGCGCGGCATCACGAGATCGACGGGCCGGCCGGCGGGCAGCGGCCCCGAGTGCAGCGCCGCGAGGCGATTGTGGCCTCCCGGCAGCGGCAGGTGCACGTGCAGCGTGTGCTCACCGGCAGCGCCGCCGGCGAGCTGCGCGACGCCGGCGGCGTCGGTCGCCGCCTGCTGCTGGTAGCGTTGGCCGACGCGCGGCAACACGCTCTCGGTGTGCACCAGGCAGTTCACGATCGGCTTGCCCGCGTCGTCGACCACCCTCACCGGCCAGGGCGCGATGTGCAGGTACGGCACGTCGATCCGGCTCGGTCGGTCTGCGGTCACGTGCAGTGTCCCGACCGAAACCGGTTGCGAGCCGCGACGTATCAGCGACAGATCGTGTTCGCCGAGCGGCAGGTCACGGAGTTCGAACTCGCCGTTCGGCTCGACCAGGCCGCTCGCACCGTTGAGCGGATCGCCGGGCCTCGCGGCGAGGTGTCGCGTGATCCAGCCGAATCGTCCGGCGTCGGGCGGCAGATCGACGATGCGGCCGTGACAGGTGCCCCCGCGCCGCAGCTGCAGGTCGATCGTGCCGCCGGCATCGACGCCGGCCGTGGTGTAGGCGTAGCCCTCGCGGAACGCGCCGGCAGCCCAGTCGCCGTCGTCGCCTTCGAACGAGAAGCGGCCGTCGCGGTCGGTGACGTCGTAGCGCGGCGGCGGGCCGGCGGACCTGCCCGTCCACACGATGACGTCGGTATCCGGCAGCGGTACGCCGTCGGGATCGACGACGCGGCCCGACCACGGCTTCGACGCGCGCGCGACCTCGATGTCGTGGTCCTGGACGTCGAGCACACCGGTCGACATCACCAGCTGCGTCCGGCGCGGAACGAACCCCGGGGCCGTCGCCCAGAACCGCACCGTCGACAGCGGCAGCGCGACGCGGAGCAGTCCGTCCGCATCGGTGACGCCGATCGCGTAGCCGGGTGTGTTCCCGCTCGGCGATCTCGCGAAGACCTCGGCGCCGGCGATCGGCCCGTCGATCGGGTGGTGGACCCGGAGGCGGTAGGTCCCGGAGAGCTGCACGTCGAACGTGAACTCGAGCGGCTCGTCGCCGACGACGAACGTGTCGAGCAGGCCCGAATCGTGCAGCAACAACCCGGTCGGCCCCGGTGGAACGTCGCCGAACACCACGCGGCCCTGCGCATCGGTGGCGGCGGTCCGCCAACGCGCGGCGTAGCGCGCAGCCGTGCCGTTGAGCCGGAACCCGGGCACCAGGATCAACGGCACTCCGACCGCCGGCAGCGCGTCGGCGAGGTGCAGCTCTACCGCGACGGTGCGCTTCGGCGCGGCCGGGGCCGGGGTCTCGATCGGTATGCGCTGGTCGGATGGTGGTCGGGTCGCGGTCGCCGGCGCCACGCTCGCCGCAGCCGGCGTCGCGTCGATCGGCGGCGGCACGGCACCGTCGGTGTGCAGAGACCACAGCAGAGCGAACGTCGCGACCACCACCGCGACCGCGACGGTGACCGCGAGCAGGGCCGGGCGCATTGCCGGTCGGCGCGGCAGCGCGACCGTTCCCGCCGGGCCTCGCCGCGTCGCGAGCAAGGCCACGAAACCGGCGAGCAGCGGCGCGGGCAGGCGGCGGCGCAGCTCGACGAGTCCGCGCTGCAGCTGGGTGCGCACCGTGCTCGCGGGCCGCCCGAGCCGGGTCGAGAGTTCGGTCAGGGCTTCGCCGTCGAGCAGGTGGCCTGCGACGACATCGCGATACGGTTCGGGCAGCGCGCGCACCGACGCGACGGCGCGTGCGATCCACTCGCGTCGTTCGACGACGGCCGGCGGCAGCGGGTCGTCGTTCGCTTCTTCGTCGAGCGCGCCGTCGTGGCCGAAGCGCAGACGCGACCAGCGCCGCCGCGTCCTGGCCCGCGCGCAGTTCTCGAGAATGCCGAGCAGCCAGGGCAGCAGCCGGCCCCCGGCGGTGAAGTCGTCGGCGCGACGGATCGCGACCGCGAAGGTCTCGTGTACGAGATCCTCGGCTTCGTCGACGCTGTGCCGTCGCGCGGTGCGGAGCAGCACCGGTGCGCAGCTCATCAGCGCCTGCTGCAGCGCCGCGAGGTCGCGTTCCCGCTGGTAGCGCAGGAAGTCCGGCGTGGCGTCGGGTGCTGGCGGCGGCAGGTGTGCGGTCATCGGCGGCGAGCTGGCGGAGGCGAGTGCGTCGGACCTTAGCGTTGGGGTTGCAGGTCGTAACGGGCCACCTCGCAGGGGCGTTGCGGCCGCGGATTCCTCGGAATTCACGAGACGCTCGGCGCGCGAGCGACAAGGGGCCGCCGAGGTGGGGGGCTTGACGGTCGCGGTCGTGGGGGGCACACTCGCGCACGTGAACACTCACCCGACCAACCGCGACACGCGCTGCAGCGACAGCTGGCGCTGGTGGTGGACCGCGACGTGCGGGCGGCCGGGTTCCAGCCGGTGATCACCAGACAGCTGATCACCAGAGCGTGACGAAGAACCGAAGGCGGCCCCGCGAGGCCGCCTTCTTCGTTTCGGGAGATCGAGTCGAGGAGCGGGGCAGCGCGGGGTCGCGAGACTCCGACGATGCGACCACAACGACCCGAAGCCGAAGCCGAAGCCGAACGCGCGCCCGACCGCGGCCCGGTACCGGTCCTGCCGCGCGTGCGCGCGTTCCGGGCCAGTGCGTTCGCGTCGCCCGACCTGCTGTGCGAACGGCTACGTGCCGCCGGCGTCGCGGGCTGCTCGCTGCTCGCGCGGCGTCTGGCGAACGGTGGCACCACCACGCTCGTCGCCGCACGCGGGCTGCTGCGCGCCGAGCTTCGTGGTGACAAGGTGACGATCACCGCGCTC
>JAGQRB010000587.1 GCA_020425925.1 Planctomycetota bacterium
ACGTCTACACGCAGATGATCCCGGTCGACCCGGCCGGGCCGCAGGGGCTGGCGGCGTCGCGCGGGCTGCGCTTCCGCGTCTGCCCGCAGTGACGGCGTGACGCCGCGGCGCCGGCTCAGCTGCCGATGGTCTGGCGCAGGCCGGCCGAGGCCAGCAGCTCGCCGCCGTTCGTCAGGAAGAACACCTGGAACGGGATCATGCGGCCGCACCACTTCAGGCGCGGCGGGATCTCGAACGAGTGGCTGCCGTTGCCGTTGGCGTCGACCGGCACGATGCGCGAGAACTCGGTGCTGACCAGCAGCGTGCAGCCGGCGAAGCCGAAGCCCGAGAGGTCGATCGGCAACGACTGCATCAGGATCGGGTCGTAGGTGATCGAGAAGCCGTAGGCCAGCAGGCCGAGACCGTTCGGCGTGCTCGGGCTGCTGACGTCGACGCCGAGCGGTTCGCCGGGCATCGGCACGCCGATCGCGGTCAGCGTCGGCACCGTCAGGCCGGTCGGCGCGCAGCCCTGGCCGACGATGTCGACCGTCGCGCTGTTCGGGCAGCAGACCAGGCCGTTGCTGACCCAGCCGCTCTCGGCGCCGTTGACGCCGCCGCCCTGGAACTTCAGCGCGAGTGCGACGTCGGGGTGGCCGCCCTGCGAGGTCGCCGTCGCGATCTGCAGCGACGTCAGGCTGCCGATGCCGGGGCCCTGCAGCAGCAGCTCGAACGTGACCGGGCCGAGCACGACGGTCGGATGCGCGAACGAGCTCGCGTTCGGGTTGCCGATGCCGCCCTGGATGCCCTGCACCGACAGCTCGACGTCGAAGTAACCGAGGCACCCCATGTGCTGCGACTGCGAGCCGTCGTAGTCGAGGTCGAAGTCCGGCGTCGCGCCGCCCGTGCCCGACTGCGATACGAGATGGACGGCGTCGACCGTGCCGCTCGGCAGGTTGAACGCGAGGCGGGTGATGACCGGGTTGGTCTCGCCGCTGACGATCGGCGACGTGTTCTCGACCACGATGTCGAGCAGCCCGGTGTTGGGGTCGTAGGTCAGGTCGACGTCGCCGGTCGCGACCACACCGTTGGTGATCACCGGCGAGTTCGGGTCCTGACAACCGAAGGCGCCGTGCTTGCCGATCGGCAGGCAGCTGTTGGAGGACTGCGCGAACATCGGGTTCGCGAGGGCGAGGAGAACGGCGGCCGCGATGCCGTGGTTGACGAGGTGTCGGTCCATTCTGATTTCTCGGCGAGAGAACGGAGAGAGAGGCGTGCAGCCGGCAGCGTAGCGAAATGGTGGCGTGTTCCGAATCGTGCAACCGCCTCGGATCGCGCGCTTGCGGTGCGGCGTGGAACGTCACCCGCCGCGACGTGGTCTGCCGCCGTATCGCGGAATAGACTGCGCCGATGCGAGTTCTCCTCCCGATGCTGGCGGTCGCCGGCCTCGCGTCCACCCTGTTCGCCCAGGGCGTCAACTGCACGCTGCTCGGCACCTTCAACCACCACGGACCGTTCAACGACGTCTGGGGCTACACCGCTCCGAACGGCGACGAGTACGCGCTGCTCGGCACGACCACCGGCACCGTCGTCGTCGACGTCAGCGACCCGGCCAACCCCGTCGAGCGCGGCTTCTTCGCCTGGACCAGCTCGCCGTGGCGCGACATCCGAACCTACGGTCCGTACGCCTATGTCGGCACCGAGGCGGGTCAGGGCTTCCAGATCCTCAGTCTGGCGAGTCCCAACAGCCCGTCGGCAATCGGTGTGTTCGGCGCCAGCCACTCGAACAACTCGCACAACGTCTGCATCGACACCGGTGCCGGTCGGCTCTACCTCGCCGGCTGCAACTCGGGCACGCCGGTCTACGACCTCGCCGCCAACCCGACCGATCCGCCGTTCCTCGGCTTCGCGTACGGCAGCAGCAACAGCGAGTACTTTCACGATCTCTGCGTCGAGAACGGCTACGGCTACGGCTCGATGATCTACAACGGCTACCTGCGGATCTTCGACGTCTCGACGTTCCCGCCGACGACGGTCAGCAACACCAACACGCCGGGCAGCTTCGCGCACAACGCCTGGCCGAACGCCGGTGGCACGATCGTCGCGACCACCGACGAGGTCACCGGTGGGGTGGTGAAGTTCTTCGACACCACCAACAAGAACAGCCCGCAGCCGCTCGGTCAGTTCACCCCGAATCCGGGCTCGATCCCGCACAACGCCTACATCATCGGCAACGTCTGTCACGTCAGCTGGTACACCGAGGGCTACCAGCTGATCGACATCAGCAATCCCGCCACGCCGGTCGCGATCGCGTCGTACGACACCTGGCCGGGATCTTCGGGTGGCTTCAACGGCTGCTGGGGCTGCTATCCGTTCCTGCCGTCCGGCAACGTGCTGCTGTCGGACCGCTCGACCGGGCTCTACATCGTCAAACCCAACATCACGGACCTCGCGATGGCGCACACGCCGCTCGCCGACACCACCGACGAGGACGGGCCCTACACTGCGACGGCGACGGTCACCACCAGTCATCCGATCGGCTCGATCACGACCTACTGGCGCGAGGGCAGCAGCGGCGCGTTCCAGGCCTTGGCGATGAACCCGGCCGGACCCCCCGACGTCTACGCCGCCGACATCCCGGGTCACGACGCGGTCACCGAGATCGAGTACTACGTCGAGGCGTTCGACCTCTACGGCAGCGCGCGCAGTCCGAGCAACGGCGTGCACCGCTTCCTCGTCGGCAGCGTCAACGAGCTGTTCTTCGACGACTTCGAGTCCGACCTCGGCTGGACGCACGGCGCCTACTCGGTCGAGGACGACTGGGAGCGCGGCGTGCCGAACGGCCAGTCGGGCACCTCGGGTGGCCTCGGCTGGCAGGATCCGACGATGGCGTTCAGCGGCACCCGCTGCTACGCCAACGACCTCGGCAACGGCACCAACGGCTCCTACAGCAATGCCAACGCCAACTGGCTGCGCTCGCCGCCGATCGCGACCAACGGCCTGCAGAACATCCGGCTGCAGTTCCGGCGCTGGCTGCAGATGTACCCGGGCGACATCGCGACGGTTCGCATCAACGGCGCGCTCGCCTACGCCAACGCCACCGGCAACAACGACTCGTCGTGGCAGGCGATCGACCTCGACATCTCGGCGATCAGCAACAGCGCCTCGTCGATCGTCGTCAGCTTCGAGCTGCAGACCGACGGCGCCGGTGTCTCCGGCGGCTGGGCGGTCGACGACGTGCGGTTGGTGCAGATCTCGGACTCGGCGCCGCCGAAGCTCTACGGTGTCGGCACTGCCGGGACCAACGGTGTGCCGACGATCGCGCTGGCGGGCCGCCCCTGCCTCGGCGCGACGGTGCAGGTGCAGGGTGGCAACATCCTCGCCAACGCGCCGGTGTTCCGAGCATTCGGCATCGTGCCGGACAACACGCCGGTGTTCGGCATCACCTCGCTCGTCGCGTCGCCGGTGGTGACGTTCGCGACGGCGTCGGCCGCGGGTGACGTCGCGTTCCCGCTGGCGGTGCCGAACGACCCGGCGATCGACAACCTCTACATCTACGCCCAGCTGTTGCCGGTCGACGCGGGCAGTCCGATGGGGCTCGCCGCCACCGAAGGTCTGCGCTTCCGGATCTGCCTGCAGTGACCCCGCTCACGGTGACGGCGCCCGCGAAGCGCCGTCACTGCTCGAGCTGACGCAGCGAGTCGACCTTCCAGCGCCGGACCAGTCCGGCGCGCTCGATGTCGGCGAGCGGGATCTCGCCGAAGCCCTCGTGCTCGAACTCGATCGGTTCGAGCAGCACGAGCCGCGAGCGGTCGACCTCGTCGTCGTCGATGCGTTCGACGCGGGCCCAGCGGTTGAACGAGGTCACCACCTGGCTGGAGTAGCCGAGCGTGCCCTGCGGCCGTCGGTACTCGAGTTCGACGAAGGACTCCTGCACCAGGTCGACCTTGACGGCGTGCCCCTCGACGTCGAGCACGAACGTCGCGCCGCCGTCGGCGAACTCCGGCGCCGGCACCTCGGCGTAGCCGACGAGATGCAGCCCCGGCACCTGCTCGCGCAATCGCTCCCAGGCGATCTGGAAGTCGAACTGGCCGACGCCGTTCCGGCTACGGAAGTCGCTCGAGAGGCACTCGTAGACCACCTCGGGCGCGTTGCGGCGCATGGCCTCGAGCAGCGTTCGCAGCGTCGCGGTCGGCGTGTCGTAGGCGATCGTGACCCAGCGGCTGTCGTCCGGGCCGCAGAACAGCCGCGCCAGCGAGCAGCAGCCGCCGAGCCCGAGGCCGGGCAGCAGACACGAGAGCCAGGCGAGTGCGGTGCGGCGGCGCGGCATGGCACCGGATACTGCCGCGCCGGTGCGGAGGTGTCCAGGCGCGGCCGGGCGGCGGTCACCCGGGCCCGGCGCCGGCTTGCGGATCCACCGCGAATGCGCCAGCCTGACCGCCGGAGGCAGACTTCTGCGCGCAGCCGAAACTTTCGCCGACCCCGCTGGGGAACAAGCTCGCGAGCCCCGGCCCCGGGGTCGCCCGGAAACCGCTTGTCCGATTCGAGTGCGATGCCGTTGTCGTTGTCCGCGCGCGCCGCGTCACGTTGCCGCGAGATGCTGCGCCGCTCGGGGCGTGGATTCGTGACGCCGCTGGCGCGGCGGGTCGAGGGTGGGCGCTTCGCCGGTCCGCTGGAGCTCGTGCGCGCGGCGCTCGACGGCGACGCCCGCGCGCGCGACTGCGTGATCGAGGAGCTCGCCTGTGTGCCGACGATGGTGCGCATCAAGTGCCAGCGCCTCGGCGGTCGGCTGTCGGCGCACGAGCTCGACGATGTCGCACAGAACGTGCTGCTGGCAGTCTGGCGCAAGCTCGCGCAGTGGGACGGCCGCGCTCCGCTCGAGCACTGGGCCTACGGCTTCGTCGCGATCGAGCTGCTGAAGACGCTCGAACGCCGGGCCCGCCGCGCGGCGGTCGAGCAGATCGGTGACACCGCTCTGGCCGCGAGTCCGGCCGCGGCCGGTGGCGAGGTCGACGGCGAGCGCCTCGGGCTCGCGGTCGCACAGCTCGAGGCCGGCGATCAGGAGATCGTCCGGCTCAAGCATCACGAGGAGCTCACCTTCGACGAGATCGCGGCGCGCCTCGCGGTGTCCGCCAACACCGTGAAGACACGGTATTATCGCGCCATCCAGCGGCTGCGCGGTCTGTTGTGCAGCGTCGAGGAGGTCACCGGATGAGCCCATGGCCCGAAGACGTCGAGCGCGTGCTCGAGCGGGTGGTCTGCGGCGAGCTCGCCGCCGACGCCGAAGAGGTGCGCGCGGTGCTCGCGCGGCATCCGACCGCCGCCGCGGAGCTCGAGCACCTGCGCGCGGTGCAATCGAGCCTGGGTGCGTTCACCGCCGATGCCGACGAGGTCGTCGCT
>JAGQRB010000588.1 GCA_020425925.1 Planctomycetota bacterium
CCTTGTCGGTGACGCGGCCGAGCGCCGTGTCGATGCAGAAGAAGTCGGGCGCGACGGCGGGCGGCGGTGCAACTCGGGCGGTCAGCGCGCCGCGTTCGAGGCGGAACAGCGCCTGATCGTCGCGCCAGTGCTCGAAGCGCAGCTCGCCGCCGGGGCGCAGCGTGATCGCGGCCAGCTCACCGAGCGGCACGACGACGGGCTCCTTGCCGGCGGCGAAGGTGCGCGGCGCCGCGCCCGGTTGCAGCTGCGGCTCGGGCGTCGTCGCCAGGACGGTGAACACGATCCCGGCGGCGGCCGCCACCGCGGCCGCGGTCCACAGTGGCCATCGCCGGCGCGGTCGGCGTAGCGGCGGCAGAGCGCGGCCGTCGTGGCCGAAGTCGCGCAGCAGACCCTCGAGCCGCTGCACCAGCGGATCCGGCTCGCCTTCGCGATCCCAGAGGTAGTCGCGTTCCGGTTCGTGTGTGCTCATGGCAGCCCCGCCTCCGCCAGGATCGGGCGCAGCAGCGCCATGCCGCGCGTCAGGTTGACGCGCACGGAGCCGTGCGTCAGCCCGGTGCGGTCCGCGATCTGGGGACCCGACAGGCCCTCGACCAGGCGCAGCACGAGCGTCTCGCGGTAGGCCTCGGGCAGCTTCCGGACGCAGGCGAGCACCGCAGCCGCGAGATCGCGATTCGTCGCGGCCTCGACCGGCGTCGCGCCGCGATCGCTGAGTTCGGGCAGCGCGTCGGCGGACGTGCGCGGGTGCCGGCGCCGCGCGCGCAGATGGTCGATGCTGGCGTTGCGCGCCGCGGCGCAGAGCCAGCCCGGGAACGCCGCCGGCTCGCGCAGCTCGGGCAGTTGCTCGAAGGCGCGCATGAACAGCTCCTGGGTCAGATCGTCGGCTTCGCCGGCGCCGCAGCGCGCCAGCAGGATGCCGTGCACGACTGCGGCGAAGTCGGCGTAGAGCGTCGCGAACGCAGCGCGATCGCCGCGCTGCGCCAGCTGCACGAGCCCCGCGAGATCCGGCGGCGGCCCGGTTGTCGACACCTGCTCCACGCGTCGCCGACGATACGCGTCACCTCGTGGCGGTTGCGAGCATCGCGTCGGCCGCGGCGCGTACGGCGTCCGAGCTGCCGTTGCGGGCGACGTTGCGCAGGTGCGGTTCGAGGAAGCGCCCGAGCCGTTCGAACGTCGCCGCCGCCGCGCGGCGTGCAGCGGGGTCGGTGGAGTCCCGTTGTTCGAGTGCGTGTTCGACCTCGGTCTGGACCGCCGGGGTCACGACCTCGTGGCGGCCGACCATCACGCGCACGAGGTTCTTCGGCGCCGGATCGAGCGCGAGCGGCAGGACCTGATCGATGGTGTCGCGCGGCAGCAGGTAGATCACCCGAGTACCATCGGTCGTGAACCACGAGCGCGACCAGGTTGCGACCATCGCGCGCGCCTCGTCGACGAACAGGCCCTGTGCGACCAGCGCCTGCAGCACGATCGCGCCGATGCGGCGCGCGAACTGATCGCGGTCCGTGAGCCATTCCGCCGCGGCCAGTTCGAACGTCGTCCGCTGTTCGCTCGCGAGCGGGTCGCCGACGACGAAGCGTCCGCCGTGCTCGCCGAGCTCGAGCGCGAGGCAGAAAGGGATCGGTTGCGCCATCCGGTTCGCGAAGTCCAACCGTCCGTCGGGCTCGGCTGACGACTCGAGGCCGGGCTGCCACCGACCGAGGCCGCGGTAGAACAGGTAGTGCTCGGTCTCGGCCCGCGCTTTGGTTCCGGCAACCGGCCGGGTGCGCACGAGGTTGCTGCGGGTCTGGCGTGCGAAGTGCCACGGGTCGTCGGCCGCGACCTCGGGTACCGCCGGCGACTCGTCGCTGCGCGGCAGCACGTCGATGTCCCAGGTGATGAACGAGCCCTTCACCTGCGCCATGTCGACGCGCTGCTTGCGGCCCTCGGCGATGCGCGGGAAGACCTCGTTCGGCAGCGGATAGAACTGCGTCATCAGGCCCTGCGCGAACCAGACCCTGACCTGCGCCGTCATCGCCGCCTCGGCGTAGAAGTAGAGCACCGGGGTCTCCATCTTCTGCGTGACGTGGCTCGCCGCCGCCTTCGTGCGCCGGCTGACGCCGGTCTCCTCGACCTTCATCAGGTCGTGCACGAACGCCGGCAGCGCCTCCTCCTCGTGGTGCAGGCCCTCGAGCACGATGCCGCCGGGGTCGGCCATGCTCGTGAAGGTGCCCCATTCGTGCACCGTGTAGTCGGCCGTCGCCGGCTCGGACACCGGCACCTGGGCGCGCAGCCGTTCGACCGGCAGGACGGTGAGCAGCAGCGGGACGGAGGCCAGCAGGAGGATCGGTCGCATGTCCGGCAGGACGCCGGGCCGCCCGCCGGTGTTAGCGGAACGGATCCGCCGCCGCCCTCACTTGTCGCGGAACTGCGCGTGGCAGGACTTGCAGCCCTTGGCGACGGCGTCGAAGTGCTGGCTGGCGAGCTCGAGATTGCCGGCGCGCAGGGCCTCGTCGAGCTGCTTCGCTCGAGTGATCTCCTGCCGGAGCAGCTCCTGGTAGCCCGCGGGCAGCTGCTGGCTCTCCGGCTCGTCGAGCAGGCCGGCGAACAGGCGGTGGATCTGATCGGTGGTGTTCGTCGGCACCAGGTCCGGGTGGTCCTTGGGCACCTGCCAGTTCGCGTCGTGGGCCGCCTTGAGGTCGTCGTAGGCGACGTCGAGCTGACTCATCGTCGAGACCATGCCCGTGACCTTCGCCAGCGACGGGAACTCACGCGCATCGCCGAGGTCGGCCACGAGCTCGTTCGCCGGCAACGGCTGGCATTCGCGCAGCGACTGCCACAGTCCTTCGTAGCTCGGCGACGTGCCCGAGACCTTCATGCGCGCCTCGGCCTCCGGCTCCGACATCACGCCGGCGGTCACCATCGCGGTCGCGGTCGCGGCGGCGCTGCGGTGTTTGCCGTGGTGGCAGTGCATGTAGATCGGGCCGTCGGCGTTCTCGATCACCTGGGCGTACTCGCGCCGGCGTTCGGCGGGCACCCGGTCGTACGAGATCGGCAGGTGGATGTAGTGCAGGCCGAGCCGCTCGGCGGTCGCCACGTCCGGCGCGGCGCCGTCGACCGAGACGACGGTCTTGACACCGAGCGCGGCCAGCGTCGCCAGGCCTTGTTCGCCGTCCGGCACACTGCCGCTCATCACCGTCGGGCTGTAGCTCACGACGTTGTGCAGCCCCGGCAGGTTGACGGGCTTGCCGGCCTCGACCGGCGGGCGCGCGAGCGGCGCGGCGTGCGAGGACTCCATCTTGGCGTGCATCTCGGCGCAGGCGGCGAGCAGCGCGAGTGCCGCGATGGGCAAGGGGAGGCGGAGGGTCCGGGAGGGTGTCATCGGGTCACTGCAGGGCAACAGTCGTGCCGAACGCGGAATCGTCACGGTCGGGGGTTGCCGCGGCTCGCGTCGCGCGTCGCGGCGACGTCGCAGTCGAGCTCCTTCAGCCGCCGATGCAGGTGACCGCGCGAGATTCCGGCGAGGCGGGCGGCCTCGGTGATGCTGCCGCCGGTGCGGACCAGCAGATTCGTGAAGTAGAGCCGGTCGAACCGGCGGCGGGCCGCCTCGTAGTTGTCGTCACCTTCGCGTGACACCTCGTCACCCGGGCCACGCACTTCGGTCGGGAGGTCCGGCACACCGAGCGCCGTGCGCTCGCCCGACAACGCGACCATGCGCTCGATCGCGTTCTCGAGCTCGCGCACGTTGCCGGGCCAGTCGTAGGCGGTCAGCGCTCCGAGCGCCTCGGGCGTGATCGACCGGGGCGGCAGACCCTTGGCCGCGAGGCGTTCGAGATTGCGCGCGATCAGCAGCGGAATGTCCTCGCGGCGCTCGCGCAACGGCGGCACCGCGACGCTCAGCACGTCGAGCCGCCACAGCAGCTCCTGGCGGAACAGTCCGGCCCGCACCAGCTCGTGCAGGTCGCGGTTGGTCGCCGCGACGATGCGGGTGTCGACGCGGATCTCCTGCTGCGAGCCGAGCGGCAGGAACTCGCGGTCCTGCAGGAAGCGTTCGATCTTCGCCTGCGCCGCCGGGCTCATGTCGCCGATCTCGTCGAGGAACAGCGTGCCGCGGTTGGCGCGCAGCAGCAGGCCCGGCTTGCTGCGCGTCGCGCCGGTGAACGCGCCGGCAGCGTGGCCGAAGAGTTCGCTCTCGACCAGGTTGTCGGGCACGGCGGCGCAGTTCAGCGTGACGAACGGGCCCTGGCGGCGTTCGGAGCGCAGGTGCAGTGCCTCGGCGACGAGGCCCTTGCCGGTGCCCGATTCGCCGCCGATCAACACCGTCGCGACCGATTGCGCGAGCAGGTCGATCTGCTGGGTGAGCGCGACCATCGCCGGGCTGCGCGCGATCAACCCGAGGCCCTGGTCGGGACCGTCGAGCAGGCTGCGCAGCTGGCGGTTCTCGCGCGTCGCTGCGCGCAGCCCGAACGCGCGTCGCAGTCGGACCTCGAGCTCGTCGATCGTGAACGGCTTGGTGACGAAGTCGGCGGCGCCGAGCTGCATCGCCTCGACCGCGGTCGCGATCGTGCCGTGGGCGGTCATCAGCACGACGAGTCCCTCCGGGTCGCTGCTGCGGATACGGCCGAGCGCAGCCACGCCGTCGATGCCCGGCATCCGCACGTCGAGCACGCCGAGGTCGTACGGCGTGCGCAGCCAGGCCGCGACCGCCGCATTGCCGTCGGCGACCGCGTCGACCTCGTAGCCCAGCCGGCGCAGGCCGCGCTGCAGGAAGTGCCGCATGCTCTCCTCGTCGTCGGCGACGAGGACGCGCAGCGGAGCGGTCGACGGTTCGGTGGCGGTCAAGGTCACGGATCCTGGGCACAAACCGTACCCCGCGCAAGTCGCCCTTCGGCCGCCGTTTCGCCGTCCTGGCGCCATCGGGACCCGGCGCCCGGGCCGGGTGTCACCGATCGGCGACAGGTGATCCCGCCGGCGTAACCGCAGCGTCGTCGGCGGTGCCGTCGCGCGGCAGCAGCACGGTGAACGTCGCACCCTCGCCCGGCCGCGACTCGACCGTGATCCGCCCGCCGTGGGCGGCGGCGATCCCGTGCGACACCGACAGGCCGAGCCCGGTGCCGGCGCGCGCCGGGTCGCTGCCACGCGCGGTGAAGAACGGCTCGAAGACGTGATCGAGCGCCTCGGGCGCGATGCCGACGCCGTCGTCGGCGACGCGGATCGCGATCTCGTCGGCGTGCGTCGAGGTCGCGACCCGCAGCGTGCCGCCGTCCGGCATCGCCTGCAGCGCGTTCAGCAGCAGGTTCACGACGACCTGGTGCAGTCCGTCGGCGTCGCCGCGCAGCGTGCCGACCGGTGCGAGCGACCGATCGATCGAGACGCGCTGGCGCCGCGCCGCGGGTTCGCAGAGGCGCAGCGCATCCTCGACCACCGCGGTCGGATCGACATCGGCGCGCCGGTCGACCGGCTGCCGCGCGAACCGCAGCAGCTGTTGCACGATGGCGCTGGCGCGGTCCGCCGCGCGCAGGATCACGCGCATGGTCTCCTGCCGTTCGGCATCGGGCTCGTCGGCGAGCAGCTCGTCGGTGCAGCCGCGGATGCCGCCAATCGCGTTGTGGAACTCGTGCGCGATCCCGCCCGCGAGGGTGCCGAGCGCGGCGAGTCGTTCGGCGGTCGCGAGCTTGCGGTTGCTGCTCTGCAGCTCGGTGGTCTTGCGCGCGACCTCGGTCTCGAGATTGGAGTTGAGGTGCTGCAGCTCGCCGCGCGAGGTCTTGAGCTCTCCGACCATCGCGGCGAAGTCGCGCGCGAGGTCGCCGAGTTCGGTGCCCGACGGCTCCGGCAGATCGGTCTCGAGGTCGCCGTCGGCGATTCTCCGCGTCGCGGCCCGCAGCACGCGCGTCGGGCGCACGACGAGCCAGCGCAGTCCGAGTCCGAGCACCAGCAGCAGCAGCCCGAGCGCGGTGCCGGTCAGCGCCAGGTGGGTGGTGCGCAGCTCGCCGGCGACCTCGGCCAGCAGGTGGGTCTGGGTCGCCGACAGCGCGTCGAAACGCGCGCTGATCTGGCGTTCGGCGCGGGCCTGCATCTCCCGTCCGAGGACTTCGACGTTGCGCTGCCGCAGCGCGCTGCGACGGTCGTCCTCGGCGGCGATCGCGGCGCGGATCGCACCGACGTCGCCGCCGAAGAGCTCGAGCGGCAGGTCGTCGAGCACGCGTCGGCGCGTGCGGGTGCCGTGCGCGATCACGTCGACGAGCACCTCGCCGGCGGCCCGGGTCTGTTGCGCGGCGATCGCGCGCGCCGCCCGCGAGCTCTCTTCGACGAGCCGGACACCGTGCTCGCGGAACGTGCTCTCGGTGCGCGGCGCGACCCAGCCGAGCAGCACGGCGGCGAACGTCGCCGCGAAGGCCAGCAGGGCGAGCAGCAGCCAGGCCGACAATCGGATCGGCAGCGCGCGCCCGCTCATCGACCGCCCTCCTGGATCAGCCGGTCGGCGAGCACCAGCAGCGACAGTGGGAACTCGATGCCGAGGCGGTCGGCGGCGTCGAGGTTCGCGATCACCAGGCCGCCCGCCATGCGATCGATCGGTAGATCGCGCGGACGCTTGCCGTGCAGCAGGACGTCGACCGCGAGCATCGCGGCGCGGCGACCATGCAGCGGGTAGTCCGGGATCGCGCCGACCATCGCGCCGTGCTCGACGCCGGCGGCGGCGGTGGTCAGCAGCGGCAGTCGATGCACGCCGACGGCCCGGCGCACGGCGTCGACGTTGCGGTAGATCGTGATGTCGATCGGGATCCAGATCGCGTCGATCTCGGCAGCGGCGAGCGACTCGGCGGCGCGCTCGACATCGTCGGCATCGCGCGCCACCGACTCGATGACCTCGATCCGTGGGTGGGCGGTGTGCTCGAGCCACGACCGCATCGTCGCCAGCTCGGCCTGGCTCACGACGCCGGCGTCCGCCGAGCGCAGCATGCCGAGCCGCGCGATCCCGGGCACCGCGAGGCGGAACACCTCGAG
>JAGQRB010000589.1 GCA_020425925.1 Planctomycetota bacterium
CCGGTGTGCCGCGGCTCGGGAGCACGGTCTCGTTCGTCGTCGAGGGCAAGCCGTTCCAGGGCAACCCGCCGGGTGCGGGCATCCTGTTCTTCGGCGGGCCGTTCCTCGGTGTCGGCGTGTTCCTGCCGCCGTACGGCAACGCCAACATCCAACAGCCGGGCTTCCCGTTCTTCAACGTCAAGTGGGGCTTCAACGGCACGCCGCTGGCGGTCGACATCCCCAACGATCCGAGCTTCGTCGGCTATCCGCTCGGCCTGCAGGTGCTCTCGGTGCAGCTCAGCAACATCGGCACCGGCAACTGGACGCAGCCGTTCTACGGCACGCTCGTCGAGTAGGAATCTGCGTCACGCGAGCGCGATCCTGCCCCCGAGGGCGGCATGAGACTCCGCACCAATCTCCTGGCCCTCGCGGCCGCGCTCCTGCCCTCCGGCCTGGCGCTGGCCCAGGCCATTCCGCTGCCGCAGAACGTCGACGACAGCACGTTCGGGCCGCTGCTCAGCGGCAACACCTACGTCGCCAACCAGGCGGTCGTCGTCGGCAGCGGCCGGACGCTCACGGTACAGGCCGGCGCGGTCGTGAAGTTCGCGAGCGGCACCGGGATGCAGGTCGCCGGCACGCTCGATGTCAACGGCACCGCGTCGCAGCCGGCCTGGTTCACGTCGACGCGCGACGGCGCCGTCGGCGTGCCGATCGATCCGCTGCCGCCGGCGCCGGGCGACTGGCGCTGGCTGCAGTTCGTCTCCACCAACACCTCGCAGCTGTTCGGGCTGAACGTGCGCTACGGCGGCGGCAACCTGGTTCCGGGCGCGGTGCAGACGCTGCAGGCCAACATCCTGCTCGACGGCGTGACGATCACCGACTCGGCGGCCGACGGGCTCGATGTCGACGGCAGCTCGCCCCTGATCCGGAACTGCCGGTTCGACAACAACACGATCCGCGGTATCGCCGACGCACCGTTCCAGGCGTTGCCCGGGTTCACCAACAACACCGCCAGCGGCAACGGCTTCGGAGACGCGATCTTCTGCACCAGCGGGACGGTTTCGGGGGTGGCGCAGATCGGCCTGCAGAACCTGACCGGTGGTCCTGTCGTGCACGTCAACACCAACGTGCAGGTGCGGGGGACGGGGCAGCTCACGCTCGATGCCGGCGTGATCCTGAAGTTCGAGGACAGCACCCGCCTGACCGTCGATGGCGCGCTGTTCTGCAACGGTACCGCTTCCGACCCCGTGGTCTGCACGTCGATCGACGACGACACGGTCGGCGGCGATACCGCGAAGGACGGCCCGACGCTCGGGTCGCCGGGCGACTGGGACGGCGTCCGGTTCAGCACCGCCGGCAGCCAGCTGCTCCAGACCGTCGTGCGGTTCGGCGGCGACGGCCTCGGCGGCGGCATCGAGCTGCAGCAGGCCGGCATCCTGTTGGACGGCGTCGCGGTCGAGCGGTCGCTGACCGACGGTCTCGACGTCGGCGGCAGCTCCCCGACGGTGCGGAACTGTCGCTTCGACGACAACCTCGGCCGATCGATCGACCGCGTGCCGTTCGGCGGTCTCGAGCTCTATTCGAACAACACCGCGACCGGCAACGCACTCGGCAACGCGATCCGGGTCACGAGTGGGCAGATCAACGGCAGCACGCGCAGCGTCGCTGCCGCGAACCTGATCGATGCCACGATCGTGCTCGCGGCCATCGTCAACGTCTCGTCGACCGGCAGCCTCACGATCGGCCCCGGTGTGATCTGCAAGGCGGAGATCGGCAACATCGGATTCACCGGTCGCCTGGTCTGCAACGGCACCGCCAGCGCGCCCGTGGTGTTCACGTCGATCGCCGACGACTCGATCGGCGGCGACACCGCCAACGACGGTCCGACCGTCGGCACCCCTGGCGATTGGCGCGGGTTGTCGCCGGGCACCATCCTCGAGCTGCGCTTCGCGCGGGTGCGCTTCGCCGGCCGCAGCCAGATCGGTGGCGTGCAGCTGCAGAACCTGTCGAACATCGTGATCGAGGACACCGCGATCGAGTTCTCGTCCACCGACGGGCTCGCGATCACCGGCACGAGGCCGACGGTGCATCGCTGCCGGTTCGACGGCAACGCCGGTCGCGCGGTCGATGGCTTCTCGTGGCCGCAGCTCGCCGGCTTCCGCGACAACACCGCCAGCGGCAACACACTCGGTGACTACACCCGCCTGCGCAGCGGCACGACCGGCGGCTCGGGCACCGTGACGCGCGTCGACGTCTGGAACACGTTGAACAGTGACGGCGTCATCGCGGTCGAGGCGCGAACCAGCCTGCAGTCGAACACGACCCTGGCACTCGGCGCCGGCCTGATCCTCAAGTTCACCAATCCGACCTTCAACACCACCGGCTTCGCCGTCGGCGGGGCCGGCACGCACCTGGTCTTCGACGGCCGCGGCTATGCGCCGATCGTGCTGACCGCGATCACCGACGACGAGTGGGGTGGCGACACCAATGGCGACGGCAACGCGACTGCGCCGGCGCCCGGCGCGTGGGGGCGGGTCGACTACGTCAACGGCGCGGGCACCGCCCAGATGAACCACGTGTTGGCGCGCTTCGGCGGCCTCGGTGGCACCGCTGCCGTCTTCGTCGACAGCCCCAACGTCTCGCTAGACGCCGTGCGTGTCGAGCTGTCGATCTCGGACGGCATGCGGATCGCGCAGAACGGTGGCGGCTGTCGCAACCTGGTCGCGTTCGGCAACAGCGGCGACGGCATCGTGATGTCGGCGACGAACACCAGCCTGATCCACGCCACGGTAGCGGCCAACCTGGGGCGCGGGGTCGTCACCCAGGGCACGCACACGGGCGCCGCGTCGGCGTGCATCTCGTGGTTCAACGGCGTGGGCGCCAACGACAACTACGTCGGCTTCGTCGACAACCTCGGGCAGCCGGTCCGGATGTTCTCGAGCCTCGGCTCGCCGCTGCACCACAACACGCAGAACAACTTCGTCGCCGATCCGCTGTTCGTCGACCCCAACAACGGCGATCTGTCGGTGTCGCTGTTCTCGCCCTGCATCGGTCGCGCTGGTGCGCCGAACGACGCGTTCACCTACGAGGATCACGACGGCCGCAGCCGCGTGCTCGACCACAACCTGTTCGGCTTCGCGCTGCCCGACATCGGCGCCTACGAGTACGGGGTCTACGACGCGACGATCTCCGGTGTGCCGCGGCTCGGGAGCACGGTCTCGTTCGTCGTCGAGGGCAAGCCGTTCCAGGGCAACCCGCCGGGTGCGGGCATCCTGTTCTTCGGCGGGCCGTTCCTCGGTGTCGGCGTGTTCCTGCC
>JAGQRB010000590.1 GCA_020425925.1 Planctomycetota bacterium
CAGGTCGTCATCGGCGATGGCGGTCACGTCGTCGAGGGCGATCCGGAGCAGCTCTCACCGGCGCTGCGCGAGATCGTGCGGTTCGCCGACGCGATGAGCGAGGCCGGCATCCCGACCGAGCTCGTACTCGAGGAGGAGCCCGCGACCGAGCGGCTGCGCATCGCGCTGCACGGCGAAGCGCTCGGCCGCTGGCGCCTGCCGAACACCTTCCGCCCGTTCTACCCGAGCCGGCTGCTGCAGGGCCACGGCCACGGCCTGGCGCTGTTCCTGGCGCAGACCGTGATGCTCGGCCACGGCGGCCAGGCCTCGGCGCGCCGCCTCGACGACGGCCTCGAGATCGTGTTCGTGCTCGGGCGCTGACCGCGGCGCGGCGCGCGCCGAGCCGCGCGCTACATCGGCGTCGGCGTCATCGACGCGACGTTGGGATCCACCGGACCGAGGATGCGCTTGATCACCGCACTCTCGCCGAGCGACCACAGCATCGACGTCACCATGTAGAGCAGCAGCGCCGAGGCGTAGCCGTAGAGCATCACGCCCATCATCAGCGGCATCAGACGCATGATGCTCTGGATCTGCCGCTGCTGCGGGTCGGTCGGCAGCGGCTGCCGCAGCGACATGAACAGGAAGAGCCCCATCCAGACCAGCGGCAGCAGGTTCAGCACGTGCGGCCAGAAGCCCAGCGCGACGAACGAGTCCGACAGGCTGAGGTCCTGTATCCAGCCGACGAACGGCTGCTGCCGCAGGTCGTAGGCGGTGCGCAGCGCCGTGAACAGGCCGATGTAGACCGGCATCGTGAGGAAGATCGGCAGGCAGCCGCCGATCGGCGGGATGATCTTGTGCTCGCGCTGGAACGCGTACATCGCCTGCTGATAGGCCTTCGGATCGTCGGCGTACTGTTCCTTCAGCTTGTCGAGCTTCGGCTTCAGCACCGCCATCTTGCTGCTGTAGACCCGCATCGACTTCTGCATGCGGAAGTTCAGCGGCGCGAGCAGACCGCGCACCAGGATCGTCAGCATGATGATCGCGAGACCCCAGTTGCCGACGAAGTCGTGGAACCACCCGAGCAGCGACAGCAGCAGGTAGGCCATCTGCCGCGCGCCCGGGATCTCGAAGCAGCAGCCGCCCGACAGGTCGACGTCGAGCACCGGATCGAAGCGGTCCTGTAGCGGCGCCGGCAGCGTATCGAAGACGCCGTAGGACTTCGGCCCGAGATAGAGCCCGAACTCGGCGACGGTCTCCTCGCCGCGCGCCGGAATCGGCAGCGCGAGGTCGTACAGCATCTGCACGACGCTGTTCGGCTTGGTGTCCGAGACGTCGGCCGGGAACGGCTGCGACGGGCCGGTGGCCGCGGCCAGACCGGTGAGCACCCGGCCGGCGACCTCGTTGCGCGGGTAGACGAAGGCGCCGAAGAAACGGCTGGTGTTGCCGGCGAACGCGAGGTCGCGCACGTCGATCTCGCTGAACGGCTGCAGCTTGCCGGCGGCCGGCGTCTTGTGCTCGGTCGCACCGGCGTTGGTCGCGGCGATCGCGATCGACGAGTTGCCGACCAGCGTGGTGTGGGCCGGGTTCGCGAGCGCCGGGCCGCGCAGCTGCAGCGCGACCTGGCCGCCGCCGTCGGTGCCGGTGTTCGCCAGCCCGAGCTCGAGCACGAAACCGCGCGCCGCCGGGTCGTGGCGCAGCGTGCGGCGCAGCGTCAGGCCGTCGCCCGAGTCGATCGTGAAGGTGGCGGCGTCCGACGTCTCCTGGTAGCGCCATTCGGCGACCAGCAGGTTCTGCGGGAAGCGGTGCGAGCTGCCGGTCTCCTCGAGGCGCAACGCGTCGTTCGAGCCGTTGTAGACCAGCAGCATGTAATCGTCGGGCTCGTGCGGCGTCTGCGCGCGCGCCTCGACCGATCGCCAGTGGTCCATGAGCTGGACCAGGAAGACGCCGCCGCCGCGGCGGTCGAACTGCACGTAGAAACTGCCGGGCTCACCCTCGTTGCCGAAGGTGCGCTCGACGGTCGGATCGGCGGCGGGCGCCTGCGGCACGGCCTGCGCGATCGCGGAGCCCGAGCAGAGAACGAGAGCGATCGCGGCGGTCGCGACGACGGGACGGAGCGGCTGCGGCATCGAAGGGTTCTCAGCGCCCCTGCGCGAGGCGATCGGCGAGGTAGTCGGGCAGCTCCGGGATCGCGCGAATCTTCTGCATCGTGGTCTCGACGTCGTACTCGAGGCGGTGGAAGTGGATCGTGCCGTCGGTGCCGTCGGTGCCGTCGTAGGTCACGAACGAGCTGCGCCGGTCGCCGTCACGCGGCTGGCCGACCGAGCCGATGTTGACGATCGCGCGCTCGCTGACCGGCCACTTCATGCCGATGTCGGCGGGCAGCAGGAACTTGCCGGACTCGAGGTAGACACCCGGCACGTGGCTGTGGCCGACGAAGCAGAGCTGCGCATCGGCCATCTTCTCGAAGCAGCCGCCCATCTTGTCGCGGTCGGCGGCGTCGCGCGGCACCAGGTACTCGCGCACCGGATCGCGCGGCGAGCCGTGCACGAACAGCATGCCGGCCTCGCGGTGCTCCTTCTTCATGCCGTCGAGGTAGTTCCAGAACCGCATGTTCTCCTCGCGCGGGCTGTCCTTGCGGCTCAGCTGATCGCGCGTCCAATCGATCGCGGCGCGCGCGCGCGGATTGAAGTCGGAGGCGTAGAACATCGCGCCGTGCTCGTGGTTGCCGAGGATCGTGAACTCGGCACGGTCGATGATCGTCTGCAGGGCCTCGCGCGGCTGTGGACCGTAGCCGATCACGTCGCCGAGACAGACCAGGCGGTCGACGCCGAGGCGATCGACCTCCGCGAGGCAGATCGACAGCGCCTCGATGTTGCTGTGGATGTCGGACAGGAACGCGATCATGAGCGGGGTCTGCCGGCCCGGCCGGCGAATTGAGGGCGGGCAGGTTACGGTGCGGGCAGGCGACGTGCAAAGCCGCAGCCGCTAACTTCCCGACACCGGTGGGACTTCGCCCCGCCGAGCCGCCCGCGACATCGTGACCGAGACCGACGACCGAAAGCCGCGCGAGCCCGAGCCGCTCTGGGTCGTCACCGGCCCCACCGCGGCCGGCAAGTCGGCGCTCGCGCTCGCACTCGCCGAGCGCCTCGACCTCGAGATCCTGTCGATGGACTCGATGGCGCTCTACCGCGGCATGGACATCGGCACCGCCAAACCCACCGCCGCCGATCGTGCGCGCGTGCCGCACCATCTCGTGGATCTCGTCGAACCGCACGAGTCGTTCGACACCGCGCGCTGGTGCGAGGCCGCGGCGCAGGCGCTCGCCGAGGTCACGGCGCGCGGCCGCCGGGCGCTGTTCGTCGGCGGCACGCCGCTCTACCTGATGGCGTTCTTCAAGGGCATGGTGGCCGGACCGGCGGCCGATCCGGCGCTGCGGGCCGAACTCGAGGCGCGCGAGACCGCGGCGCCGGGCAGCCTGCACGCCGAGCTCGCGCGTTCGGATCCGGCGGCGGCGGCGCGCATCCACCCGAAAGACCGGCGGCGGCTGGTGCGCGCGCTCGAGTTCCACCACCTCACCGGCGAACCGATCAGCAGCCGTCAGGACCACTTCGAGGCCGACGGCTGGCAACGACCTTGCCGCATCGTCGCGGTGCAGCGCGCGCGCGACGACCTGCACGGCCGCGTCCGCGCCCGCACCGAGGCGATGCTCGACGCCGGCCTGCTCGACGAGACCGCGCGCATCGAGGCCGCATCCGGGTTTTCCCGGACGGCGGGATCGGCGATCGGTTATGCCGAGTGTCGCGATTTCCTGCGCGGTCGCTACAAGGATCGCGAAGAGCTCAGGAACCGCATCCGCCGCAGCACGCATCGACTGATCCGGCGCCAGACGACCTGGCTCCGGCGCCTCGCCGAGGTCGCCTGGCTCGACCCCGCGGCCGGCTGCGACGGCCTGCTGCGCGCGCTCGCGACGGCCGACGCGACTCCAGGAAACCCCCGATCCCACCGATAGACTGGTTCGCTCCATGTGCGGTTTCGCCGGCATCTACCTGTTTCGCTCGACGCTCGCGGCCGACGAGCTCGAGCGCCGCGTGACGGCGATGGCGCACACGATCGTGCACCGCGGCCCCGACGCCGCCAGCACGATGATCGAGCCGTTCGGCGCGGCCGCGTTCCGGCGACTCGCGATCGTCGATCTCGTCACCGGCGACCAGCCGGTGCAGAACGGCGACGGTTCGATCCGGGTGATGTTCAACGGCGAGATCTACAACCATGTCGCCCTGCGCGAGCGGTTGCGCGTCGAGCACGGCATCGAGGTCGCGGGCGGCTCCGACGCCGCCGTGCTGCCGCACCTCTACGAGCTCTATGGTGACGATTTCGTCGAGCTGCTGAACGGCATGTTCGCGATCTGCGTGTTCGACGCGCGCTCGCGACGCTGCACGCTCTACCGCGACCGGCTCGGCATCAAGCCGCTCTACTACGCCACCACCAAGGAAGGCGTGGTGTTCGCGAGCGAGCTCAAGGCGCTGTTCGCGAGCGGCCTGATCGAGGCCGCGATCGACCCGGCGCAGGTGGTGCCGTTCCTCGAGCTGTTCTACGTCCCGGGCAACCGCACGCTCTGCCGCGGCGTGCACAAGCTGATGCCCGGCGAACGGCTCGAGCTGCGCCCGACGCTGACGCCGCACACCGCGCGCTGGTGGCGGCTCGAGGCCGAACGCGATCTCCGCGACGACGACGCCCTCGACGAGCTCGACGCGCTGCTCGCCGACAGCACCCGCCTGCAGCTGATGGCCGACGTGCCGATCGGCATCAGCCTGTCGGGCGGCCTCGACTCGAGCCTGATCGCGCACTACGCCCACGCCGGCAATGCCGCGGTGCGGGCCTACACCATCAGCTTCCCGAGCACCGACCCCGGCGAGCTCGAGTGCGCCCGACAGGTCAGCCGGCAGCTCGGCATCGAACAGATCGAGATCACGGCCGAGGAGGGCGACTTCCTCGCCGAGCTCGACGCCACCACCTGGTTCAACGACGAACCGGTCGCGGATCCGGCGTTCTACCCGGCGTTGCTGGTCGCACGCGCCGCGGCGCAGCACGTCAAGGTGCTGCTCGCGGGCAGCGGCGCCGACGAGCTGTTCGCGGGCTACGGCCACTACCGGCTGTCCTCGCGCGCGGTCGCCTACCGCCTGCTGGCCCACGCCTTCGGCGACGGTCTGGCGCGGCGCGCGACCGGCATGCGGCGGTCGCCGCGCGACCGCGAAGCGATCCGCGCGTTCGGCCGCGATCGGCTGCCCTACCACGCGCGCGCGATGACGCACCTCGCCGATCTCGACCGCGAGGCGCTGCGCGATGTGACGCAACGCGATCACCTCGCCGAGATCGCCGAGTGCTTCCGGCAGGCCGCGCACCTCGACCCGCGCAACCGCCAGCTCTGCGTCGACACCCGCACCTATCTGCCGCACCAGCTGCTGAGCCTGCTCGACCGCACCACGATGGCGGCGTCGGTCGAGGGTCGTGTGCCGTTCCTCGACCACCGCGTCGCGGAGTTCGCGATGACCGTGCACGGCCGCCACAAGTACGCGAGCAAGCACGGCAACAAGATCCTGCTGCGACGGCTGGCGGCGCGCCACCTGCCGGCCGACGTCAGCACCCGCAAGAAGCACGGCTTCCCGAACTCGGTGCCGCAGTGGCTCGCGCCGGCGCGACTGCCGGCGGTGCGCGAACAGCTGCTCGGCGCCGGCAACGCCGGCTTCTGCGCCGACTTCCTGCCCCGCCATTGGCTCGAGTCGGTGCTTGCATCGCCCGAGTCGCTCGCCGACAACGCCCTGACGGTGCATACGCTGCTCGTGCTCGAATCCTGGCACCGCGTGTTCGCGCGCGGTGCGAGCCGACCGCACGCCGAGGCCGCCGCGGCGCGGACGGCGGTGACGTGAGCAACGACCTCTTCGGCCGCACGCTGGCGAGTCTGTTCTGGCAGTTCCTCGGCGTCGGCGGGCAGCGCATCGTGCAGCTGGTCGCGCCGATCGTGCTCTGGCGGCTGCTGCCCGAAACCGACCTCGGGCTGTTCGCGATCGTGCTCGCCGGCATCGGCGTGATCGAGTCGCTGACGGTCTTCGTCGGCGAACAGGTGTCGATCTGGTCCGACCGCGGCGCCGAGCGGCGCTACCTCGACACCGTCTTCACGGTGCGCGTGTTGCGCTCGTTGGTGATCACCGCGGTGCTGGTGCCGCTGGCGTGGCCGTTCGCGTGGTTCTTCCGCGACCCGGCGACCGAGGCGCGCTACTGGCTGCCTGGTCTGTTCCTCGTGCTCGCGCTCAACGGCCTGCTCGACTCGGTGCAGAGCCCGGCGCGCGCGGCGCACATGAAGGGCCTCGACTTCCGTCGCGTCGCGCTCGGCGACTTCGTCGCGGCGCTGCTCGGCACCGGCCTGACGCTACTGTTCGCGTGGCTGTGGCGCGACGTCTGGTCGCTGCTGATCGGTCACCTCGCCGCGACCGCGATCCGCTCGATCGTGAGCTACGTCGTCGCGCCGCACTGGCCGCGGCCGAACTTCGACCGCGACACGCTGAAGGAACTGCTGCACTAC
The DNA here is from genome assembly GCA_020425925.1 of Planctomycetota bacterium. Classification (GTDB taxonomy): domain Bacteria; phylum Planctomycetota; class UBA1135; order UBA1135; family UBA2386; genus JAGQRA01. Next base: position 6,563 of record JAGQRB010000590.1, read on the forward strand.
AACCTCGGCGCCGCCGGCACGCCGTTCCTGCTGGTGATGATCTTCAGCTCGGGCGCGCTCGTGCTCGGCAAGATCATCGGCAAGAGTGCAGTCGCGGTCTACGACGGCGCCGGCCGACTGGCGAAGCTGCCCGAGGACGTCTTCCTGCGCGTGCTCGCGCCGGTCGCGGTCCCGGCCTACGTGGTCGTCAAGGACGACCAGGCCCGGCTGGCACGCGCCTGGCTCGGCGCGGTGCGCGCGTTCCTGCTGGTCGGCACGCCGATGACGGTCGCGATGGCGTGGTGCGGCGACGCGCTGCCGCGCGCCGCGTTCGGCGACAAGTACGTGGCGGTGCCCGGTCTGTTCGCACTGCTGTCGGTGCACGGCGGACTCGCCGGTCTGAAGTCGGTGATCGGGCCGCTGTTCTGGGCCGTCGGCCGACCGCAGCTCGATCGCGCCGCGCAGTTCTGGCGCTGCCTGACGATCTACGCGCTCGGTATCCCGGCGGCCTGGTACGGCGGCGTGATCGGCTTCGCGGCGGCGGTCTGCATCGCGATCCTCGTCGCGCTGTGCTACTCGCTGGCGCGCGCGCTCGCGATCGTCGGCCTGCGCACCAGCGATCTCGCCAATACCGTGCGCGGCGGCGGCGCGATCGGCGCCGGCCTGCTGGCGGCGCTGACGCTCGTCGACCTGCTGTTCGATCCGGCCGGCTGGTGGCGCGTCGGCGCCGCCGGCGTGGTGTCGGGCCCGCTGCTCGCCGTCCTGATGCTGAACCTGCTGCGCAAGCGACCGCGCGCGCCGACCGCGCCG
>JAGQRB010000591.1 GCA_020425925.1 Planctomycetota bacterium
GCTGCCGCGCGGTCTTCACCAGCTTGCTGTCGTCGTCGACCTCGCAGAGCGGGTCGACGACGATGCGAATGGGTTGCGCGCCCTCGACATGGCGCACGGTCAGCTCGGGGTCGTCGATCTGCGCGGTGCGAAAGCCCACCATCACGCCCGAGCAGCGCGCGCGCAGCTCGTGGGTGCGCCGGCGCGCCTCGGGACCCGAGATCCAGCGCGCCTCGCCGGTCGGCGCCGCGGTCTTGCCGTCGAGGGTCATCGCCCACTTGCAGAGGATCCACGGCCGCGCCAGCGCCAGCGACTTCCGGAACAGCTCGAGCGCGTCGTCGCACTGCGACGCCAGCACGCCGTCCTGCACTTCGACACCGGCCTGCTCGAGCACCGCGATGCCGGCGCGGCGATGCCGCGGGTTCGGATCGGTGCTGCCGATCACGACACGCCGGATCCCGGCCGCGACCAGTGCCTGCGCGCACGGCGGCGTTTTCTTGCCGTCCTCCCCCATCGCGCTCGAGCACGGCTCGAGCGTCACGACCGCGGTGTCCGGCTGCCGCCCGCGCGCGCGCGCATCGTCGAGCGCCATCGCCTCGGCGTGGCGACCGCCGTAGAACTCGTGCCAGCCGCGGCCGACGATCTCGCCGTCCTCGAGCAGCAGGCAACCGACGCGCGGGTTCGGCTCGACGTGGAAGCGCCCGCGCTGCGCCAGCTCGAGCGCCTCGGCCATCAGCGCCGCCGGGTTCACGGTTCGAGCGCCCCTTCGGGCACGAGCTCGCCGACCACCGAGTGCGCCAGCGCTTCGACGACGCGGACCGTCACGTACTGGCCGATCAGCGCGTCGTCGTCGGCCGGGAAGTGCACCAGCCGGTGGTGCACGGTGCGACCGCTCAGGCGACCCTCGACCTTGCTGGCACCCTCGACCAGCACTTCGACGGTGGCGCCGACGAGTGCACGGTGACGCGCCGCGGTGAGCTCCTCCTGCACCGCCAGCAGCACCTGGTTCCGGCGTTCCTTCTCGGCGGCGGGAACGTCGTCCGGCAGCTCGGCCGCGAACGTGCCGGGGCGCGGCGAGTACTTGAAGACGTAGCTCTGCGCGAAGCCGATCTCGCGCACGAACGCGACCGTCGCCTCGAAGTCGGCGGCGGTCTCGCCCGGGTAGCCGACGATCCAGTCGCTGTGCAACTCGAAGTCGGGGGCCTTCGCGAGCAGCAGATCGACGCGCTTCTTGTAGCGCTCGACGGTGTAGCCGCGCCGCATCGTCTTCAGCACCGCGTTGCTGCCCGACTGCGCCGGCAGATGCAGGTAGCGCGCGACGCGCGGCAGCTCGGCGAGCGCGTCGATCAGCTCCTGGTTGAGGAAGTTCGGGTGTGAGGTGATGAACGCCAGCCTGCGCAGCGACGGGATCGCGTGCAGCGCGCGAAGCAGGCGGGCGAGCGTCGCGTCCTGGCCCTTCAGGTCGCGGCCGTAGGCGTTGACGGTCTGGCCGAGCAGCGTGATCTCGGTGACGCCGTCGTCGCACAGGCGGGTCGCCTCGTCGACGATGTCGACGACCTTGCGCGACACCTCGAC
>JAGQRB010000592.1 GCA_020425925.1 Planctomycetota bacterium
GAGCAGCGCGCGTTCGACCTCGGCCGCAGCGATCTGCTGCGGATCCAGCTGCGCGAGGTGCAGCTCGCGGATGCGCGTCTACTCGCGGTCGACGCGCTGCTGGCGTGGCAGCGCGCCCGTACCGCGCACCGCGCCGCGCGCGGTGACATTGGCACGCCGTGACCGGCGCGCCTGCTACTGCCAGCCGCCGAGTGTGACCGCGATCGCGCGGGTCGTGATCAGACCGAGTGGATTCGCCGGCGGATCGAACACCGCGGCCTGGGTGTGGACCGTGAGCCCGATCGCCGCGGAGTTCTGCGGTGTCGGCCAGGTGAACGACGCCGTGCCGGTCGTGCTCGTCACGGCGAGGAACGAGGCGATCGGATCGGTCTGCAGCGCGCAGAAGCCGCCGCCGTACGGCGCCAGCGAGGTGTAGTGCGGGGCCAGGCCGAGGATCATCACCGCGAGCTGGTTGCGGGGGCCGTTGGACAGCCTGAAACCCTGGTTCTGGCCGACCTCGGGCAGGGCGGTCGCGGTGAACTGCGGGAAGCCGGACGAGCCGAGGCACGGGTTGCCGTAGGGCGCGAGGCTGCCGTTCTGGTGCACGAACGACGGGATTCCGACGGTCGGGAACAGATCGTGCGTCGGCCACGACGTGATGGTGTCCGCGAGCGCGCTCATCACCGCGCCGTGCAGCCCGCCATCGAGGTTGGACTTGTCGCCGTTGGTGAAGAACACGAACGACAGCCCGTCCTCGCGCTTGGCGACGAACGAGACGTTGCCCGACAGCTTGCCGGAATGGTGGTGCATGCGCACGGTGCCACCATTGCCGTTCGACACGGTGTTCATGCGCCAGCCGCGCGTCAGCGTCGCGTAGCCGGACTCGACGGTCCACATCGCGTCGCGGGTCGCCGGTGTCATCAGCGGGTTGCTGGCCCCGAGATCGAACGCTGCGAGGATCTTGGCGTAGTCGGGCGCGGCCATGACCCAGCCGCCGTGGCTGTCCATGTTCTCCTTGTTGGCGGCGCCGTACTGCGTCGCGACCCAGTCGCGGTTGTCGTCGTGCACCGTGCGGCCGAGCGCGGGCACGTACGGGTGGTAGGTGACCTCGCCGGGCCAGAGCTGCGATCGCAGCGAGCGCGCGAGCTTCGGTCGCGTCAGCCCGAGCGGCGAGAATACGTCGCGGCCGATGATGCGATCGTAGGCCCAGCCGGGATTGGCGAACTCGAGCACGATGCCGAGCAGCGAGAAGCCGAAGTTGCTGTAGGCGTATTGCGAGTCCGGCACGAAGTCGAGCATCTCCTGCGTCATCATGAACTGCATGATGTGGCTCTTGTTGATCGGGTAGTGCAGGTTGAATGCGTTCACGATCTCGTAGTCGTGGAACATCGGATCGAAGCCGTCGGTCTTGTCGCGATCCCAGCCGCCGCGGTGGGTCAGCAGCGAGTTCAACGAGATCTGGTTCACGAGCGGATCGAGCGGTTGCAGGAACGGCAGCCACGACACCAGCGTGTCGGTCTGTGCCATGCCGTACTGCGGCCGCTCGAAGTGCTGGTGCATCGCGATCGCGGTGATCGGCTTGCTGCACGAGGCGATCTCGAACAGGCTCGTCGGCTGCGTGATCGGATACCCGGACGGCGCATTGGTGTAGCCGCGCGCGAACACCAGCCTGCCGTCCTTGACGATCGCCAGCGCGGTCGCACGCGTCCTGGTCTGCTGCATCCAGTTCTGCACCCACGCATCGAAGGTCGCGAGCTGTGGCACGGCGACGCCGGTGGCGGAGAAGGTCGGGACCGCCGGCAGGTCGCTCTGGGCCCAGACCGCGGCGAAACGACGTGAGCTGCCGCTGCCCGAGCCCTGCAGCGAGATCGGGTACTTGCCCTGGTTCCAGTAGATGTTGTTCAGCGCCTGGTATTGGACGGCGGACATGTCGCTGTGCGCGACCCAGCCGCCGGGCAGATCGTTGCTCTGCCAGACCGATACGAACGAGCCGGAGTCGTTGAAGCCGACGAGCACCGGTCGCGCGTGGCCGTCGGTGAGCGCGTCGAAGTGCTCGACGTAGCTCGCGTGGTCGTCGCTGATGATCTCGTGCTGGCCGGCGTCGACGCGGCCGAACGAGGCGATGTAGCGGATGTCGGTCGCGTTGCCGTAGACGTCGACCGCGGTGACGTCGAGGCCCTGCGCCTGCGCAGTCTTGCGGTCGTCGTTGAACTGGGTCGCCGTCAGCCCGTGACTGGTCCAACCGGTCGGGTTGGTCTGGAGCTCGTAGGCACCGGCGAAGCGCGGGTTCAGCGCGCTGCCGGTCGCCGTCAGGATCTTGGGGCGATAGCCCAGCGGCCACCAGGTGTTGCTCCAGGTCTGGTACTGGGCGGCCGTGAGGCCGTGGAACGCGACCTGGTCGGGCCCGCCGCGCAGCACCCAGGTCGCCGCGTAGGACGGGTTGCTGAGGCTGCCGTAGATCGACAGCGCGATCATGCGATAGCCGTTCGGCTTCAGCTGGTTGTACTGCTGCTGATGGTAGGCGCCGTCGACGTCGAAGTAGGACGTGACCTGCGCCGTCGTGCTGCCGATGGCAAGGACGAGGACGGCGAGCAGGGCGAAGAGGCGGTGCGGGAATCGTGGCATGTTCTCGGCGGTCGGGTTACGCAGGGTGGCGGGCCGCGGCGGCGGCCGTCCCTCGGGATGGCGACCGCGCTCGCGGTCAGCGGACAGCGGCCCGCACTTTTTCTCGCACGCGGTAGACTCGCTCGCCGGCGGTGCCGCGGCTGGCCGCATTCCATCGTGACCTCCGACAATCGACTCGACCGACTGCAGCGCGCGCTCGACCTGTTCGTCGCCTGGCGCGAGGACCCGGCGGCGCCACCGGCAGACGACTTCCTGGCCCTTCACGCCGATCTGCGCGCGTTGCTCGAGCCGATGGTCCGCCCGCCGGCCGCGGGCGAGGACGGCGACGAGCTGCCGGAGGCGCCGTCGATCGCAGCCGGTGCGCGCCTCGGTGACTACGCGCTGCTCCGGCAGCTCGGCGAGGGCGGCATGGGGCGGGTGTTCGAAGCCGAGCAGGTCTCGCTGCACCGACGTGTCGTCGTCAAGGTGCTCAACGGCGAGCTCACCGGCACGCCGGCTGCGATCGAGCGGTTCCGTCGCGAGGCGTCGTCGGCGGCGCGCCTGCGGCATCCCGGCATCGTGCCGATCTTCGAGGTCGGCGAGCGCTCGGGTGTGCATTTCTTCGCGATGGAGCACGTCGGCGGTACATCGCTCGACGAGCTCTGCCGTCGCGGTGACCTCGGTGCTCCGGGTTCGCGGGCGCGTTGCGAGTTCGCCGCCCGCGTCGTCGCCGAGGTCGCGGAGGCGCTGCAGTACGCGCACGAGCACGGCGTCGTGCATCGCGACGTGAAACCACAGAACGTGCTGATCGCCGACGACGGGTCGGTGCGGCTGATCGACTTCGGGCTGGCCAGCGACATCGCTCGCCGCCCCGGGGCGGGTGGCCAGGGTCGTCCGGAAGTCGGCCTGATCGGGACGCCGCACTACATGAGTCCGGAGCAGGCGAGCGGCGCCGCGGACGGTCCCGCGAGCGACGTGTTCTCGTGCGGCGTCGTGCTCTACGAGCTGCTGTCCGGTCGACGGCCGTTCGACGCGCCGTCCACCGGCGCGGTGCTGCAGCGCATCGTCGCCAGCGAGCCGCCGACGATGAGTGCGAGTTCGGTGCGGGTCCCGCGCGGGCTCGCGGTCATCTGCACCACGTGCCTCGGCAAGACGCCGGCGTCGCGCTACCCGAGCGCCGGCGCGCTGGCGGCCGATCTGCGTGCCTGGCTCCGCGGCGAACCGCTCCAGAGCGATCCGCCGGGTGCCGGGCGACGCCTCGTCGGTCTGGTTCGGCGTCACCCGGCCGGTGCCGCGGCGGCTGCGTTGGCGGTCGCGGTCGCGGTCGCGGCACCTTCGTTCTGGTGGTTCCAGGAATGGCGGCTGCAGAGTGCGCTCGCGCGTGAACGTGCCGATGCGCGAGCTGCCGCCGACGCCGCAGTCGCCGCGGTGCGGCAGCTCGTCACGGTGCTCGACGACCGGCTGGCGCGGCAGACCGAGCTCGAGCCCGGCTACGAGCGGCAGCTCGAGGCCGCGGCCGCGCTCTGCGTCGAACGGCTCGACGACCTCGCGGTCGGGGCGCCGGAGCGGCGGAAGATCGCGGGTGCGCTGATCGATCTGGCCGAGATCCACATCCGACTCGGCGATGCCGGCGCCGGCCGGGCGCCGCTCGAGC
>JAGQRB010000593.1 GCA_020425925.1 Planctomycetota bacterium
TATGCCGCCGGCACGCCGGTGATGCTGAGAGCGGTCCACGGCAGCGGCGCGCTGGCGTCCACGATGCGCATCATGCTGGTGCTGCGCGTCGCGCCGTAGGCGTAGCCGTTCTCGACGCAGAGATCGTTCACCTCGTTGGCGACGCCGCCCGGGAGTGCGTAACCGAGGAACGTCGGGTTGAACGGATTCTGCGTCAGATCGTAGACCAGCGTGCCGGTGTCGCATCCGACGAGGTAGAGCCGGCCGGCACCGACGTCGACGCAGACGTTGCGGGCGCGATTCGAGTGAAGCGTGCCGAAGACTCCGAGCGCAACCGGACTGTTCGGGTTGCTGAGGTCGAGGATCTGGAAGCCCGGGTTCGCCGCGGTGACGACGTAGGCGTAGTGCGAGTAGGTCCGGATGTCGCGCGTGCTCGCGAAACCCCACGGCAACCACTTGCGCTGGATCGGATTGGTTGGATTGGTGACATCGACGACGATGGTGCCGGCGGTCGTCCCGATCAGCGCGTACTCGTCGCCGTTCGGCGCGGCGTAGCCCCACAAGGCGATGAACGGATCGTAGTTGTAGTGGTGGAAGTGGCCGAGCAGCGTGCAGTTGACGGCCTGAGCCAGGATGGTCGAGCACAGGCCGAGCAGCACCAACGACGAGAGCGGAGCGCGCATGAGCGCATTCTAGTCCCGCCGTGGCCGACCCGTCACTGCGGGCAGACGCGGAAGCGCAGCCCGCGCGACGCCGCCAGCCCCTGCGGCCCGGCCGGGTCGACCGGGATCATCTGCGCATAGACGTAGACGTTGTCGAGCGCGGCGTTGTTCGGCACGGTGAACGGCACCGCGATCTCGCCCTGCACCGAGGCGGTGCCGAACCACACCGCCCAGGGCACCGCGACCAGCGTGGTGATGCCGAACGCCGACTGGTTGGCGACCGCGAAGTTCAGCACCGTGAACGTCGGCGCGTTCGGCGCGATGCTGCGACCCTCGATGTCGGTCGTGGTGCCGATCGCCGCGGGCGCCGCGAGCGTGATGTCGGGCACGCCGCTGCCGCCAGCGGTGCCGACGCCGTAGAGCTTCGGCGGCGCGCACTCCGAGCGCCCGAGGACCTCGAGTTCGTCGATGTTCCAGCCGCCGGACTGCCCGACGCCGTTCGCGATCAGCCGGAAGCCCACGTCCATCGAACCCGTGAGATCGAGCCCCGAGATGTCGATGTCGACCTGCTGCCAGCTCTGGTCCCGGATGTTCTGCCCGCTGAACACCGCCAGGCCGTTGACGTAGACCAACGCGTAATCGCCGGGCGCAACCTGCAGCCAGCGCCGGAAGCGCAGCCTCTCCGCCCGACCCGAGCGGATGGCGATCGCCGGCGAGATCAGGTAGGTCAGGCTCAGGTTCTCGTAGGCACCGTCGAAGCCCGGGCCACCGAGGTCGGTGCCATACACGTTGCTGCCGGCGTAGGCCGCCGGCGGATCCTGCCACGGGACTCCGCCCGAGGTACCGTTTGCCCCGGTCGGTGCGCCGCGCTGCCACTCGTCGGCGCCGAGGACCGCCGTGTGGATCCAGCCGAGATCGGTCTCGAAGCCGTCGTGGAACAGTGTCCGGATGCCGGCGATGTCGAACGCGTACTGGCCGGACACCGGCTGTCGCCATGTGCCGCCGCTGTTCGTGCCCTCGAGGTAGTACTCGATCGTGGCGATCGCGTCGTGTCCCGGGATCGCCGCGCCGAACTCGTTCGGCTGCCCGGTCGGCGTCATTGCCACCGGGTTGAAGGTGCCGGTACCGCCGACGCGCCAGTACACCGTCATCGAGGTGACCGGCACGCTGCTCGTCACGGTGGCGGTGACCTCGTAGGGCCCGTCCTCGTCGTCCGTGTGGCCGAGGGACGCATGCGCGATCTGCATGTCGGGGATGTGCGGCCGGATGACGTCGAGCCCCGCCAACCGGGCCGCGACCAACACGTTGCCCGACGGCAGCAAGGGGTGACAGGCGCTGCTCGAGGTGTTGAACGACGCGACCTCGACCGGGTTGTTCGGGTTGCGGACATCGAGGCAGCGATACCCCAGGTTGTCCCAGATCGCGTGACAGAAGCCGCCGACGAGGTACGCGTCGCTCGGGCGAGACGACAGGTTCGGCGAGAACTGGCCGAGGGGCTGCGGACTGCTCTTGTTGCTGATGTCGAAGAGCCTGACCCCACCACCGTTGATTCCGCTGGTCGCAACGCAGAGCGTGCCGGCCGCGTTCGGCCAGCAGGTGTATGCCGCCGGCATGCTGGTGTTGCTGAGCGCGATCCACGGCAGCGGCGCGCTGGCGTCCACGATGCGCAGCATGTTCGTAGCGAGCATCGCGCCGTAGGCGTAGCCGTTCTGGACGCAGAGATCGTTCACGTAGTTGACGTTGCCGCCCGGGAGTGCGTAACCGAGGAACGTCGGGTTCGCCGGGTTCTGCGTCAGGTCGTAGACCAGCGTGCCGGTGTCGCATCCGACGAGGTAGAGCCGGCCGGCAGCGACGTCGACGCAGACGTTGCGGGCGCTGCTCGAGTGGGTAGCGCCGAAGACGCCGAGGGCGACCGGGTTGCCCGGATCGCCGAGGTCGAGGATCTGGAAGCCCGCGTTCGCACCGGTGACGACGTAGGCGAAGTGCGAGTAGGTCCGGATGTCGCGCGTGCTCGCGAAACCCCACGGCAACCACTTGCGTTGGATCGGGTTGGTTGGATTGCTGACATCGACGACGATGGTGCCGGCGGTGGTACCGATCAACGCGTACTCGTCGCCGTTCGGCGCGGCGTAGCCCCATAGGCCGACGAACGGATCGTTGCTGTAGGGCGGGAACGTGCCGAGCAGGGTGCAGTTGACACCCTGGCCCGAGGCGGTCGCAACCAGGCCGAGCAGCACCAACGACGAGAGCAGGGCGCGCATGAGCGCATTCTAGTCCCGCCGTGGCCGACCCGTCACTGCGGGCAGACGCGGAAGCGCAGCCCGCGCGACGCCGCCAGCCCCTGCGGCCCGGCCGGATCGACCGGGATCATCTGCGCATAGACGTAGAGGTTGTCGAGCGCGGCGTTGTTCGGCACCGTGAACGGCACCGCGATCTCGCCCTGCGCCGACGCGGTGCCGAACCAGACCGCCCCGGGCGTCGCGACCAAAGCGGTGATGCCGAACACCGACTGGTTGGCGTCCATGAAGTTCAACACCGTGAACGTCGGCGCGCTCGGCGCGATGCCGCTGCCCTCGATGTCGGTCGTGGTGCCGATCGCGGCCGGCGCCGCGAGCGTGATGTCGGGCACGCCGCTGCCGCCGGCGGTGCCGACGCCGTAGAGCTTCGGTGGCACGCACTCCGAGAGCTTGAGGATCTCGAGCTCGTCGATGTTCCAGCCGCCCGACCACCCGGCGTTGTTGCCGAACAGCTGGAACCGCACGGTCATCGAGCCCGCGAGGTTGAGCGACGAGATGTCGATGTCGACCTGCTGCCAGCTCGTGTCCTGGATGTTCTGCCCGTAGAAGACCTGGATGCCGTTGACGTAGACCATCGCGGCGTCGCCCGGCGCGACCTGCAGCCAGCGCCGGAAGCGCAGCGTCGTCGGCCGATCCGAACCGGTGGCGATCATCGGCGAATCGAGGTAGGTCAGGCTCTGGTTCTCGTAGGCGCCGTTGAAGCCGGGGCCGCCGAGGTCGGTGCCCCAGACGTTGGTGCCGGCGTAGGCCGCCGGCGGATCCTGCCACGCGATCCCGCCCGAGGTGCCGGCCGCGCCGGTCGGCGCGCCGCGCTGCCACTCGTCGGTGCCGAGGAACGTGCCGTGGGTCCAGCCGAGGTCGGTCTCGAAGCCGTCGTAGAACAGCGTCGAGACGCCGGCGATGTCGAACGCGAACTGGCCGGTCGTCGGCTCGCGGCGCGTACCGGCGCTGTCGACACCCTCGAGGTAGTACTCGATCGTCTTCACCGCGTCGTGCCCCGGGATCGATGCGCCGTACTGGTTCGGCTGCCCGGTCGGAGTCATCGCGACCGCGGTGAAGTTGCCGCCGCTGCCGACGCGCCAGTTCATCGTCAGCGACGTGATCGGCGCGCTGCTCGTCACCGTCGCGACGACGTCGTAGGGCCCGTCCTCGTCGCTCGTGCGGCCGAGCGGCGCGTGCGTGATCTGCATGTCGGTGAGCTGCGGCTTGACGACGTAGAGCCCGGTCGAGCGGTCCGAGATCAGCACGTTGCCCGACGGCAGGAACGGGTAGCAGCCCCAGGCGCCGTCGTACGAGCTCGTCGTGCCCGGATAGGTATCGTACGAGGCGACCTCGACCGGGTTGTTGGGATCGCTGACGTCGATGCAGCGGTAGCCGAGCGAGTACCAGCTGACGTGGCACAGATCGCCGATCAGATACGCGTTGTGCGGGATCGTGGTCGCGTTCGGCGTGAACTGGCCGCGCGGCTGCGGGCTGTTCTTGTTCGTGATGTCGAAGAACTTGACGACGCCGCCGCTGACCTCGTCGGTCGTGACGCAGAGCGTGCCGGCGGCGTTCGGCCAGCAGTTGTGCGTGAAGCTGCCCGGCGTCGGCGAGTTGCTCAGCGCGGTCCAAGGCAGCGGCGCGCTGGCGTCCATGATGCGCAGCACGCCGTTGTAGATCATCGCGCCGTAGGCGTAGCCGTTCTCGACGCAGAGGTCGTGGAAGTAGTTGGCGCTGCCGCCCGGCAGCGCGTAGCCGAGGAACGTCGGGTTCGCCGGATTGGCGGTCAGGTCGTAGGCCACCGTGCCGGTGTTGCAGCCGACCAGGTAGAGCCGGCCGGCGCCGACGTCGATGCAGACGTTGTGGGCGTTGCCCGAGTTCGCGGTGCCGAAGATGCCGACCTGCGTCGGGCTGTTCGGATTGCTGAGATCGAGGATCTGGAAGCCGGCAGTCGCTTCGGTGACGACGTAGGCGTAGCTGCCGTAGGTGCGGATGTCGCGCCAGGTCGAACTCGCCCACGGGAACCACCCGCGCTCGACCGGGGTGCCGGGATTGCTGATGTCGACCACGACGGTGCCGGTCGTCGAACCGAGCAGCGCGTACTCGTCGCCGTTCGGGGCGGTGTAGCCCCAGACGTCGTTGAACGGGCCGTGGACGTTGAAGTTGCTCAGCAGCGCGCAGTTCACGCCTTGGGCGCTGAGGCTGGCGGTGACGGCGGCGGCGAGGCCGAGGACGGCGACGAAGGGTCGTGGGGTTCGCATGAGCTCGGTGGCGGCACGGCGCGATGGCGCCGATGGGATCGCGAAGGACGTCGGGGGAACGCCCTGTCAGGGTAGACGCGATCGCGCCTGGCGCCAAGGTGGCCACAGCCCTACCCACCCCGCGTGCCGAATCCTCGGCACGCGGGGACGGGCGGCAGGTCCGCGCGGCGCCCCCACCCGGAGTCGAGGCGCGCCTACTGCGCGCAGACCCGGAATCGCAGGCCCTGCGTCGCCGCGAGCCCCATCGGGCCGCCGGCGTCGACGCTGACGATCTGGCCGTAGATGTAGAGGTTGTCGAGGCTCGGGTTGTTCGGCACCGTGAACGGATAGCTCAGCTGGCCGAGCGCCGAGGCGAACGCGAGCTGCGTCGGACCACCCGACTGCACCAGCGCCGTGATGCCGAACACCGACTGGTTGTCGTCGAACAGGTTCAGCACCAGGAACGCGGGCGCGCTGGCGAGCACATTGCCGCCCTCGATCGTGGTCACCGAGCCGACGCTCGCCGGCTGCGGCTTGGCGATCGTCGGCAGACCCGGCGTGCCGGCGGTGGCGTTGCCGTAGAGCAGCGGCGGTGCGCAGTCGGAGACCGTCGCGATCTCGAGCTCGTCGATGCCCCAGCCGCCCGAAACGATCGTCCCGTTGGTGGTGAGCTCGAAGCGCACCTGCAGCGAGCTGGTGCCGTTGCTGATCGACGAGATGTCGATGTCGACGAACTGCCAGCTGCCGTCGTTGATGCCGCCGGCCGGGCTGGTGTAGACGTTGTTGCCGTTCACCAGGATCGTGCCGACGTCGCCGGCCGCGAGCTCGAGCCAGCGCCAGAAGCGCAGCCGCAGCCCCTGCACACCGCCGGTCGCGATGCCGGGCGACTGCAGCCAGTTGGCGTTGTTGTTCTGGTACGAGCCGTTGAAGCCGGTGCCGCCGAGGTCGTTCGCCCAGATGTTGCTGCCGGCGAAGGCGCCGGTCGGATCCTGCCACGGGATGCCGCCCGAGGTGCCCGACTGCCCCGCGGGGCTGCCGCGCTGCCAGTCGTCCTGCACTCCGGTCGTGCCGTGGGTCCAGCCGAGGTCGGTCTCGAAACCGTCGTAGAACACCTGCGTCACGGTGCCGATCAGGAAGTCGTGCTCACCGCTCGCCGGCTCGCGCCGCGAGCTGCTCGCGTCGGTCGCGTCGATGTGGTACTGGAGCGTGGTGACCGCGTCGTGACCCGGGATGCCGGCGGAGTACTCGTTCGGGTTGCCCGTCGGCGTCATCGCGACGGTGGTGAACGCGCCGCTGTTGCCCTGGCGCCAGCTCAGGTTCATCGACCCGATCGGCGACGTGCTGGTGGCGGTGGCGGTGACCGTGTAGGGACCGTCCTCGTTCTGGGTGTCGGGCAGCGGCGTGTGCGCGATCTGGATGTCCGAGATGTTGAGCGCGATGACGTAGAGGCCGGTGCTCTGGTCCGACGCGAGGATGTTGCCCGACGGCAGGAACGGGTAGCAGCCCCAGCAGCCGTCGTACGAGTTCGTCGTGCCGTTGTAGGTGTCGTAGGACGCGATCTCGACCGGGTTGTTCGGGTTGCTGATGTCGATGCAGCGGTAGCCGAGCGAGTACCAGCTGACGTGGCAGCGGTCGCCGATGATGAACGCGTTGTGCGGGATCGTGATCGAGTTCGGCGTGTACTGGCCGAGCGCGACCGGCGCGTTCTTGTTGGTGATGTCGAAGAACTTGACGACGCCGCCGCTGA
>JAGQRB010000594.1 GCA_020425925.1 Planctomycetota bacterium
CACCCGATCCGGCCGATCCTGGGACCCTGGTCGTCCGCGCCCCGAGGCTCGCGGCCGGCGTTCCCCGCATGCTGGCCCTCGAGCTCGGGCTCAAGCTGCCCGCCGAGTTGGCGGTCGGGATCGCGATCGAGCACAACGGCCATGTCACCGCCCGGGACCGCCGCGGCCCGCTGACGGTGACGACCGGGCGCGGCGACCTGCGGTTCGAGCAGTGCGCGGCTCCGATCACCGCGCGCACCGGCCGCGGCAACGTGATCGCATTCGATCACGCCGGCGATCTCGTGCTCGAAACCGCGGTCGGCGACATGCAGGTCTTCGTGCGCCGGCCGGGCGAACGCATCCGGCTCGATACCGGTGAGGGCACGGTGCAGTGCTACATCCCGCCGACAACGGGCTTTCGTCTCGACGCGCGGGCGCAGATCGGCAAGTGCGGCAGCAGCTTCGGCTTCCCGGTCGAGCATCCGTCCGAGTACAGCGCCGCGATGACCGGCGCCCGCGGCGACGAGCGCACCGAGATCCTGTTGCGAACGGGCAAAGGGCACCTCTCGCTCGGCGCCAAGACCTTCGAGTAGGGCGCCTTCGGCGAGCCGTGCGGAACGGCTCGAACGGCGTCGACGGCCGCGCCGAGGTCGCGCGAGATTGCTCGAGTCGGTTGCGATCCGAACGCGATGCGCGGAATTCCGCGAGTACTCGCGCGGCAGCGGGGAAAGAGAAAAAAGGTCGTAAGGCCACTCACTGTGTCGGCGACATCACGTAGCAGACGACACCCCCGCTGACCGACCCCTCTTGCCAGCCATGACGTTCCGGCCTGCGCTGGGCTCAGAGATATCATCATGACCCTCGGAAAACGCCTGCTGCTGTTCTCGGCGAACGACCCTTCCGCCGCCCACCTGACGCGCGCCACCGCCGAATGGGGCTGCCTCACGAGCAACTGCTCTTCCCTCGACGAGCTGCGCGGTCGCCTCGAAGGCGCCGAGTACGACGTCGTGGTCGCCGAGCCGTCGACGGTGTTGCGGCGACTCGTCGGCGAGACCGAACCCGACGAGGTGTTGCAGTTGCCGCTCGCCGAGGTCGAGAAGCGTCACATCCACCGTGTGCTCGCGTCGACCGGTGGCAACAAGACGCGCGCCGCCCGGATCCTCGGGATCGACACCAAGACGCTCTACAACAAGCTCAAGAGCTACCAGTCGGCCGAAGCCGTCGCGCGACGCCGCCTCGCGAACTCCGCGTCGCAGAGCGTGATCTGAGGTAGGTGCACGGCGGTCGCGGCGGATCCCCGCTGTCACCGTCCCGATCGGCGCAGCTGCCGGATTCTCCGACGCGCGGCGCGGTCGCGGCAGGATCGACGGACTCGTTTCCGCACCGCCGCGACGCAAAAAAACTGCGCTGCACGCTCGCCGGCGAGCGTTCGATGCGATCGCGTGCGTCCGCAACTCGATGCTCTCGGGCGGCCTCCGGCCGGCGACCTGCAGCTCATGCGAGCGCGCGCCGTGCCGAGTATGGGCCTGCCCGGCGGCGCAGACGCGACGCCGGGGCGACCGAACATCGGAACCCGCGGCGGGCCATGATTCGCCGACTTCGATCCTTTGCCTGCAGCGCCCGCCGCGGGTTTCCTTCCATCGGTCGCCGCCGCCGCCCGTCACGCGGGCTGGAAAACGGGCGGGCCGCGGTTCAATCTGTCCGAAAATGGCAGCGAACGACTACCGCGACATCCTCGACCGAGCCGACGCCCGTGTGGCCGCGATCAAGGTGAGTCTTTGACTACGTTCGACGCCACCGTGAGCTAGCGGACATCGAGAACCGGATGACCCAGCCCGGGTTCTGGGACGAGCCCGAGCGCGCCCAGCCGATCGTCCAGCAGAAGAAGCTCTGCACCCAGGTCGTCGAACCGATCGACTCGATCGCCCAGCTGATCGAGGACGGGCGCGTCCTGCTCGAACTCGGCGAGGAGGACCCGAAGGCGGTCGAGACCGACCTCGTCGAGGTCAAGAAGCAGATCGACACCCGCCTCAACGACCTCGAGTTCCAGCTCATGCTCGGCGGCGAGCACGACATGATGAACGCGTTCGTCACGATCGTGCCAGGCGCGGGCGGTGTCGACGCCTCGGACTGGGCCGAGATGATGCTGCGCATGTACGTGAAGTGGGCGGCGACCCACGACTACGAACTCGAGGAGAACGACATGCAGATGGCCGAGGAGGCCGGCATCAAGACCGCGACCATCCTGGTCAAGGGCCCCTATGCCTACGGCCGGCTGAAGGCCGAGCAGGGCGTTCATCGCCTGGTGCGCATCTCGCCGTTCGACGGCAACGCGCGGCGCCAGACCTCGTTCGCGTCGGTCGAGGTGGTGCCCGAGCTCGACGACACCGTGAGCGTCGACATTCGCAAGGAGGACCTGCGCGTCGACACGTTCCGGGCGTCGGGAGCGGGCGGCCAGCACGTCAACAAGACCGAGTCGGCGATCCGGATCACCCACCTGCCGACCGGGATCGTGGTGTCGTGCCAGAACGAGCGCAGCCAGCACAAGAACCGCGACGCCGCGATGCGCACGCTGCGCAGCAAGCTCTACCAGCTCGAGCTCGCGAAGCGGGAGGCCGAGCTCGCGAAGTTCTACGGCGAGCGCGGTTCGATCAGCTGGGGCAACCAGATCCGCAGCTACGTGCTGCAGCCCTACCAGATGTGCAAGGACCTGCGCACCGACGTCGAGACGTCCGACGTCTACGGCGTGCTCGACGGTGACCTCGATCCATTCATCGAGGCGTATCTGAAGAAGCGGCAATAGGAGCGAACGGAGGGTGCCAGAAATGAAGCGGGCTTTGCTGTCCGTCACCGACAAGACCGGGATCGTCGACTTCGCCAAGGGGCTGGTTCGCGCCGGCTACTCGATCCTCTCGACCGGTGGCACGCGCCGCGCCCTCACGGATGCCGGCGTCGAGGCGACCGAGGTCGCCGACTACACGGGTTTTCCCGAGATGATGGACGGTCGCATCAAGACGCTGCATCCGCGGGTGCACGGCGGTCTGCTGGCGCGCCGTGATCTCGTTGCGCACGGCGAGGCGATGCGGACGCACGGGATCGACCCGATCGATCTGCTGTGCGTCAACCTCTACCGTTTCCGCGAGGCGACGCAGCGGCCCGACGCGGCGCGCGACGACATCGTCGAGAACATCGACATCGGTGGCCCGGCGATGTTGCGCAGCGCCGCCAAGAACCACGCCAGCGTCACGGTGGTCGTCGATCCGGCCGACTACGCCGCGGTCCTCGCGGCGCTACCTGGCGGCGACGAGGCCGCCGGCCGCGCGCTGCGGCGACGCCTCGCGGCCAAGGCGTTCGCCCACACCGCGGCCTACGACGCCGCGATCGCGCAGTGGTTCGATGCCGAACGTCGCGAGCTGCCCGACGAGCCGTACTTCGCGCCGCGCGCGGCGTTCGCCGGTGAGCTGCTGCAGACGCTGCGCTACGGCGAGAACCCGCACCAGCGGGCGGCGTTCTACTCCGCCGGCGGCGCCGGCCCGAGCCTTGCGGGCGCGACGCAGCTGGCGGGCAAGGAGCTCAGCTACAACAACATCCTCGACGCCGACGCCGCGCTCGCCTGTGCGCTCGACTTCGATCCCGGCGCGTTCGCCTGCGTGCTCGTCAAGCACAACAACCCCTGCGGCGTGGCCGTGGCGCCGACGCTGACCCGGGCGTTCGAGCTCGCGCTCGCCAGTGACCCGGTCTCCGCGTTCGGTGGCATCCTCGCGACCAACCGCACCTTCGACGCCGCGACCGCGGCCGCCGTGGTCGCGAGCGGCACTTTCCTCGAGGTCGTGGTCGCACCGAGCATCGAGCCCGGTGCGCTCGCCGAACTCGAGAAGGCGAAGTGGGGGGCAAGCGTGCGGGTACTCGATCTGGGCGGTTCGCCGACCGCGGCGGCGCGGTGCGAACCGGTCTTCCGGCCGGTCTCCGGTGGCTTCCTGCTGCAGACTCCGGATCAGCCCGACGGCCCGCCCGAGCAACGCGTCGCGTGCGCGCGCGCGCCGACGGCGGTCGAGAGCGCGACGCTCGCGTTCGCGTGGCAGGTCGGCAAGCACGTCAAGTCCAACGCGATCGTGCTGGCGCGCGCGACCGACGACGGCGCCCACTGCACCGTCGGGGTCGGCGCCGGGCAGATGAGCCGGGTCGACGCCGCCAAGATCGCGGTCGACAAGGCCGGTGACCGTGCCCGTGGCACCGTGGTAGCGAGCGACGCGTTCTTCCCGTTCCCCGACGGCCTGCAGGTCTGTGCCGCGGCCGGGGCGACCGCGGCGATCCAGCCCGGCGGCAGCAAGCGCGACGACGAGGTCGTCGCGGTCGCGAACGAGCACGGCATGGCGATGGTGATGACCGGACGTCGTCACTTCCGGCACTGAGGGGCGCGTTCCGATGGATGTCTCGACTGCTGCCGACGACGTGCTGCTCGGCGCCTCGCTGCGCCAGATCGCAGCCGAGTATCGCGACGAACTGATCGACGGGTTCGGTTTCCGGCGCGACGAGGTCACGCCCGAGACGTTCCGCGCCGAGACCGGCACGTTCATGCGCCGGTTGGCGCGACACCTCGGCGAGCGCCACGCCGGCGATCCGCGCGCCGGCCATGCGTTGCGCGAATGGGTGATGCTCACCGATCACTACGAAGCCTGGGATGCGCTGCTCAGCGGCTTCGAGATCGACGGTCGGGACGCCCTGGTGCGGCGCGGCAAGGTGCTGTTCCCGGGGCCCCTGACCGCGCACTGGGAACGGGATTGACCGCCGTCGCCGGCAACCTCGCGGCGGTTCGGGCCCGCATCGCGTCTGCCGCGGTGGCGGTCGGGCGCGATCCGCGGGAGATCGAGCTGCTCGCGGTGAGCAAGCGTCAGCCGGCCGCGAGCGTTCGCGAGGCCCATGCCGCCGGCCAGCGCCTGTTCGGCGAGAACCGCGTGCAGGAGTTCGGTGCGAAGGCCGGCGAGGTCGCGGACCTCGACGATGTGGCATGGCACATGATCGGGTCGCTGCAGACCAACAAGGTGCGCGAGCTGCTCGCGGTGCGCGGTCTGGCGCTGCTGCACAGCCTCGACCGCGTCGGTCTCGCGGACGCGTTGCAGCGCGAACTGGCCCGTGACCCCGGCCGCGAGCTGGCGACGCTGCTGCAGGTGAACGCGACCGGCGAGGCCAGTAAGCACGGCTGCGAGCCCGACGCCGCGGCGGCCCTGCTGGAGCATATCGCAGCGGCCTGCCCGGGGATTCGGGTCCGGGGGCTGATGGCGATGGGGCCGCTCGCCGGCGACCCGGCGCCGGTGTTCGCCGCCGTCGCCGCGCTGCGGCAGCGGCTCAGCGATCGTTTCGCCTTGCCGCTCCCGGTCTTGAGTCTCGGCATGACCGGCGACCTCGAGGCCGCGGTCGCGGCCGGGTCGACGCTGGTCCGGATCGGCACGGCCGTGTTCGGCGAGCGCGTTTGAGGTGTCGGGGCGAGCTGCTACCCTCTCCGCCGAATCGTGGCTGCCCGCAAGAAGAAGCCTGAGACCATCACGCCGGCCGGCCCACCGCCGGAGATCCCGGATCTGATGCGACGACTCACCGCGGCGATCCCGAAGCCGCGGTGCGAGCTCGACCACAAGGATGCCTGGACGCTGTTGATCGCGACGATCCTCAGCGCCCAGAGCACGGATCGAACGGTCAACACGGTCACCCCGCTGCTGTTCGAGAAGTTCCCGACTCCGGAGGCGCTGGCGGCGGCGCCGCGCGAGGAGGTCGAGGCCGTCGTGCACCGCACGGGTTTCTTCCGCAACAAGGCGAAGGCGATCCAGGGTGCGAGTCTCGCGATCGCCGAGCAGCACGGCGGCGAGGTGCCGCGCGACATGAGCGTGTTGCTGCAGCTGCCGGGCGTCGCGCGCAAGACCGCGAACGTCGTGCTCGGCGTCGCCTTCGGCATCGCCGAAGGCATCGTCGTCGACACCCACGTGATGCGCGTCGCCCAGCGGCTCGGGCTGACGACCGAGACCAAGGCCGAGAAGGTCGAGCAGGATCTGTGCTCGGTGCTCGCGCGCGAGCAGTGGATCGACGGCGGCCACCGACTGCTGCTGTTCGGGCGATACGTGTGCTACGCCCGCGATCCCGACTGCGCCAACTGCCCGCTGTTCGAGATCTGTCCGTCGCACGGCGGCGACGCCCACGGTGCGTGGGTCGACCGCGCGGCGACGGTGCGCCTGCGGGTCGAGTCGCGCGGCGAGAAGGGCGGCGTCCGGCCGGCCTGAGTCTCGGGTGGCTACTGCCAGCCGATGATCGCCGTCGTGGCGTTCGACAGCACGAGCCCCAGCGCGTTCGCGCCGGGATCGAGCACCGCGCCCTGGTTGTGGAACGAGAGGCCGACGAGACTCGGCACGAACGGGATCGCGATCGGGGTCGTGACCGAACCCGTGCCGGCGATGCCGAGCACCGCGTTGGAGCTCACGAGCACGTCGCAGCCGGGCGCA
The DNA here is from genome assembly GCA_020425925.1 of Planctomycetota bacterium. Lineage (GTDB taxonomy): Bacteria > Planctomycetota > UBA1135 > UBA1135 > UBA2386 > JAGQRA01. The sequence continues at coordinate 6,468 of JAGQRB010000594.1, forward strand.
CCCTGAGGTCCGAGCGAGAACGGCAGCGTGAACGGCC
>JAGQRB010000595.1 GCA_020425925.1 Planctomycetota bacterium
CGTTCGCTCGCGACCGCGCGCCTCGATCGCCGGGCCGCGCGCGACAGCGGCAGCAAGGCGCTGCGCGCGGCGGTGCGTGCCGGCGACCACGAGCAGCAGGAACGGCTGCGCCTGCGCCAACGTCAGGCGGAGCTGCTCGCGGCCGCCGTGATCCGCGTCAGCGACACCTGTCACGGCGGCGTGGTGCTGCGCTTCGGCAACGCCGAGTTCAGCCCCGACACCGCACTCGGACCTTCCGCTTTCCGCTACGACTCCGAACGGCGCACGATCGTGCGTGGAGAACTCTGATGACGACGACGTCCTGCGACTACAAGAAACTGCGCGCCGGCCAGGTGATGAACCCGGGAGTGCAATGGGCCGAACGCACCGAGAACCTGAGAGCGGCGGCCGAGCGCATGGCGAATCACGGAATCCGTGCGCTGCTGGTGCGAGGACACGAGCCCGAGGACCTGCCCGGGATCCTCTCCGGCAAGGACATCGTGAACCTGATCGGTGCGCACGACCTCGGCGTGCTCGACCAGCTGCACGTCGAGGACGCCGCGACGCAGCCCGCGATCTGCGTGCCCGAGACCGCGAACCTCGGCGACTGCATCAATCTGATGCGGATGAGCGGCGTGCGCCGGTTGCCGGTGCTGCGCGGCACCACGGTCGTCGGCATCCTCAGCCTGACCGACGTGCTCGACCGGCTGCTGAAGTGCTGAAGATCACGCTCGCTGCCGTTCGAGCCAGCGCTCGAACAGCAGCAGGCCGGCCATCGACTGGCCGTCGCCGCACTCCTGATCGACGAGCCGCCGACGCGCTTCCGCGAACGGGAACCGGTGCACCGTGATCCGCTCGCTCGCCTCGAGGCGCTGCTCGCCGACCGTGAGATCGCGCGCCACGAAGAAGTGGCAGAGCTCGTTCGACGCCCCCTTGTAGGGTGCGAAGTGCCCGAGCGCATCCCAGCGCGACGCCGTCATCCCGGCTTCCTCGAGCAGCTCGCGCTGTGCCACCGGCAGCGGCTGTTCCCCCGGCCGCATGCCGCCGATCGGGAACTCCCAGAGCTTGCGGCCGAGCAGGTAACGCTCGACCTCGATCAGCACCGTCGAACCGTCCTCGAACCACGGGATCACCGCACAGCTGCCGGCCATGTCGACGTACCAGTAGTCGCCGACCGATCCGTCGGCGAGGACGTAGCGGTCGTGGCAGTAGCGATGCCACGGATTGTCGACCACGACCTCGCGGTCCAGACGCGTGAACGGCTCCGGCACGACAGGGCTCCTATCGGCTGATCCAGAAGAAGAACTGCCGCCGATCGTCGCTCTGCTCGTAGAGCCATGGCCAGGCGACGTCGAGCGCGATCGGCACCTCGAGGTACGGGATCTCGATCCGCAGCCCGACACCGCTGCTGAGACGGACCTCGCCGAAGGTCGGATCGTCGATGCCGAGCCCGAGCAGGCCGAAGTCGGTGAACATCGCGAACCGCAGCAGCTCGCGATCGCGGACCTCGTTCTCGAGCCGCGTCGCCACCAGCGGGAACGTCAGCTCGAGCGACGACGAGTAGATCGCCTCGCCACCGAGCGGGCGACCGAACTGGCTCGGGCCGGCATTGCGGTAGTCGAAGCCGCGCAGGTTGCGGCCGCCGAGGAAGAAGCGCTCGGTGAGGAAGACGTCACGGGTGTTCCCGAACGCGTGCGCAACGCCGAAGAAGTGGTCGAAGTGGAGCACGGTGCGGTGCTCCATCTCGTTCTCCCAGAGCCAGGTGTAGGCATCGGCAGTGTGCACGAACTTGTAGATGTCGACGTCGCCGCCGAGGAAGCCGCCGACGACCTCACCGGAGAGCGCGAGGTCGACACCTTCGGTCGGGCGACGCAGATCGTCGAGGTCGCGATAGCGCGCCGTCAGCCGGATGCCGCGCAGCTCCGACGAGCCCTCGGCGTCGTAGGCGAACTTGGTCGCGTCGCCGGCGAGGTCACCGATCTCGACGGTGTCGTGCCGCGCGGCGACACCGATGTTGAAGTTGTCGGTCAGGCTGCGGCCGATGCCGATCTCGCCGCCGAGCGTGTCCGAGGTGTAGCCGTCGGGCTGGCGGCTGATCAGCCGCTGGCCGGCGACGCGCAGGTCCCAGGTGTCGTAGTGATCGCCGAACAGATCGGGCTCGAGCCAGGAGATCCGGAACTGGCTGTAGCGACTGCCCGGCGCGAGCAGCACGCTGAGCTGCTGACCGCCGCCGTGGAACGCACGGTTGTCGAGCATCTCGCTGAACGCGGTGACCGGGTTCCACGAGCTCGGCGGATTCCAGAGATCGAAGTTGCGCTTGCTGTACGAGATCGAGGCCTGCGCGCCCTGTCCGGTGCTGATGCCGATGCCCCACCGCAACTCACCGGTCTGGCCGTCCTCGACGTCGATCGCGAGGTCGAGCAGGTCCGGCTTGCCCGACACCGGCTCGAAGCCGACGGTCGGACCGCGCAGCGCGTACTGATCGGTGAAGAAGCGGGTCTGCTCGAGGTATCGCAGCGACAGCTGGACGTCGCGCATGTCGATGCGCTCTCCCGGCTGCGCCCGCACCCGGCGGCGGATCACCGCGTCGCGGGTGAACTGGTTGCCGCGGATCACGACGTCGCGCAGCGTCTTCGGCACGCCCTCGTAGACCAGGAACGTGACGTCGACCTCCGGGCCCTCGCCGTAGATCTCGCGCGGCGGCCAGCTCACCGTGCAGGCGGTCGTGTCACCGCCCATGCCGCGGAAGCTGCGCGGCGGGTGGCCGCGCTCGCCGTAGAACTCCTGGATGTCGAGCCAGTCGCGCTGCAGCCGCGTGTGATCGTAGTACTCGCCGGGCTCGACCTGGAGCTCGGCCTGGATCTCTGCGGCCGGATAGAGCGGCTCGCTCTCCAGCGGCTGGCCGGTCGAGTTGATGTGCTCGATCGCGACGCTGCGGATGCGGTAGCGCGGGCCCTCGACGATCACGAGCGTGACATCGACCTCGGTGCGGTCGTCGGAGAACACGACGTCCGCGAGGTCGACCGTGGCATCGAGGAAACCCCGGCTGCGATAGAACAGCCGCAGCCGGTCGAGGTCCTCTTCGAGCACTTCCCGGCTGTAGGCCGCGCCGCGGGCGAAGCCCCACGACGGATCGCTCTGGATGTGAGAATCGCGCAGCAGGTAGCTGCCGGTGCCGGCGAATCCGAACGCCGGCTCGGCGGCGAACGACTCGTTGCCGTAGACGAAGACGTCGCGCACCGTGACCTTCTTGCTCTCGTCGATGCGGAACTCGAGCACGCGGCCGCCGCTCTGCCCCTCGGGGTCGTCGGCGGCGACGACGCCGCCGACCACCGGACGCTCGCGCAGCTCGATGCTGCAGAACGCGTAGCCGTCGCGGTGGTAACGCGACAGCAGCACCTTGCGCATCGCCTCGGCCTCGTTCGTCGTCACCTGCCGATCACCGTCGATCCCGAGCAGGCTGTCGACGGTGGCCCGTGGCAGGTTGTCGAGCCCCTTGAACTCGATGCGCTCGTAGACCCCGATCTCGCGCCGCACGAGGAAGGTCAGCACGACTTCGCCGTCGATCTCGATCGCGCTGGCGTCGACCAGCAGGCGCCGCTCGAGCCAGAGGTTCTCGCAGTCGGCGGTCACCTTGCGGGCCTCGAACGGGCGCCCGACGCGGGTCTCGAGGCTGCGCACGAGCGAGTCGGCGGTGGCCTGGTCGACGAGCTGCGGCGACGCGCCTTCGCCCGCCGGCTGCTTCGCGATGCGGATGGCGCGCACGTTCTTGCCCTGCAGGCGCTGCACGTCCTCGCTCAGGTGGATCTCGCCGCCCTGCACACCGCGGATCGGGTCCTGGGTCTGCTCCCCCTCGGGTGGCTCACCGCCGGCGGGTCGATTGCCCGGCATCTGGCCACTCGGCTGCTGCGTCGTCGGTGGCTGCGTCGCCGGCGGCTGCATCGTCGGCTGCTGCGTGGTGGGCTGCGGACTCGGCTGGCCACCCTGCGCCGGCAGCGCGAGCGCGCTCCAGAGGATGCCTACGCCGACGCGAACGAATCGAAACGACGCGCGTTCCACCCGGTCACGGCGCGACCGCCCGTCACTGCATCGGTTCGGCCCTGCGGGTGTAGTTCTCAAAGCGCATGTACTCACGGAAGAAGCGGAGCACGACCTCGCCGGTCGGTCCGTTCCGCTGCTTGGCGATGATGATCTGAGCCAGACCCGCGTTCTGCTCGGTGGGTTTGAAGTACTCGTCGCGGTGCAGCAGGACGATGACGTCGGCGTCCTGCTCGATCGCACCCGACTCGCGCAGATCGCTCATGCGCGGGCGGTGATCATCGCGGTTCTCGACGTCACGATTCAACTGCGAGAGCGCGAGAACCGGCACCGAAAGCTCCCGGGCGATGGCCTTGAGGCCGCGCGAGATCGCCGAGATCTCCTGCTGCCGGCTCTCGATCCGCGTGCCGGCGGTCATCAGCTGCAGGTAATCGACGCAGACCATGTCGATGCCGTGCTTCTGCTTGAGACGGCGACACTTGGCGCGCAGCTGGGTGATCGAGATACCGGGCGTGTCGTCGACGAAGATCCGCGCCTCGTAGAGCCGCGCCGCCTCCTCCTGCAGCCGCCGATACTGCTGGTCCGTGATCCGCCCCTTGCGCATCGCCTGACCGTCGATCTGGGCGCGGCAGCACAGCATGTTCTGGATCACCTGCTGCTTGCTCATCTCGAGCGAGAAGAACGCGACGCCGGCACCCTGGCTCGCCACCCGCTCGGTCAGGTTGAGCGCGAACGTCGTCTTGCCCATCGACGGCCGCGCCGCGATGATGATCAGCTCGCCGGGCTGCAGGCCGCCGGTCATGTCGTCGAGGTCGTAGAAGTCCGTGCCCAGCCCGGTCAGCCGGCCGTCGCGCTCGCGCAGACGATCGATCCGCTCGAACGTCGACTGCAGCACGTCGGCGATGCTCGAGGCCTCCCCGGCCTGCTCCATGCGCGCGATCTCGAAGATCCGGCGCTCGGCCTCGTCGAGCAGGTCCTTGGCTTCACTCTCGTTGTTGTAGGCGAGTTGCTGGATCTCGAGGCAGGCGCCGATCAGCTGACGCTGAACCGCCTTCTCGCGCACGATCTCGGCGTGGTAGGTCACGCCCGCCGCCGTGACCACCGCCTCCATGAGGTCGAGCAGCTGGCCGTGGCCGCCGACCTCCTCGAGCTTGCCGAAGCGCGACAGCTGCTCGCCGACCGAGATCGGATCGGTCGCCTGCCGGTCGTTGTAGGACGTGACGATCGACTCGAAGATCAGCTGGTGACGCCGGAGGAAGAAGTCCTCGGGCTTCAGGAACGTCACGTCCGCCACCGCATCGGGGTGCAGCAGGAGCGCTCCGATCACCGACCGTTCGGCATCGAGATTCTGCGGCGCCGAACGGCCGTCCGTCTGCTTGAAGTCCACCATCACCGCCACTTCCCTCTTAGCGGCGCCGCCGGCCGGCGCAAGGCAGTCGCTGTTCACAAGCTCTGAGCATCACGTGGAGATCGTGGGGAGGCCGTCCGCGCAATCGGCCTGGCAGGCGGTACGCGAGCGTGGGAAGCGAATGCGCATCGACCCCCGGTTTCGTCGCCGGCGGCCGCGACCCGGAGGACCGGCCGACGGCCTCGGCTCACTCGCGCACTCGCCCCTGGGACGCGTCGTCGTCGAGCTCCACCACCCCGCGCGCCGAGAGCTCGGCGAGCACCTCGCAGGCCTCCTCGTAGCCGATCCGCAGCCGTCGCCGCAGGAACGCAGCCGAAGCGCGACGGGTCTCGAGCACCACCTGCTTGGCCTCGTCGAGCAGGTCCTCGTCGATGTCGGCCCCGAACAGCCGTTGCTGGCCGTACGAGCTCGCCGGCCGCGCCGCCGGATCGCGCGCCGGCCGCGGGATCGCGAACACCGGCTCGCCGTCTTCCTCGGCGGTGTCGTCGTCGTCCACGGCGTCGTCTTCTCCGACGGCGGCGCCGTCGGCATCGGCCGATTCGTGCGCGTCTTCCTCGCCGTCCTGCGGTGCTTCCGCAGCCACCGCACTCTCGGCGTCGAGCTGGTCGTCCCCAATCTCCCCGTCGACAGCGAGCTCCCCGTCGACACCGAGCTCCTCGTCGACACCGAACTCGGGTGAGTCGCCGATCGCCGCGACGAACTCGGCGCCGGCGTCGCCCCCGGCGCTGCCGTCCTCCGCCGACGCGGGATCGACCGGGCTCGCCGCCCGGATCTCGGGATTGTCGATCTCCTGGGCCTCGGGCGCGCTCGGCACCCAGACGTCGGCCTCGTCCTCGCCGGCCTCGGCGCGCGCAGCCTGCCGGCGCTCGAAGTAGGAACGGCGGCGCTCGCGGCGCTCGCGCCGCGGCTCGACATCAGGCAGGGGGTCCTCGACCTCGGGCTCGCCCTCGGGTGCCACCGCCTGGTCGGCGAACTCGAAGGTCTCGGGCTCGTGCAGCACTGCCGACGCCGCGGTGCGTCCCGCCGGCCGCCGCCCGATCGAGGCGCCTGCGCCGGTTGCGGCGATCGTCGCAGCCGCGCCGGCGGCCCCCGTCGCCTCGCCGGCGAGCTGCTTGAAGTGCTCGGTGACGGCCACCTCGACGCCCTCGTCGGCGGCGCCACCGTCCGCCTCCTTGCCGGCGACCGTGGTCTCGGTCCAGAGCCGCTCGAAGGCCTCGCTGAACAGGAAGTCGGTCGCCAGCAGCAGCGCACCGAGCGTCGCGACCAGCATCAGGATGAACATCGGGTAGAAGCCGAACGCGGCGACCAGGCGGCTCGCGAGCAGCGCGCCGAGCTCGCCCTGGTGCGGCGCGACCGCGACCTCGCGGCCGACGTTGAGGAAGATGCCGAGGATCACCATCGTCGCGGCCAGCCGCAGCAATCGGGTCCACGGGCGCTCGATGCGGCCGGTGAAGAACCAGATCGAGGTCCAGACCAGCAGCAGCAGGAAGAACATCAGCGACGGCGCGAAACCGAAGGTCCGGTAGATCGCGGCGTAGACCACCTGCAATGGCGACTCGACCGTGATCGAGGCCTGGTTCCAGTGGTAGTAGAACAGCGCCGAACCCGAGAACACAGCGACGCAGAACGGCAGCACGAGCAGCCGCCGATGCAGCGCGCTGCGGTCGATGCGGTCCGAATCGGTGCCGGTGCCTCTGGTGTTCTGGGTCATGCGCCCCTCCGAGGGTCAGTGCAGCAGGGTGTCCGATACCACCGGACGATGCGCGAGGTTAGCGCTGGGGTCGCGCGCGAACAAGATCGGGCCGCGCTACGCCGAGCGAGCATCGTCCTCCTCGTCGTCGTCGCCCTCGTCTTCGCCTTCGTCCTCGCCATCCTCGTCCGCGTCGCCCTCGTCCTCGCCGTCGGCTTCTTCGTCCGCGTCGTCCTCGGCGCCCTCCTCTTCGACGTCCTCGTCCTCGGCGTCGCCGTCCTCGGCGTCCCCGTCCTCGGCGTCCTCGTCCTCGGCGTCCTCGTCCGCGTCGTCGAGTTCGGCGTCGACCTCGTCGGCCTCGAACTCGGCGGCGTCGCCGTCGAACTCCTCACCGTCCTCGAGCGCCGCCAGCTCGTCGGCGATCGCCTCCTCGCGCTGCTTCCACTCGTCGAGTGTCAGCATCACCTCGCGCGACTTGCTGCCGACGAACGGGCCGACGAGGCCGTCCTGCTCCATCAGCTCGAGCAACCGCGTCGCGCGGGTGTAGCCGACCGAGAGCGCGCGCTGCAGCAGCGTCGCCGAGCCGCGCTGCTGGCCGAGGATGACCTCGACGGCCTCGTTGTAGAGCTCGTCGGACTTCGCCGCCGACGGCCGCGAGCTGCTCTGGGTCTGCACCAGATCGCGGTTGAACTGCGGTTCCTGACCGCGTTCCTCGAGGTGGCGGATGACCGCACCGAGCTCCTCGTCCGAGACGAATGCACCCTGCGCGCGCAGCAGTGCGCCGCCGCCGGGCGGCATGTAGAGCATGTCGCCGTGGCCGAGCAGCTTCTCGGCACCGTTGCTGTCCAGGATGACGCGCGAATCGATGCGGCGGTTGACCCGGAACGCGATCTGACAGGGCAGGTTGGCCTTGATGATGCCGGTGATGACCTCGCTGCTCGGTCGCTGCGTCGCCAGGATCACGTGCATGCCGACGGCGCGCGACTTCTGCGCCAGGCGCTGGATCGAGTCCTCGACCTCGTTCTGCGCCACGTTCATCAGGTCGGCGAACTCGTCGATCACGATCACGATGTACGGCAGCCGGATCCGATCGGGCTCGACGGCCTTGCCGAGCCGTTTCTCGATTTCCTGCTGGCCGAGCCGGTTGTAGCTGCGGATGTGGTTGACCCCGGCCGCCGACAGGATCGCGTAGCGGTTCTCCATCTCGTCGACCGCCCACTGCAGCACGGCCGGCGCCTTCTTCATGTTGGTGACGACGTCGCAGCAGAGGTGCGGCACGCGCTTGTAGGCCTGCAGCTCGACCATCTTCGGGTCGACCAGGATCAGCTTGACCTGGGCCGGCGTGCGGGTCACCAGGATCGACAGCAGGATCGCGTTGATGCAGACCGACTTGCCCGACCCGGTGGTGCCCGCGATCAAGAGGTGCGGCATGCGCGCGAGGTCCTCGACGATCGGGTTGCCGGCGACGTCCTTGCCGAGGAACAGCGGGATGCCGAGATCCTCGGAGCGCCCGAACTGGTCGAGCAGGTCGCGCATGTAGACCTTCTGGCGCTCCTGGTTCGGCACCTCGACCCCGACGGTGTCCTTGCCCGGGATCGGCGCGACGATGCGCACCGACATCGCACGCAGCGCGGCGGCGAGGTCGGACTCGAAGCTCGCGACCTTGTTGACCCGGATGTGCTCGGCCAGCCGCAGCTCGTACTGCGTCACCGCCGGCCCGACCGACGCCGCCACGACCTCGGCCTCGATCTTGAAGTTCGCCAGCTTGCTGACGATCGACTCGCCGCCGCGCGCGAGCGCCTCGGCGGTCTCGCTGATGTCGTCGTGCTCGGGCTCGCGGAACAGCTCGAACGGCGGGAACGGATAGGCCTCGTCGAACGGCAGCGTGCTCTGGCTCGCCTTGCGCTTGCGCCGCATCGCCGCACGCTTCTTGCCGCTCTTGCCGCCGATCCGGATCTTCATCGGCGGCCGCTTCTTGGCGGCCGGCGGATCGGCCGGCGCGGCTTCCTCGGCCGCATCGGCCTCGGCCGCCTCGCCGTCGCCGTCGACCTCGCCCGCGGC
>JAGQRB010000596.1 GCA_020425925.1 Planctomycetota bacterium
AGGCTCGCGCTCGCGCCGTTCCAGCGCTGCTGCGTGCCGTAGCCGCGGTTGAACAGCGTCGGCGCGTGGCGGCGGGCGCGATGGCCGGCGACACCGGCCGGGCGCGGGTCGCGATGGGCGTAGCCCGGTGCGGGATGGCAGCTGGCGCAGGTGACCGTGCGGGCGCCGCTGAGCACACCGTCGTGGAACAGTCGTTCGCCGAGCGCGAACATCGCCGCGGTCGGGCGGTAGTCTGCCGGCAGCGGCATCGCCGGCAGGCCGCGCGGCGGGGTCTCGAGGAACGCGAACGCCGGCAGCGGGCCTTCCTGCGCCGCCAGCGCCGTGATCAGCGAGAGCCCCGCGAGCGCGCGCCGCATCGGCTCACCGGTTGGCGAAGCGGATCAGCGTCCGGGCGCTGTAGGTCTGCCCCGGCTCGAGGATCGTACTCGGGAACGCCGGCTGGTTGACGCTGTCGGGGAAGTGCTGCGTCTCGAGGCAGACCGCGCTGCGGTGCGGATAGGGCTTGCCGCCCTTGCCGAGCTGCCCGTGCAGGAAGTTGCCGCTGTAGAACTGCAGGCCCGGCTGGTCGGTGACGACGTCGATGCGACGGCCGTTCGCGAGGTTCCAGAGGGTCGCGGCGTGACGCATGCCCGAGCCCTCGCGCAGCACGTAGTTGTGGTCGTAGCCCATCGCCGCGGTCGCGGTGAGCTGCTCGATGCGCTCGCCGATCACCTTGCGCTTGCTGAAGTCGAGCGGGCCGCGCACCTCGGAGATCGCGCCGGTCGGGATCAGCGTGTCGTCGGTCGGCGTGTAGAGGTCGGCATCGATCTGCAGCTCGTGGTCGAGCACGGTCTTGCTGCCCTCGCCGGAGAGGTTCCAGTAAGCGTGGTTCGTGAGGTTGACCGGCGTGCGCTGGTCGGTCGTGGCCTCGTACTCGAAGTGCAGGCCGTCGTCGTCGAGGCGGTAGATCGCCGCGACGTCGAGGTTGCCGGGGTAGCCCTCCTCGCCGTCGGGGCTCCTGTAGGTGAATCGGATCGCCGGCTGGTTGCCGCGGCTCAGCACCTCGGCCTGCCAGTGCACCTTGTCGAGGCTGCGCTCCTTGCCGCCGTGCAGGTGGTTGGGGCCGTTGTTGATCGCGAGGTGGTAGGTGTAGCCGTCGAGCGTGAACTGGCCCTTGGCGATGCGGTTGCAGACGCGACCCGTCGTACAGCCGAAGTACTGGTTGGCTTCGGACTGGTAACCGGAGACGTCGTCGAAGCCGAGGATCACGTCGCCGAGCGTGCCGGCGGCGTCGGGCGCGCGCACCGCGACGAGCGTCGCGCCGTGGTCGGTGACGTCGATCTCGAGGTTCTTCGCGCGCAGCGTCCAGAGCGTGGACGGCTGGCCGTCCTGGCGGATGCCGAAGGGACGCTGGCTCACGGACGCGGTCGAGTCGTTCTGCATCGAGGAACACGCGGCGAGGCAGGCCGCGGTCAGGGAGAGGGCGAGGGGCTTCATCGGTCGGGCTAGCGTAGATCGAAGGCCCGTCCGGCAGAAGTCCGAGCCGCGAGACCGGCCCGCGCCCGCGAACGTGAAGAACCGGTCGAGGTGCTTCTACGGCGTTGAAAGGCGACCCGGACCGACCTAGGACGGACGGATGCGCGCCATGGTCGTCACGGCTCCGAAGGGGCTTCCCGTTCTCCAGGATCGCACGCTGCCCGAGCCCGGCCCGGGCGAGGTCCGCATCAAGGTGCAGGCCTGCGGTGTCTGCCACAGCGACAAATACGTCGTCGACGGACTCTGGCCCGGGCTCGAGCTACCGCGCGTGCCGGGCCACGAGATCATCGGCACGGTCGATGTCGTCGGCGACGGGGTCGCGAGTGTCGGTCCCGGTGCGTTCGCGCGCGGCGACCTCGTCGGACTCGGCTGGCACGGCGGCCACGACGGCACCTGTCCGGCTTGCTCGCGCGGCCGTTTCGTGCTGTGCGAGAACGCGCCGATCACCGGCATCTCGGTCGACGGCGGCTACCAGGAGTACTGCATCGCGCCGGCCAACGCGCTGGCGCGCGTGCCGGCCGGCATGGATCCGGTCGCGGCCGCGCCGCTGCTCTGTGCCGGCGTGACGACGTTCAACGCGCTGCGCCACACCGATGCGCGCGCCGGCGACCTCGTCGCGGTGCAAGGACTCGGTGGGCTCGGCCATCTCGGCGTGCAGTTCGCGGCCAGGATGGGCTTCCACACCGTCGCGATCTCGCGCGGTGCCGACAAGGAGCGCTTCGCCAAGGAGCTCGGTGCGCACGAGTACGTCGACGCGGCCGCCGACGACGCGGCGGCGAAGCTCACCGCGATGGGCGGGGCGCGCGTGATCCTCGCGACTGCGCCGAACGCGGCGGCGATCTCGAGCCTGGTGCCCGGCCTCGGCATCGATGGCACGCTCGTGATGGTCGGCGCGCCGCACGAGCCGCTGCAGATCGGGGCGATCGATCTGATCGGCCGCGCGGCGGGTGTGCGCGGCTGGGCCTCGGGCGACGGCAACGACTCGACCGATGCGCTGGCGTTCGCGCACCGGATGGCGGTGCGGTCGCACAACGAAGTGTTCCCACTCGCCGATGCCGCCAAGGGCTATCAGCGCATGCTCAGCGGCGAGGCGCGCTTCCGCGTCGTGCTCGACGTCGCTTCGTGATGCCGCTGGCGGCCGGCTCGGGTCCCATCCCGGGCGTTCCGCCCCGGGGCGCGGGCGACGTCACCGAAACGAGACATCTTTCGCTGGCGCGAGCTTCGTAGGGACCCGACGATCCCCCGACTCAGACTCCCCGAACCTCCGATACCGAGGACCATTCCATGATGAAGTTCGTTCTGACTCTCGCCTGCGCCGCCGCCCTGAGCTGTGGCGTGCAGGCCCAGATCTCCGGCAGCATCAACCGCGGCGCTCCCAAGGTCTCCAACACGATCGAGATGGGCGGCAACAAGCTCATGGTCGAGTACACCTCGATCCGCTTCGGCAACGGCGACTGGCAGAAGATCAAGGACAACACCGCCGGCCACGAGCAGTTCAACAAGTTCGCCGAGGGCAAGCCGATCGGCAAGGTCTCGACGAGCTGTGCGCTGCAGGCCGCCGGCAAGAAGGTGCCCGCGGGCGACTACACGATGTTCTTCACGGTGCACGAGCAGGCCGGCTGGCTGCTCAACCTGAAGCCGAAGGAAGGCGATCCGATCCGCTGGCGCATGGTGCTCTCCGAGGCCGACGACAAGAGCGGCTGCCTCAAGATGTCGCTCGAGCCGTCGGCGAAGAACGGCATGTGCTCGCTCGAGATCGTGTTCGGCGACATGGCGGTGACCGTGCCGGTCACGACGGTCGACGAAGACGGCGACAAGTAGTGCGCGACCGTCGGCGCACCTGGAGCGCCGACACCGACGAACGACCGGGCGGGAGGTCTCGTCCGGTCGGCGTGCGCGGCCTGCTACTCGAGCCGCGCGATCTCGCGCCAGATCGGCTCGCCGCCGATCCGGTTCTGCGCGTTCTCCTCGACCACGATCGCGCCGTCGACCCGCGGCAGTACGAAGAACCCGAACGGTTGCGTGCGCATCGCGGCGCCGATCGACTGCACCGACTTCGGGTCGAGCCGCAGGGTCGTCGTGCCGTCGTGCACGAATGCCTCGACGGCACGGAGCCCGATCTCGTTGCGGCGCTTGCCACGGCACACCGCGACCACGGTGCAGTGCTCGAAGTCGATCTCCGGGATCTCGCGGTGGTTGGTGTACCAGCCGTAGTCCCCGTCCGGGATCGGCTGGCCGAGGTGCTCGAGCCAGAGCTTCGCCCACGTGCCTGCGTCGGTGACGCGCAGGGTGCGCGCGGCGGCGACCTTGGAGTTGTCGCCGCTGCACGTCACGAGCGCGCCGAAGTGCGCCGGCGGCAACGGTCGCGGATCCTGCAGCGCGGCGAGCAGCGCCAGCGGCGCGAGCGATACGGCGATCCGGACGAGGCGGTGTCTCATGCCGCGATCGACGGCGCAGCGGCCCGGATCTTCCCGCCGCAGCGGCCTCGCGGCCGCGACGACCCGGTGCGCCGATCCCGAATCGGGAGAGTCGGTCAAGCGGTGACGCCGTCCGACCCGAAGACCGCGTGGGGGAAACACCGGATGAGCGACAACAAGAAGGGCAAGAAGGGCAAGGGCGGCAAGGGCGGCTTCGGCAAGACGCTGATGGTGCTCGCCCTGCTGCTCGGCGGCGGTGGCGCGGCGTTCTGGTTCCTGGCGCCGGAACAGGCCCAGGCGCAGCTGGCTCACCTGCGGCAGCTGCTCGGTCTCTGATCCGGGCGCTTCAGGCGCCGGCGGGGCGCCAGGTGCGGAGCGTGAGGGCCCCTGGCGTCGTCATGTCGACGAACAGCAGGCGGTCGCGCAGCGCCAGCATCTGCACGTGGCGCGTCGCGAACGGCAGCTCGGCGATCGCGCGCCAGCCGTTCGATTCGTCGAACGCCCAGACCGCTTGGTCCGAGGTGAATCGGCGGCCGGACATCGTGCCGCCGCACGCGACGTAGACCGTGTTGCCGAGCACCGCCGTCTGCGGCGAGACCCACGCTCGCGGTGGCTCGGGCATGCGACTCCACGTGCGGGTGGCGAACTCGAACACGTCGCCTTGCCGCACGGGTTCGAAGCCGTCGCCGAGGCCGCCGATCAAACACACCTTGCCGTCCAGCCGGGCCAGACCGAACGAGCGGCGCCGTGCCGGTAGCTCCACGCCGGTGTCGCGGAACGTCGGGGCGGCCGCAGTCGGATCCAGCGCGAGCACCGCTCGCGAGCACGTTGCTTCGCCGCCGCCCGCGTCGGGTCGGAAGTCCGTGCCGCCGAACAGCCAGACCTCGCCGGCGTGCACGACGGCGCCGAGCTGCGTCGCTGCGGCCGGCAACGCCGCTGCGAGCTCGCGGGCGCGGCCGTCGCGCGCGAACGTCACCGCGTCGGCGCTGGCGGCGACCGCACCGTCGTCGCGGTCTGGCCCGATGCCGCCGACGAGCAGCTTCTCGTGCGGCCTCTCGCCCCAGGTCGCCGCGACCATCGACTGACGCGGCCGCGGCAGGTCCGGGAGGGCGACGATCGAGAGGTCGGCGAGCCGCAGCGCGAACGCTTCGTCGACGAACTGGTCGGGGGCGAAGCGGTCCTCCGAGCTGCCGCGGTTGCCACCGAAGATGTGCAGCACGTCTCTCTGTAGCGTCAGTGCGGCGCGGTAGGTCGCATGGCCCGGGAACGCGACCGTCCACTCGTGCAGCAGCTCCGGCGTGTTGGCCCGCAACGGCACGAGCTCGATGTGCCGCAGGTGCCCGGCGCGGCTGGCGCCGCCGAGCGCGAGGAGGTGGTCGCCGCCACTGGCGGCGACGAGCCGGTGGAAGAAGCGCGGCATGCCGAGCGACGCGACGCGGTCCCAGGAGTCGGCGTCGGCGCTCGTGCGGAACAGCCGTCCGTCCATCGCGGTCGCGAACAACGCGTCGTCGACGCCGATCGCGGCGGTTCCGAAACCCGGACCGGGCAGATCGGGGCCGGGCGACCACTGCCCGGTCGTGGGTTCGAAGGTCCACAGCGCCGAGGTCGTGCCGGCTTCGTCCATGCCGCCGACGACCGCCACGCGATGGCCGCAGCGCGCGACGGCACACGCGCGTCGGACGAACGGTGGCGGCGGCAGCGCGCGCCAGCAGGGCGCGGCGGATGAGCTGTCGCACGCCCATGCCGTCCGGTGCCAGCTGCCCTGTTCGCCGCCGTCGAGGTGCCAGCCGCCGATGACGTAGACCACGCCGTCGACGACGACGGCGTCGTGCGACGAACGCGGTTCGGGCAACGGCGACCAGCAGCGCCACTGCCCGACCCGGGGGTCGAACTGGTCGACGCTCGCGACCGAATGCAGGTCCTCGTCGTCACCGGGCTCGTTCCGCGCCTCGAGGCCCCCGATGCGCAGCAGGGTGCCGTCCGGTAGCGCGACGAGGCTCGTGCCCTGGAGCGCGGCGCCGTCCGGCAGCTGCTGCCAGGTGCGGCCGTCGGCGAGATCGAGGCGCCAGAACGACGCCGACAGGTTCGCGCGCGAGTGGGCGTGGGCGCGCCCGACGTGGCCGCCGCAGACGTAGAGTGCGCCGCCGGCGGTCGCGGCGCCGAAGCTCGCGACCGCGCGCGGCAGCAGCGGCGGGTGGGCCACCGTGGGTGATGCCGCGATCGGTGTCGGTGCGCTCTGGGCGCCGGCCGCTGCAGGGAACGCGAGGCACGCGGCGAGGATCCAGCGGGCGAAACGACGGGTCGGGCCATTCATGCTCTGTGCAATAGCGAGATTGAGACGCAGTCGCAATAGTGCCGTCGCCGACCTTCGTGTGGATTCGGTCAAGACGGTCGGGTTCGCGCTCGGGTGTCGGGACGCGGGCGAAAGACCCCCGCTGCGCGTCGCGGAGTGCGACGCGCAGCGAGGTGCGCGATGCGGGCGACGGCCGGAACCGTCCCTTCCATTCTTCGATCGCCCTCTGATCGAGGTTCGACGAGCTGCCACTCGCGATCGCGGCGTGGTGGTGACCCGAGTGTGTCACCGCGCGGCACCAACGCCCGCTCGACGTCGGAGTTCACCGATCGGCGCGAAAACCGCCGGATTCCGGCGCCATTCGCCGAATCACTGCGATTCGTGGACAAGCGCTGTGCGGCCTGCGGGGCGCGATGGGCGCCTCTTGTCCGCGCGTGACTCGAGACTACTCGTCGTCCTCGCGATTGAGCTGATGCGCGCGCAGGCGCTTGCGCAGCGTCGCGCGGTTCATGTTGAGCGCGCGTGCGAGCAGCGTCGGCTTGCCGCCGTAGCGCGGCAGCAGGGTCGCGAGCAGCTTGCCCTCGAGCTCTTGGTGCAGCGCTTCGTAGTCGGCGCCGGCAGCGAGGCGGGTCTCGACCCATTCGTGCAGCACCGCGTCGAGCATCGGCGATTCGTTGCCGCCCTCGTCGGCCGCAGCGCGCAGCTCGGCGGGCAGGTGCTGCGCCAGGATCAGCGGCCCGCTGCAGACCGCTGCCGCGTGCTCGAGGACGTTGCGTAGCTCGCGCACGTTGCCGGGCCATGAATGGCGTCGCAGCAGTCGCAGTGCCTCCTCCGACAGCGCCAGCTCGCGGCGGGCGGCCACGCGCGCGAGCAGATAGGCGCAGAGTGCCGGCAGGTCGCTCGGTCGCTCGGCGAGCGCCGGCAGCGTGATCTCGAGCACCCGCAGGCGGTAGAGCAGGTCCTCACGGAAGCGCCGCTCGGCAACGGCCTCGGCGAGGTCGCGATTGGTCGCGCTGAGGATGCGCAGGTCGACCTGCCGATCCTCGCGGCCACCGACACGCACGAACGTCTTGTCCTCGACGACGCGCAGCAGCTTGACCTGCAGTGCGGCCGGCAGCTCGCCGATCTCGTCGAGGAACAGCGTGCCGCCGGCGGCGCGCTCGATGTGTCCTGGCCGGGTGGTGTCGGCACCGGTGAACGCTCCACGCTCGTGGCCGAAGAGCTCGGCCTCGAGCAGGTTCGGCGGCAGACTGGCGCAGGACAGCGTCACGAACGGCCCGGCATGGCGCGCACTGTGCAGGTGGATGATGCGCGCGGTCAGCGATTTGCCGATGCCGGTGGGGCCCGTGATCAGGACCGGCACGTCGGCGGCGCAGGCGTGCGCGATGGCCGCGAACGCGGGCTGCATCGCTGCCGACGAGCCGATCAGCAGCGGCGCCGGTCCGGTCTCGGCCGGCGGACTCGGCAGCGCATCGGCGCGGTCGGCTTCGAGCAACGAGGACACCAGCTGTTCGAACTCGCGCAGATCGAGCGGCTTGACGAGGTAGCCGGCGGCGCCGCGCTTCTTCGCCTCGACCGCGTTCTGCAGGTTGCCGTGTGCCGTGATCACCAGTACGGGCAGCTGGTCCTCGCGCTGACGCAGCGTCGCGAGCACGTCGATGCCGCTCTGATCGGGCAGCCCGATGTCGAGCACCACGAGTGCCGGCGCGTGCTGCGACACCGCGTCGAGGCCGCGCGCAGCGGAGGCCACCGCGATCGGCTCGTAGCCCATCCGGCGCACGAGGATCGCGAGCGCGGATGCCAACGCGGCTTCGTCCTCGATGATCACGATGGTCTTCACGTGCGCGCATCTTCGCGCGGTTTCCGCGCGTGTCGAGCCGCTTTCGCGGCGCTGCTCGTGGCGGCGGGCAAACTCTGTTCATGTGCGGCCCGGTGCTGGACGCGGCTTGTCCATTTCCGGCGTTCGACGCGACCCGGACGCGAAACGCGATCCGCCGATGCGATCGGCGCCGGACTATCATGGTGGCCACATGAAAGCACTTCGTTCGACGATGTCCCTCGCGTGCACGCTGCTGGTCGGCACCGCCATGGCTCAGGATCCGGCCGCTGCGCCGGCGTGGTCGGAGGCGCAGCAGAAGGGCTGCGACTTCCTGATGCAGCATCAGGAGAAGGGGGTCTTCTCGGTCATGACCCGTTCGGGCAAGGCGTTCCCCGACCCGGGTTTCACGTCGCTGGCGATCGCCGCGCTCGAGAGCAAGCCGAAGGCCGCACGCTCCGACGCCGAGCAGGCGGTCATCGATCAGGGGCTACGGTGGGTGCTGAAGAACCAGAACGAGGACGGCTCGTTCGGTCGCAACGTGCCGAACTACACGACTTGTGCCGCGGTCATGGCGCTGAGCCGATGGGACGACGCGAAGGCCGCGGACGACGTCGCGGCGGCGCTCGCGAAGGCGCAGCGCTACGTGCTCGCGATCCAGAACTGCGAGGACAACGGCAGCTCGCGTTCGGATGTCGAGTACGGCGGCATCGGCTACGGCAGCAAGGGTGAGCGCAGCGACCTCAGCAACATGCAGTTCGCGATCACGGCGCTGCGCCAGACCGGTCTGCCGGCCGACCACCAAGCGTTCGCGCGCGCGGTCGTGTTCCTGCAGCGCACCCAGAACCTCGGTTCCGCGAACGATCTGGCCGGCAAGATCCAGGTCGCGGCCGAGGGTGGCGAGAGCAAGCCGCTCGCGGTCGGCGACGACGGTGGCGCGGTCTACTATCCCGGTGAGTCGCCCGCCGGCGTCGTCGATCACCCGGACGGCACCCGCACGCCACGGAGCTACGGTTCGATGACCTATGCGCTGCTGAAGACCTACACGATGTGCGGTCTGCCCGCGGACGATCCGCGCGTTCGGGCGGCGGTGAAGTGGATCGGCGAGCACTGGACCGTGACCGAGAACCCGGGCGCCGACCCGAAGTTGCCCGAGGCGACGAAGTACCAGGGCCTGTTCTACTACTACATGCTGCTGGCGCAGGCGCTCGACGCGGTCGACCTCGAGAAGATCGAGACCGCCGGCAAGGGCGAAGGGGAGAAGGCGATCGACTGGCGCGCCGAGCTCAGGAAGCAACTCGAGTCGATGCAGCGCGCGGACGGCTCCTGGCTGAACGAGCAGAACCCGCGGTGGTACGAGGGGCTCGATATCCTCTGCACCTGCTACGCGCTGCTCGCGCTCGAGCACTGCGAGTAGCGTCGGCGGAGCAGACGCAGGCAAGCCTGTCGGGGCGTTCACCGGAAGTTCGACGAAGGGCTCTACGAGCGAGACTCGGGCGCCGTGCTGGTGCGCGGCGCGTCGGCTTCTTTCCCCCTGGAGGAGACTGCAATGCGTATCACGCTCGTTGCCGCATGTCTGTCGTTTGCCGCCGGTTCGGTGCTTGCACAGAACCCGACGATCGACCTCAACGTCTGGACCGAAGAGCAGATCAACGGCGCTGCGCCGTGGACGGTCGACGCTCCTCGTTTCTTCACCGAGTCGACGAATCTCGTCAACACCGACGCCTCGGTGTTCTACAGCGACTTCGACGTCGTCTTGCTCGACTTCCGCATGACGATCGCGGTCGGGGCCGGTGACGACGATCTCGCCGGCTTCATCCTCGGCTGGCAGCCTGGTGACAGTGCCAACGCGACCGCCGACTACATCCTGGTCGATTGGAAACGCACGACGCAGACCTACCAGGACTGGGGCACCGCCAAC
>JAGQRB010000597.1 GCA_020425925.1 Planctomycetota bacterium
CCAGCGACCACCTGCTGGCGCTGCTGCCGCTGAGCTTCGACTACGGCCTCAATCAGCTGCTGTCGGCGCTCCGGGTCGGCTGTCGCATCACCGCCGCGGACCACCTCGGCGCCGGCGAGCTCGCCGAGCTGCTGCTGCGCACCGCGCCGACCGGCCTCGCCGGCGTGCCGTCGCTGTGGCACGAGGTCGCGAGCGCGCTCGCGGGCGGCGCGCTGACTCCGGCGCACGGTCGCTCGCTGCGCTACGTCACGAACAGCGGCGGCGTGCTGCGGCGCGCCGACAGCGCCGAGCTGCGGCGGGCCTGGCCGCACGTGCAGGTGTTCGCGATGTACGGGCTCACCGAGGCGTTCCGCAGCGCGTTCCTGCCGCCTGCCGAGTTCGATGCGCACCCCGAGTCGTTCGGCCGCGCGATCGCCGGCGTCGAGCTGCTGCTGGTCGATCCCGCGACCGGTGCGCTGGTCGAGGGACCGGGCGAGGGCGAGCTGGTGCACGCCGGTGCGCTGGTGGCCGCGGGCTACTGGCGGCGAGCGGTGGCGACCGCGGCGCGCTTCCGGCCCGACCCGCGGCCCGACCGCGCCGGCGAGACCGTGGTCTACTCCGGCGACCTGGTGCGCCGCGACGCGGCCGGACGCCATGCTTTCGTCGCCCGCCTCGACCGGCTGCTGAAGGTCCACGGCCATCGCGTCTCACCTGACGAGGTCGCGAGCGCCTTCGCCGGCGTGACTGGCGCCGGCGAGATGTTCGCCTTCGGCATCGACGCCGGGGCGGCGGGCCATCACATCGTGCTCGCGGTCGCGGGCGACCCCGCTGATCGCGAGCTCGGAGCCCGCCTGTCGCGTCAGAGCCGGGCGCGGCTGCCGTCGTACATGCAGCCGACCGAGATCCACGTGGTCCGCGAGCTGCCGCACAATGCGAACGGCAAGGTGGACGCGGCGCGGCTCCGGCGGATGATCGAGTCGTGCACCGACGGCCGCTGATCGAACTGCTGCAGCGCTACGAGCGGTTCTGGCAGGCGGCCGAAGAGCGCGCGCTGGCGGCCCGGTTTCGCGCCTTCGCGGCGGCGCACGCCGACTGTCTGCTGCGCAGCTGCGTTCCGGGCCACATCACGGCGTCGTGCTGGATCCTGGCCGCCGACGATTCGCGCGCGCTGCTGACGCACCATCGCAAGCTCGAGCGCTGGCTGCAGCTCGGCGGCCACGTCGACGGCGAAGCCGCGGTCGAACGCGCGGCGCTGCGCGAAGCGCGTGAGGAGAGCGGCATGACCGACTTCGAGTTCGTTCCGTTCGGTGACGGCGGGCTCGTGCCGCTCGATCTCGACGTGCACCCGATCCCGGCGCGCGGCAGCGAGCCGCGCCACGACCACTGGGACGTGCGGTTCCTGCTGCGGGCGCGGCCCGGCCAGGCGCTCGCGATCTCGGACGAGTCGAACGACCTGCAGTGGTTCGCGGCGGCCGCGATCCCGGCGGTGACGCGCGAACCGAGCGTGCTGCGACTACTGCAGAAGAGTGCGCGGCTGCTGGCGGGCGGTGTTGCCGGCAGAGCTGTCGGCCCGGGCGCGATGTGAGGCCCGGGTGGCCGATTCCCGTTCGGCCGGCAGGATTCGCGAAGGTCCGCGGCCGCGGCCGGCGACAATGCCGCGATGGTCTCCGCAGCCGAACGCGCAGGTCGCGCGGCCGAATCGCCGCGACGGCGCCGGCCGCGCCTGATGCGTCTGGTCGCGGTCGTACTGGTGGCACTGCTGATCGGTCTCGGCCTGGGCTGGCTCGGGCGGAGCGACGGTGCGGCCGGCGGGGACGCCGGCGGTGGCGAGGTCGCGGGCCGCGCCGAAGCGGCTGCCGAGCCGGTTGCGGTCGATCCGGTGAACCCGGGAGACCCGGCCGCGAGCCGGACGCCGGAGATGGCCCCTGCGCACCCGCCGGAAGCGGGCCGGGAGCGGTCGGGCGATCCGGGCGCAGCGCGCGCCAAGGGCCGGTCCGAGCCGCATCCGACCCCTGATCCTCCTCCGGTTCCGAAGGCCGTGCGTGAACCTGGTGATGCGACCGAGCCGCCGGTGGGGCCAGCGCCCGAGGCGACCGAACACCGCCCGCAAACGCCGGCCGGGCCGACGATCGCCCAGGACCGCTTCGCCAGCCTGGTCTCCCTGGTGCAGAGCCGCGCCGCCGCCGGCCGGATCCCCGAGGCCCGCGCCGAGCTGGCGCGGCTCGAGCGCGCCGAGCTGCTGCCGCCGCAGCGCGCCCGGGTC
>JAGQRB010000058.1 GCA_020425925.1 Planctomycetota bacterium
CGAGGCGGTCGCCGCCGGCGGCGAGGCCTGGCTCGACTCGGCGCCGGTGATCGGCTGGTTCGTGATCGCGACGGCGGGCGGCGCGCCCGCGGGCATCGCTCTGACGGTCGACGGACGGCCGGCGCCGGACGGCACGCGGGTGCTGGCGCACGCGCGCCTGCCGCTGCTGCCGGCGCCGCCGATCGTCGCCGAGCCGATCGATCGCGACGACCTCGCGAGCGCGCTCGGCCGCCCCGCGATCGACGCACCGCTGTGGCTGCACGTGCTGTTGCCGACCGGTCTGTTCGCGATGCTCGTGCCGCCGGGGCCGGTCGAGCTGACGCCGGCGATCCGCGGCGAGCTCGGGTTCGCCTGCGACGTGCTGGGGCCTTGTCGGGTGCACTGGTTCTGGCGCGAGTCGGCGCCCGAAGCCGGCAAGCCGGCGCGCTGCAGCGCGTTCGGCAGCTGCATCGCGCGCTGAGGCACGGCGCGGAAACTGCCATCCTGACGGGCATCGCGGTTCGGCAGCCTGTCAGTTTGGCGGTCTCCCGATGCTGGTGTGGCTCCCTAACCAACGGCAATAGCGCAGCTTAGGGTCCATCTCGCGTTGGGCACGGGATTTGACCAGGAGAATCTCAGCGCGGCCGGGCCGGTAGGCGGGGCGGTCGTGCACTACAGGAGCAGATATGTCGAAGATCGTCGGTATCGACCTCGGAACCACCAACTCCGTCGTGTCCGTGATGGAGGGTGGTGAACCCAAAGTCATCCCCAACAAGGAGGGCGCACGCACGACGCCATCGGTGGTCGCGTTCACTTCGAGTGGCGAGCGTCTGGTCGGCGCACCGGCGAAGCGCCAGGCGGTGACCAACCCGACGAACACGATCTACTCGATCAAGCGCTTCATGGGGCGCCGTCACAGCGAGGTCGGCGACGAGGAGAAGATGGTGCCCTACCAGATCGTCGGCGGTTCCGACGAGCTGGTGAAGGTCGACGTCGGCGGCACCCAACACACGCCGCCCGAGATCTCGGCCCAGATCCTGCGCTCGCTCAAGGAGTCGGCCGAGGACTACCTCGGCGAGACCGTGACGCGCGCCGTGATCACCGTGCCCGCCTACTTCAACGACAGCCAGCGGCAGGCGACCAAGGATGCCGGCCAGATCGCCGGCCTCACCGTCGAGCGCATCATCAACGAGCCGACCGCCGCCGCGCTCGCGTTCGGGCTCGACAAGAAGGCCAAGGGCAAGAACATGAAGATCGCCGTCTTCGACCTCGGCGGCGGCACCTTCGACATCTCGGTGCTCGACGTCGGCGACGGCGTGTTCGAGGTCAAGGCGACCAACGGGGACACCCGGCTCGGCGGCGACGACTTCGACGAGTGCATCATCGAGTGGCTCTGCGACAGCTTCAAGAAGAGCAACGGCATCGACCTGCGCAACGACCAGATGGCGCTGCAGCGGCTCAAGGAGGCCGCCGAGAAGGCCAAGGTCGAGCTCAGCTCGGCGACGCAGACCCAGATCAACCTGCCGTTCATCACGATGGACCAGAGCGGTCCGAAGCACCTGACCGAGAACCTGACGCGCGCCAAGTTCGAGAGCCTCGCCGAGGACCTCTTCGAGCGCTGCCGCGGGCCGGTGCTGCGCTGCCTCGAGGATGCCAAGATGAAGGCGTCGGACATCGACGAGGTCCTGCTCGTCGGCGGCAGCACGCGCATGCCGAAGGTCCAGGCGATCGTCAAGGAGGTCTTCGGCAAGGAGCCGAACCGTTCGGTCAACCCCGACGAGGTCGTCAGCCTGGGCGCGGCGATCCAGGGTGGCGTGCTCGGCGGCGACGTCTCCGACGTGCTGCTGCTCGACGTCACGCCGCTGTCGCTCGGCATCGAGACGATGGGCGCGGTGATGACCAAGCTCATCGAGCGCAACACGACGATCCCGACCAGCCGCTCGCAGGTGTTCTCGACCGCCGCCGACAACCAGCCCGGCGTCGACATCCACGTGCTACAGGGCGAGCGCGAGTTCGCCGCCGACAACCGCACCCTCGGCCGCTTCAAGCTCGACGGCATCCCGCCGGCGCCGCGCGGCACGCCGCAGATCGAGGTCACGTTCGACATCGACGCCAATGGCATCCTGTCGGTGACCGCGAAGGACAAGGGCACCGGCAAGGAGCAGAAGGTGACGATCGAGGTCGGCTCGGGCCTGTCGAAGGACGAGGTCGAGAAGATGGCGGCCGACGCCGAGAAGCACGCCGCCAGCGACAAGAAGCGCCGCGAGGTGGTCGATCTCAAGAACCAGGCGGACTCGCTGGCCTACCAGGCCGAGAAGCAGATCAAGGAAGCCGGCGACAAGCTCGACGCCGCCACCAAGGGCGAGCTCGACACCAAGATCGCGGCGCTGCGCAAGGCCGCCGAGGGCGAGGACGCCGAGAAGATCAAGCAGGCGATGAGCGAGTTCGAGCAGGCGCTGCAGAAGGCCGGCCCGGCGATGGCGGGCGGCGCCGCGGGCGGCGGTCAGGCCGGTCCGGGCCCCGAGGCCGCTGGCTCGGCTGCCGGCAGCGGCG
>JAGQRB010000598.1 GCA_020425925.1 Planctomycetota bacterium
CGACGAGGTGGGTGAACTCGCCTTCCGGTGCGACGTCGACGGGCTCGCGCACCGGGGTCGCGGCGATCGCCTCGTCGGCGCGCGCGGGCGCGGCGTGGGCGTCGAGCACGGCCTCGAAGCGTGCGAGCAGTGCCGCGAGGCGCGCGGCCTCGCCGTGACGCGGTCCGGGTGGCGGTGGCTCGGGCCGCAGGTACCAGGCGGTGCCGAGGCACGACAGCGAGCTCGCCGCGAAGGCGAGCAGCACGGCCTGCAGCCGACTCATCGTGGGGGCGGTGGCCATGGCTTGAGCGTAGCGGTTCCCGTACGTCACCGTACCGGCGGCGCCGCCGGCGGCAACCGATCGAGCGGCGTCCGGCTCACGCACGGCACGCACCCGAACCCGCGGCTGGCAGCGATCGCCTGCGCGATGTGCTCGTCGACCAGCGCGTAGTCGAGCGTGAACACCGGCACACCCTGCCGCCGTACCGCCGCGAGTCGTGCGCCGAGCCCGGCCGTCGACCAGTCGCCTGCGGGCGGCGCCGCGATGTCGCCGGCGCCGGGGTCGTTCCAGCCCGCGCTCGCCAGACCGCGGAACGACAGGTCTTCCTGCGCCAGCGCGTCGACGGCGTGCAGCAGCTCGGGGCAGCGTTCGGCGAGCTCGACGCCGTTCTGCGCGATGACCACGAACAGCGGATAGCGTTCACGCGCGTAGCGCCGCAGGTCGGCGAGCAGTCGCACCATCTCGGCGGCGGGATCGACACCGTCGGCCGCGGCCGCCGCCTGCACGTGCGGATCGGCGAAGCCGAGCACCCAGTCGCAGTAGATGCCGTCGAAACCGTCGGCGAGGATCTGGTCGAGCGGTGCGTCGTCGTCGCCGTAGAGGCAGCGGCGCCACTCGGGTCGCCAGTAGGCGACCGGGTAGTTGCCCTGCCAGCCGTCGGGATCGAGACCGAGCAGGAACGCCGGTTCGCCGGCGGCCGCGGCGGTCGGTGCGCGCCAGTCGCTGCGCCAGTAGCGGCGATAGTCCTCGGCCTGCCCGACGTTGAGGTAGGCGACGCAGCGCTTCGCCGGCAGCGAACTGCCTGCGCTCTTCTGCACCCGGCGCACGACGTCCCGCATCGGGAAGTCGGTCTCGCCCGGTTGCGACCGCATCGGCTCGATGACCAACATGTCGACATCGGTTCGCGCCAGTGTCGTCGGCGACGACACCGGATCGAGACCCTGCAGCTGGATCGACCAGCTCTGCACCGCTCCGAGAACCGGAATGTCGAGCTCGCGCGGCGCTACGGGTCGTTGCGTAGTCGCACAGCCGGCCGGCCAGATCGAGAGCCCCGCGAGCGTCGCGGCGAGGCCGGCGCGACCGGCGTATCCGGCGTCAAGCCGGCGTCTTGCGCGGGTCGATGAAAGACCTCCGTCGCGGGCCGCAAACGTTCTCCGGTGCTCTCCCTCTGCCATCTCCAGAAGCTCCTGTCGGTCGCCGCGTTGGCTATCGGCACGGCGGTTGCGCCGGCCCAAGCCGCACCGGCCGGCGAGACCGCGGCGCGACCGATCGCACGCGAGGTCGTCGTGCTCGTCGACTCGGTCATCGACAACCTCGAGGACCCGGTGCAGGACGCGGCACGCGAGGTGCTGCAGATGCCGCTCAACTACCTGGGGCTGAGGCTCGTGCGCATCGGCATCGACCGCGCCGAGGCGCCGCCGGATGTCGATCCACGGCGCGTGCGAGGAGTCGGCACCTGGCTGGAGACGGGAGGGTCGCTGCCGGCGTGGGTGTGGCCGTGGCTCGAACGGCAGTCCCGGCGCGTGCGCATGCTGCACTTCGGCAGCCTCGCACCGCTGTCGCGCGACGATCGCGGCGAACGGCTGCGCGCACATCTCGGTCGCTTCGGTCTCGGCTACGACGATGCGGTGTTGACCGATCCGCTGCGCATCGACGTCGACTACGTGCGCCGCGATGCGGTGCCGTTCGAGTCGGAGCCGGTCTACGAGCGGTTGCACTTCGGACCGTGGTCGCTCGGTGACGGCAACGACGTCTGGCTGCGGACGCGCGACAGCTCGCGGCCGCGGCGCGCGCGCACGCCGGTGGTGACCGGGCCGTGGGGCGGGCTCGCGCTGCAGCCTTGGTTCGTGCGTATCGGCGGCGCGGCCGGCGACCGGAGGTTCTACGTCGATCCGTTCGCGTTCCTGACCGCGGCGCTCGATCTCGCCGACGTGCCGGCGCCGGATCCGTCGGTGCGGTTCGGTCGCCGCGTCTTCGTGTTGCACGTCGATGGCGATGGCTTCGAGAGCGTCTCGACGGTGCCGAACGCCGGCGGTGAACGGCGGATCTGCGCCGAGGTCTTCCGCGATCGCATCGTCGACCGCTGGCGGGTGCCGATGACGGTCTCGGTCATCGTCGCGAGCCTGACCGACCGCTACGACCCGCCGGCGCCGACCGGCCGCATGGAGCTCGCGCGCGACATCCTGTCGCGGTCGTGGGTCGAGGCCGCGAGCCACACCGTGCTGCATCCGCTCGACTGGCGCCGTCAGCTGTCGCCGCGCAGCCTGCCGCGCTCGGTGGTCTGGTTCCCGGCGCTCGCGGGCTACGAGCACGACATGGTCGCCGAGGTGCGCGACTCGATCGCGTTCGTCAATCGGTGGCTGGTGCCGCCGGGCAAGCGGTGCCGCGTGATGCTGTGGTCGGGGGCGGCCAACCCCGACGAGCGCGCGGTCGCGGCGGCGGCGGCCGCGGGCTGCGTCAACCTCAACGGCGACCTGTTCCGCTGGGACGAGCTGTTCGATTCGGTCGGCTTCGTGTCGCCGTGGGGGCTGCGGCTCGGCGCGCAGTTCCAGGTATTCGCCGGTGCGCCGAACGAGAACATCTACGACGGCTTCTACACCACGATGCCGGGCGCGTTCGCGCACGTCGATCGCACGCTCGAGAACACCGGTCGCGACCGGATCCTGAAACCGGCGAACGTCTACG
>JAGQRB010000599.1 GCA_020425925.1 Planctomycetota bacterium
GCACCCGCACGAGCGACTGCACCCGTTCGGCACCGCCAAGCTGATCCGCCTCGGCATGCCGAACGCGCGGGTCCACACCGTCTGCCCGGGCGTAGACCGCAGCCTGCACTGCCCGCTCGAGCTGCCCGACGACGCCGTGCTGCTCTATCCGCACCCCGACGCGATCGAACTCGAGGCGCTCGCGAACGCCCCGGGCGAAGCGCCGCCGTCGACGCTGGTCGTGCTCGACGGTACCTGGTCACACGCCCGCAGCCTCTACCGCGAGAACCCGTGGCTCGGGCGCCTGCGCCACGTCCGCATCACGCCGCAGCAGCCGTCGCGCTACCGCATCCGCAAGGAGCCGCGGCCCGAGTACCTGTCGACGCTCGAGGCGACGATCTGTGCGCTGCGCGCGCTCGAGCCCGAAGCCTCGGCCGCTCGCCTCGACGCTCTGCTGGCGGCATTCGACGGCATGATCGACCGCCAGATCGACCACATCGCGACCGGCGCGCGCGAGCTGCGCCGCAAGCGGCCGCGACAGCGCGAGCCGCGGCGGGTCTCGCCGCTGATCGGCGATCCCGACTTCGTCGTGCTCTACGCCGAGTCGTCGCTGCCGGGCGGCGACGACGACGCGACGCGTGAACTGGTCCAGGTCGTCGGCGCCCGGATCGACGGCAGCCGTGCGTTCGAGCTCCTGATCCGGCCGTCGGCGCGACCACCCACCGACGCGCACCTGCACCACATGGGCCTCGAGCGCAGCGACCTCGAAGCCGGCGTGTCGCTCGCCGAGGCGCGCGAGCAGTTCGCCGAGCTGGCCGGGCCGGGGCCGTTCGGGGCCTGGACGCGGAGCTCGCTCGACTGGAGCGCACCGCTGCTGCCGCAGGAAGCCGGGCGCAGCGTGCTGAAGACGAGCTACTGCAACCTGCAGAACGACGGCTCGCGCCGGCTCGAAGCGGTCGTCCGCACCCGCAACCTCGTCGCGCCCAAGGTCGATTGCCGCGGCCGCGCCGCGGTGCGGCTCGCGAACGCGCTCGCGGTCGCGCGCTGGATCGGCAACCACGCCGCCGGGAGCTCGCCGTGCTCGTGACGGTGCTCGGCTCGGGCACCGCCATGCCCGTGCCCGATCGGTTCCCCGCCGGCTACTGGGTCACCGCCGGCAAGACCTCGGCACTGGTCGACTGCGGCCCCGGAACGCTGCGCCGGTTCGCGCAGGCCGGCGGCGACATCGCGACCCTCGACGCCGTGCTGTTGACGCACTACCACACCGACCACTGCGCCGACCTCGCCGCGCTGCTGTTCGCGCTGCACGCACCGCAGTTCGCCGGTCGGCCGCCGCTGCGGATCTACGGCGCCCCTGGCCTCGTGCGACTGGTGCAGACCCTGCGGCAGATCTGGCCCTGGCTCGAACCGCGCGGCTACGAGCTCGAACTCTGTGAATTGGCGCCGGGCGGGTTCACGGTCGGCGAACTCGCCGTGACAGCGATTCCGATCCGCCACACCGCCCAGAGTCTCGGCTACCGGATCGCGACACCGGCCGGGGTCGCAGCGTTCTCGGGCGACACCGACGAATGCGACGCGCTGGTCGAGCTCGCGCGCGACGCGGATCTCTTCGTCTGCGACTGCTCGGCGCCCGACGACGCCAAGATCGACGGTCACCTGACCCCGGGGCTCGCTGCCGACCACGCCCGCCGCGCCGCGGCGAAGACGCTCGTGCTCACCCATTTCTACCCGGTCTGTGACGGCCGCGACCTCGCCGGCATGGCAGCCCGACGCTACCAAGGGCGCATCGTGCTCGCCGAGGATCTCGCGCGTCTCACGCCGGGACCGACGACCGGGGGATGAGCCACGGCGCGGGCGATAACACGCAGACGATGGGTGCTCCTACGCTCGCGGCGTGCTATTCCGTTCCTGCAGTGCTCCGGACTCTCGCGATCGACATCGGTGGCTCCGGCCTCAAGGCTGCGGTCCTCGACTCGGACGGGGAGATGACCACCGAGCGCGTGCGCGTCGACACGCCGGTCGGCGCACCGCCGGCCGAAGTGGTCGCCGCGCTCGTCGGCATGGTGCGCGAGCTGCCGGCCTACGACCGCGTCGCGACCGGTTTCCCCGGCATGGTGCGCAACGGCATCGTGCTGACCGCACCGAACCTCGGTCACGACGGCTGGTCGGGCTATCCGCTCGCGGCCGAGCTCGAGGACGCACTCGGCCGACCGGTGCGCGTCGCGAACGACGCCGACGTGCAGGGTCTCGCGGTGATCGACGGGCGCGGCGTCGAGATGGTCATCACGCTCGGCACCGGGTTCGGCTCCGGGCTCTACGACAACGGCCGCCTGTGCCCGCACCTCGAGCTCTCGCACCACCGCTTCCGCAAGGGCGAGACCTACGACGAACAGCTCGGCGAGGAGACCAGGAAGCGCATCGGCGACAAGAAGTGGCAACACCGCGTGCTGCGAGCGATCGACAACATGCGCGAGCTGACCCACTTCGATCGACTGTTCGTCGGCGGCGGCAACGCCCGACGGCTCGAATGCGAGCTGCCCGGAGACGTCACGATCGTCGACAACAGCGCCGGCGTGCGCGGCGGCATCTACCTGTTCGAGGATCGGCCGCGCGGCTGAGTCACTTCGGCAGCAGGCCCTCGCCGACGAGGAACCGGAACACCTGCTCGGCGAGCATGCGCTGCCCGACGTCGTTCGGATGCTGGTCGGTGACGTGCGCCCAGAGGTCGAGCTCGTCCGTGCGACCGACGAACTCCGGGCTGGTGTCGACGCAACGGATCCCGGCCTCGCGGCAGAAGTCGCGCACCATCGTGACCAGCCCCGCGTATGGCCAGGGTTCGACGTCGAGCTGGCTCAGCATCGGGAAGATCGCGACGGCGAACCCGACGCCCTTCTCGGCGCAGGCGGCCTTCATGTCGCGCAGCGCGGCCTGGGTCGCGTTCCAGCGCTTCGGATGCTGCCGCACGACCGCGGCGAAATCCTTCGCGTCGCGCCGCGCCGCCCGGCACGCCTTGGTCCACATCGCGTACTGGAGGATCCGGCACCATGCCAGCCCGTCGGCGGGCTCCGGCGCCGCGTAGCTCAGCATCGGAACGTCGTTCGTCCGGCCCTCCATGTCGTTGAGGCAGAAGCCGACGACGACGAGATCGGGATCGAGCAGCAGGCCGTCGCTGCGCAGCCACGGCGCGTAGCCGGTCGCATCGTAGCCGCCGGCGAAACCGCAGTTGACGACCTGGGCACTCGCCGTCGCGCCGCCGCGCGCGCGCAGCTCGTCCTCGAGCACCGCGGGCCACGCGTCCTCGGCGCGGACGCCATTGCCCCAGGTGAACGAATCGCCGATCGCGAGCACGCGGAACTCGCCCGCGGGCTTCGCGATCGGGAACTCCTCGTCGCGGAACCCGAGCGAGTTGTGGTGCACGTCGATGCAGCCGTCGGCGTCGAAGTAGGCCCACCGTGGATGGTCGTACTGCTCGCGCACGTGCAGCGAGGGCTTGAGCGTGTTCGACGGATGGCTGCGGCTGCTGCCGCTGTCGAAGCCGCCGGTCCCCAGGAAGTGCACGATCTCGGCCATCGGCACCTTCAGGCCGGTCGGCGTCAGGAAGACCGGCGGACCATAGCCGCCGAGCCGCGGGCCGAAAGCGCGGAACAGTCCCTCGGCGAGCAGTAGCGCGACCGCGGTGGTCGCGAGCAGGAGCGCGATGCGGGTGGTGAACGAACGGCGAGCCATCGGGGGCGGCGGATGATACCTGTTGTCGGCCCACCCGATAGTGGCATGATCGGCCGCCATGCCGAAGCGGACGCTGCTCGCTGCCACCCTCGTGCTCGCGGCGTGCGGCGATGGCGGATCGACGCTCGCGCCGAAGCCTGCGACCGCCGAGGCGACGGCGCGGCTGGCTCGCTACGCCGACCCGGCGACCTGGGAGGACCTCGATGCGGATCGTCCCGGCCGGCGCCTGCGCGATCCGCGCACCGGCATCGTGTTCCGCCGAATCCCGGCGGGCGAGTTCGAGATGGGCGAGCCGGTCAGCCCGTATCAGTACTCGAGTCCGCAGCACACCGTGCGGCTCTCGCGCGACTACCTGCTCGCCGAGACCGAACTCACGGTGGCGGTGTGGCGCCGCTTCGTCGACGAGTACGGCGGCGACCCGAACGTCGAGGTGCCGCCGGGCGACGACCGCCTGCCGATGCCGGTGAGCTTCGCCGACGCGGGCGCGATGGCGCAGGTCCTGTCGTACCGGCTGCCGACCGAGGCCGAGTGGGAGCGCGCCTGCATCGGTGGTCTCGAGCGCGCTGCCGAGCCCTGGCAGCAGGCCGACGCGATGCAGCGGTTCGCCTGGTTCCATCGCAACTCGGAGCTGCAGAGCCACCCGGTCGCCGGCAAGGAACCGAATGCGTTCGGCCTGCACGACATGCTCGGCAACCTCTGGGAGTGGTGCGCCGACGGCTGGCAGCCGACGGCGTACGCGGATCCGGAGCGCAAGTCGCCGGCGATCGATCCGGTCGTGACGACGAAGGCCCCGCTGCGCGTGATCCGCGGCGGCTCGTGGTACTCGCTGTGGCCGTTCTCGCCGCGCACGCGTCTGTCCGCCGGCGTCGACGAGCGCACCGCGTTCTTCGGCGTCCGGTTCGCCTGTGACGCGCCGCCTATTCGCTGAGCTCGACGCCGAGCAACGCCAACACCGGCAGCGTGTAGAGCTTCGGCTCGATGCCGGGCTCAGCGCACCGCAGCGTCAGGTCGATCGCGTCGAACTCGCGGGCAGCGGCCGGCACCGCGAACGGAAACCAGCGCGCGCCGCCGGGGAAGCCTGCGGTCACCGCGAGCTCGACTTCGCCGAGCACTTCGCCGCCGCGCCGGAACGTGAGCGTGCCGGCGCCGCCGCCATCGATCAGTAGCCGCACCGTGCCGACCGGACGCGCGGCAGCGACGTCGCCGCGCCGGAGCCGCACACCGCCTTCGCGCACCACGACGCAGTCGGCGTCGTACCACAGCGTGCCGATGGACGCGCCGGCGGTCGCGGCGAGCTCTGCGAGCGATAGCTCGATCCGCGGCGGCGGCATGTAGCCCGACGCGATGTAGCGCGCCAGCAGCGGATCGTAGCCACCGGTCCAGAACCGCCAGAGCACACGCCACCGCTCGGCCGCGAACAGCGGCGCCCGCAGCACGACTTCGAGCGCGTCCCAGTACTCGGCGAGCGCCGCGTCGCGGATCCGGTTGCTGCCGGTCGCGAGGGTCTCGAGATAGCCCTCCGGGATGCGGCGCTTGAAGTGCCCGATACGCCAGTCGTGCGGATCTTCGAGCGGCAGCCGGGCCAGCAGCGGGTCGCAGAGATACGGCTCGACGACGTGCACGTTCGGCCCGGCGACGAGGCCCGCACCCGCGGTCGTCATCAGCACGACCGCGGGCCGGCTGCGTCCGGCGAACAGCGCACCGTGCAGACCGTGTCGCGGCACGATCCGCGTCGGACTCCAGAGTCCGAGCATCGCGGCGTAGTAGGCGCGTTCGTTGCCGATGCCGTGGTCGATACGGTAGTCGGCCTGCGTCGGCGTGCCGCGGGCCCAGGGCGGCAGGCCGGGAAGCACGGCGGCGATCGCCAGTAGCGCGGCAGCGAGCCACGCTGCGCGGCCGGGCAGCGCGCGCGCGAGCGTGAACACGGCGACGACGAACGCCGCGGTGAAGAAGCGCCCGGCCATGAAGTCGCCGCCGACGGCGACGACGTAGAGCACCTGCAGCAGCACGCCGAGCGCGAGCGTGGACTTGGCGACGGCCGGGCGGAAGCAGCCGGCGACGATCGCGGCCGCGATCACGGCGATCGTCACCGGATCGTGCAGCAGCGAGTAGCCGAAGTAGCGCAGGCCCTGCGCGATCAGCTCGGTGCGCTCGACGTCGGCCGCGACCACCTTGCCGAACGCCGGCGTCGGCACGATCGTACCGAAGTAGACCAGCGCGAACGCACACCAGGCACCGACGATCGCTGCGCCGGGCCAGATCGCTCGCAGGATCGCGCGCATGCCGAGCCCCGCCATCGCCGCCAGCGTGCTCGGCAGGATCAACAGGCCGACGTCCTGACGCGCGAGACCGAGCAGTGCACCGGTGAGCACGAGTCGCCGCAGGCGACGGCTGCCCGCGAGCGCGATCCAGTCGCGCAGGTAGAGCGCGAGCAACGCGTAGACCAGCGGGTTCTCGAGCCCGCCGGTGCCGAACTCGACGAATGCGCGCGATCCGAGCGCGGCCACCCCGACCACCCCCACCGCCGCCGCGACGCTGCCGGCGCGCCGCGTGAGCGTGAACACCGCGACCGTCGTCAGCGCGACGCCGACGCCGATCGTCGTGAAATAGAGCTCACCGCCGCGCAGCGCATGCACCGCCGCGAGCAGCAGGATCCAGAGCGGGTGCGCGGCGGTCTGCGCGCGGTCGAGCACGTTCCAACGGAATCCGTCGCCGGCGACCAGGTTCTCGACGTGCCGCAGCGTGACCAGGGCGTCGTCACAGAGCCAGGCGGAGGCCAGAACGGCGCCGCCGACGAGTGCCGCCAGCAGCGCGCAGACCGGCCAGGCGACGGGGTTCTGCAACGGTCGCCCGTTCGGCTCAGTCCCGCGTGCGCAGCAGCAGGACGAGGATGTTCTTGAACAAGAGCACGACCTCGGTGAACAGCAGGATCGCGCCGGTCATCGCCATCGTGGTCGGCAGCCGATGCAAGATCTCGCTGGTGTAGTAGAGGATGTAGCCGGCGGTCAGCGCGACGATCGCGACCGAGAGCCAGAGCCCGAGCGTGAACCCGAACAGGAAGCCCGCGACCGCGGCGACCAGGATCGCGACGAAGCCGACCCAGAGCGCGCCGCGCAGGAACGAGAAGTCCTTGCCGGTGTAGAGCACGAACAGCGTCAGGCCGCCGAACACAACCGCCGTGATGATGCTGGCCTGGGTCACCAGCGCGGGCCCGGCGGCGAGCGTCAGCGGCGCCACCAGCAGACCGAGCAGGAACACCCAGCTGGCGTAGGCGACGACGTTGATCGGCCGCTTCTCGGCCAGCATGTTCACCAGCCACGAGCCCGCGAGGAACAGGCCGATGTAGAGCAGCATGCCGAACCTGTTGCCCGTGATCGCGCCCCAGAGCTCGAGCATCAGGTTGCGGACGGGCTCGACGTTTCCGGCCGCCCAGAGCGTGGCGGCGAAGCCGAGGATGCCGAGGAACAGGATGCCGTAGACGCGTGTCAGGAAGGCGGCGCGCTCGCTGGCTTCGGCGAATGCCGCGGGCGGCGCCGCGAGCTCGGCATAGGGATTGGGTCGTTCCATGGCTCTCCGGACGGTCCTTGGGGTCGAGATCGCGCGCAGTCTATCGGATTCCGACCGGACGTCGACCGCTCACCCGACCTGGGGGTGCTGCGCCCGTTCGCGCAGGCAGCCGAGCAGGTCCGGGAAGCTGAACGGCTTGGTGAAGATCGGCGCGCGACTGCGTTCGGAGAAGCGTCGCGCCTCGTCCGAGGCGAGGTCGCCGGTGATGAACACCATGCGGCCGAGCAGTTCCGGCGCCTCGGCCGCGATACGGTCGTAGACGTCCGCGCCGGACAGCCCGGGCATGCGCAGATCGCAGGCCACGGCGTCGAAACGCTCGTGCCGCTCGAGCAGCCGCTGCAGCGCGATCTCACCCGAATCGGCCTCGGTCACCTGCCAGCCGAGAGCGCGCGCGTGCCGCCGGATCGACGCCCGCACCAGCGGCTCGTCGTCGACGACCAGCATGCGGGTGCCGCCCGCGACCGTCGGCCGGGCGGGGTCGCCCTCTGTCTCGGTCTCGGCCGGGGCGACGGCGGGCTCGCCGCACGGCAGCACGATCACGAAACGGGCCCCGACCGCTCCGGCTTCGGCCGTGATCCTGCCACCGTGGGCCCGGACGAGCGTCCGGGCGACGGCGAGGCCGAGTCCGGTGCCCTCACGATCCTTGGTGGTGAAGAACGGCTCGAACACGCGTTCGCGCAACTCCGCCGCGATCCCGGGGCCGGTGTCTTCGACGACGAACGTGACCCGGTCGGCCGAGGGTTGCACCTCCAGCGCGACCCGTCCGCCAGGTGGCGTGGCCTGCAACGCGTTGACCAGCAGCACCGTGAGCACCTGCTCGAGCGCGGCCGCTTCGGCGTGGATGATGCAGCCGGCCGAGGTGCCGCCGACCTCGAGTTCGATGCCGGCGGCCTTGAACTGCGGCTCGAGGCCGCGCACGACCCGCGGCACGAACTCCTCGACGTCGACCGGACTGCGCTGCGGCTCGCGCGTCGTGCTCAGCACCGACAGTCGTTTGACGATGTGCCGGCAGCGTTGTGCCTGCTCGCGCACCACGCGCGTCGCGTAGCGCCGTTCCTCGGGATCCTTGTCGGCCAGGCCGTCGACGAAGCCGAGGATCGCGGTCAGCGGGTTGTTGATCTCGTGCGCGACGCCGCTGACGAGCATGCTGAGCGCGCGCAGCTTGCGATCCTGCTGAACACGCTCGCGCAACGCGTCGCGTTCGCGCAGCGCCCGGATCATCCGCTGGTGCGAACCGTCGAGCATGATCGTGACCAGGCCGATCCCGAGGACGACCTGCAGACAGAGATCCCAGAACGAGTTGAACTTCAGCACGACGTTCCAGAACGAGTCGGTCGCGGGGTGGATCACCCACGCGCCGATGGTCGCCACGCCGTAGAGCAGCCACAGCAAGCCGCCGACCAACAGCACGAGTGCCGCGAGCTAGTGGCCGACGTCGGCGCGGCCACGGCGCAAGGGCCAGAGCACGCTCGCCGCGTAAAAGAACGCGA
>JAGQRB010000600.1 GCA_020425925.1 Planctomycetota bacterium
AGCGCGCCGCGGTGGGCTTGCTGGGCCTCGAGTGCGACCGCGAGCGAGTAGCGCACCGCGTCGGCCGTCGGGCCGCGCAGCTCGGCGCGGCGCAGCTCGGCTTCGACGTGTGCCGGACCGCGGTGCGCGATGCGCAGCACCAGGGCCGCGAACAGGTGGTCGACCGCCGTCGCAGCTGTCGTCGGCAGCGCGGCGAGCGCGACCGCGACGTCTGCGCCGCGGCTCCAGGCCTGCATCGCCGCGGTGGTGCGCGGCAGTGCCAGCTGCGTTGCCCTGGCGAGCGGCCGATGCGAGACCGGATCGTCGACGACCAGGCGCGAGGCGATCGCGAGCGCCGCGTCGGCCCGCGGTGATCTCGCGGCGGCGGTAGCGCCGAGTTCGCCGCCGAGACGCGCGAGTGCGCGGCGGTCCTTGTGGGCGGTCGGACCCTGGAGCAGCGCGATGAGCACCTGCAACCGGCGTTCGTCGGCGAGTTCACCGGCGAGCGCCTCGAGCTCCGGTCGCGCGCCGCACGCGGCGCCCGCCGCGGTCAGGTCACGCGTCGCGCGCGCGAGATCGCCTTCGGCGATCGCGGTCGCGAGCCCGCTTAGGGAACGCTGGAACCGGCGTTCGCGTTCGCGGGCGCCGAGCCAGAGCAGCAGCGCCACGGTGAGCAGCAGCGCCGCCGCGACCGACGACAGCAGGGCGGTGGTCGGGTGGCGCCGGCAGAGCCGCCAGACGCGCTGGTGCCAGGCGATCGGGCGCGAGCGGATCGGCAGCCCGGCGCGGTGGCGCGCGAGCTCCTCGGCCATCTCGCCGGCGGTCTGGAAGCGGCGCTGCGGTGACTTGTCGAGCGCGCGCAGCACGATGGTCTCGAGGTCGCGCAGTCGACCGCGCAGGTGTAGCGGCGCCGGTTCCTGGTGCAGGATCGCGTGCAGCACGCGGATCGGGCTACCGTCCGGGATCGGCGGGTGGCCCGCGAGCGCTTCGTAGAGCGTCGCGCCGAGCCCGTAGACGTCGACGCGCGGGTCGAGCCCGCGGCTGCGACGCGCGACCAGCTCGGGCGCGAGGTAGATCAGCGTGCCCGGGGTGGAGTCGGGCCGGGTCACCGTACCGGCACCGTGTGCGAACGAGGACAATCCGAAGTCGACGACGACGGCGCTGTCGTTCTCGAGCACGATGTTGGCCGGCTTGACGTCGCGGTGCACGACGCCGATCTCGTGCGCTGCTGCCAGCGCGCTCGCGATCTGCTCGCCGATGCGGGCGACGTCTGCGGGTGGCAGCGGCAACGGTTGTCGCTCGAGCGATTGCCCGCGCAGCAGCTTCATCGCCAGGTAGACGTGGCCGTCGGCTTCGCCCGCGGCGTAGACCGGCACGATGTGCGGATGGTCGAGTGCGGCGGTGATCGTCGCCTCGCGCTGGAAGCGCAACCGGCCGGTGCCGCTGGCGACGAACTCGTCGCGCAGCACCTTGAGCGCGACCTCGCGGCCGAACGGCTCCTGCCGGGCGCGGTAGACCCGGCTCATGCCGCCGCTGCCGAGCGCGTCGAGGATCGTGAACTCGGCGATCCGCTGCGGCAGCCCAGGCCCATCGCCGGCAGGTTCCGGCGGGCGGCGCGACTCGGCGACGAACTCGCGTTCACGCTGCAGCAGGCGCTCGACCGTGCCGCGCAGCTCCGGCGCGTCGGCGCAGAGACGCTCGAGATCGGGTTCGTCGCCGGCCGCGATCGCCTCGTAGCAGGCCTCGAGCAGCGCACGCACGCGGGTGTCGATCATCGCCGGCTCGTCGCCCTGGCGGCCGTCACGAATCGAGCGTGAACGGGAACACCAGCATCGCGCCGGTGTTGTCGTACTCGTAGAGCGGATGGATCACGTCGTTCTTGCTGAGCGAGAACACCCAGATCAACCCGCCGATACCGTCGGCGGGGTAGTGGAAGCGCGCGACCATCGGCGCGATGCCCTCGGGGGTCTCCGCCTGCGGCACGCTGACCCAGCCGGACGCGGTCGGCACCATCGCGACGAGGTCCTTGTGGTTCTCCGGCGTGACGGGGTAGTCGACGTGCACCAGCAGCCATTCGTCGCGCCCGACGAGGTGGAAGAAGCGACCCGGGACCCAGATGTCGGGCACCGCGCGGCAGGCGCCGAGGATCTGCCAGACCGGTTCCTCGGAGTTCAGGCTGCGCAGCCGGATGTGGATCGCCTGACCGATCGCGATCTTCGGTTTGCCGGGGTTGTCAGGCCAGACGTGGATCGGCTGCACGTTGAGGATGAAGCCGTACTCGCGCTCGACGTAGAAGAAGAGGTCGTCGATGCCGTTGCCGTCGCCGATGGCGGTCGCGATCTCGGCCGCGGCCGTCAGTGACCGCCGGCCGACGGACCTGGGGTCGAACACGGCGCGGGCGATGTTCGGCGTCTGCCACCAGCCGTCGAGCCAGCTTCCCGACCAGCTGTAGCGCTCATCGGGCGTCGGGAGCCCGGCCGGCCAGAGCGGCGCGGAGTGCACCCGCAGACCGGCCGTGGCGTTCCAGGTGCCGAACTCGCCGCGTTGGGCGGCCGGCGCGGCCGCGAACGCGGCGAGGTGGGCTGCAACGCGTTCGGGTGGGACGTGCAGTTCGGTGTTGGGACCCTGCCAGACGTAGTCGCTGCCGCCGGGACCGAACGCGGCATGGGTGTTGGTCCAGCTCGGGCTGCGGCCCTGCAGGAACGGATAGGCCTCGAACATGCCGGGCGCGGCGGCCTGGCCGGCCGGCGAGTCGTCGATCGTGGTATGGGCGACGAACAGCGTGTAGGCGCCGGCGGGGGCGTCGTAGCGCAGCGCTGCGTGCTCTGCTTCGTTGTCGATCTCGTCGCCCCATTCCGGCGTGCCCACGGGGTTTTCGAAACCGGCGATCTCGAGCCCGTAGCTCTGGCCGGTGGCGGTCGCGAGGAGGAGGACACTGGAGAGCAGGATGCGCATTGCGAGTTCGTTTCGGCGGGAGTGGGGACGATGTTCGGTCGCGACAGAACGAAACGGGGTGCCGCCGTCACGCGAGGCGCGCGATCTTCGTCTATATTTCTCGCGATCGCCATGCCCGCTGCCGACGCTGACCCCGAGTTCGAGCCGATGCTCGCGGCCGCGCGCGCCGGCGATGCCGCCGCGCTCGAGGCCGTGCTGCTGGCGACCGAGTCCCGCCTGCGGGCCTACGTCGAGCTGCGGCTCGGCGCCGACCTGCGCACCCGGTTGCGCAACTCCGACGTGCTGCAGAACGCCTACGTCGAGATGCTCGACGCGCTGCCCGGCTTCGCCGGCAACACCCGCGACGATTTCGTGAGCTGGGTCACGCGCATCATCGAGAACGGCATCCTGCGGCAGCGGCGGTTCTTCGACGCCAAGAAGCGCGTGCAGCCGCGGACTTCGGAACGCAACGCCCTCGCCCGCATCCTCAACGAGCCGCCGCCGACGCCGAGCGCCGAGGTCGCCTGTTCGGAGAAGCGGCAGCAGGTGCATCGCGCGCTGGCGCGGCTCGAACCGGCCCACGCCGACATCATCCGCCTCGCGCTGCTCGACGAGCTGCCGCACCGCGAGGTCGCGGCGCGCCTCGGCCGTTCCGAGGGCGCCTGCCGCATGCTGCTGCTGCGCGCGCGCGCCGCGCTCGCGCTCGAGCTCGAGCAGCTCGGGCTCGACGAGCTGCGCGAGGCGTAGCGGCCGGGCGACCTCGCGGCCGGCTGCGGTCGGTCAGCGATCAGAAGGTCCCGATCG
This sequence comes from Planctomycetota bacterium, assembly GCA_020425925.1. Taxonomy (GTDB): domain Bacteria; phylum Planctomycetota; class UBA1135; order UBA1135; family UBA2386; genus JAGQRA01. The sequence goes on from JAGQRB010000600.1 coordinate 3,718, forward strand.
TGATCCGCAGCGAGTGTGAATACGACAGCGCCGTCCCGTCCCAGGTCATCGCCTGTTGGAAGAAGTCGACGCCGCGGAGGCTCGGGTCGTTCGGCACCGACATCGCGACCGTGGCGACCCCGTTGGGGTTGACGGGCACCTGCTGCACGTTCTCGGTTCCGGTGTGCAAGGTGCACGGCGCGTAGTCGGCCGCCATGCTGCCGGACAGGGTCAGCACGGTCACCCCGGTCGCGTTCGCGTGGAGTTCGAGCGTGTAGCTGTGGCCGATCCTCGGCACGTCGTCGGTGTAGAGCGCCGGCAGGCTGCTGCTGCAGCCGAGGCCCTCGCGGCCGATCCGACCCGGTCCGGGTTGCCCCACCGCGGGGGCGGCCTCGTACGACTCGACGAACCGTCCCAGGACTCCGAACGCCTCGAGCTGTTGGCGCGACGGCAGCCAGGCGATGTCGTGCTGCGTGAAGTTGTCGATCGAGTTCGAGACCTGGGTCCAGACGTTCGTCGTCAGGTCGTACTGCCAGTGATCGGTCAGACCGCCGCCGCCGTTGCCGATGCCGCCGACGAGCGCAACCGTGTTGTTGTCGATCGCGGTCAACGCATGGTCGCGGCGCGGTGCCGGCGCGGTGCCGACCGCAGGCAGCAGCACCCACGATTGCAGCGCGGCGCGGAACACCCAGAGGTCGTTGCGCTCGCCGCTCACGTCGCGCCCGCCGAACAGCACCGCGTCGCCGCCCGGCAGCCCGGCCATGGCCAGACCGGTGCGCGCCGAGGGCCTCGCCGTCGGATTGAGCAGCTGCCACTGGCCGTTGCCGCCGTTCCAGTTCCAGGTGTCGCCGAGCAGCGTGCCGTTCGGATCACTGCCGCCGAACACGAGCAGGCCGCCGGTGGTCTGCCCGGCGAACGGCGCGATGCCGGCCATGTCGTGGCCCTCGCGCGCCCCTGGCGTGATGAGGCCTTGTCGGACCCAGCCGGTCGCCGGCAGGAAGACCCAGTGCTCGTCCGAGACGGCGTTGGCGGCATCGCGACCGCCGTAGATCTGGAACTGCTGCGAGAAGACCGAGCGGTCGACGGCGCCGGCGGCGTTCGCCAGGGCCGGGGTGATCGTCGACGACAGCAGGGTCCAGCGGTAGCCGTTCCACGACCAGGTCTCCTGCGTGTTCGGTGCGAGCACGGTGATCGCGCTCCCGACCGTTTCGGCGGTGCACCCCAGCAGGTCGAGGGGGCCGTGGAAGGGGCCTTGGACGGGACCGGGCGTCGGCAGGCGCCAGGTCCAGCGCTGGCCGATCAGGGCGGGCGTGAGCAGGGCAGCGGTCAGCAGGACGCGCCGCCACGGCGTCGGAGTGGCGAGAGAGCCGCGCTTCGCGGCGAAGGGGTTGTTGGTCATGGCACGTCGGTCAGGACGAACGCTCGCCGGTTCGTCACGCCGCGTTGCCGGCTCCGGCTACACCTTCAGCGAGTACTCGAACTGGTTCAGCCGCAGCACCGCGTGCCAGAAGTCGTCTTCGACGAAGTGTGGCTCGACGTAGAAGTCGCCGTCCTGACCGCCCTGGCCGGTGCGCACCAGGATCGTGCCGAGCTCGGCGCGTTGGGCCGCGAGCACGTCGGTGGTGGTGTGGCCGATCATCCAGCAGCGCCGCAGATTGAGGTCGAACTCCTGCTGCGCCATCTTGAAGATGCCGGGGCCGGGCTTGCGGAACACGCTCTCGCGCTTGAAGCGGCCGCGGCCCTTCGGGTGGTACGGGCAGCTGTAGATCTTCGTGATCGGGATGCGCTCGTCCTGCATCCGCGCCAGGAATGCCTCGCAGAACTTCGTGAACTCGCGCTCCTTGAGTTGACCGAACGCGATGTCGTGACGGCTGGTCGCGACGAACAGTCGGAACTGGCGGGTGTCGATGCGGCCGAGCGCCTCGACGGCGCGGTCGAGGAACGGCACCGTGTCGTCGTCGCGCAACTTCGCGCGCTCCACGAGCACGCCGTCGAGTTCGAAGAAGACGCCTTGCTTGTCGGGGATCTTGGCCATCGTCGGGGGTCGGGGGTC
>JAGQRB010000601.1 GCA_020425925.1 Planctomycetota bacterium
CCCATGTAGCGTCCGAGCAGGCGCGGGTCGGTGCGCCGCAGATCGAGCACCACCAGCGCGGTGATCGAGCTGCCGAAGTTCGGATCGACGTTGAGCCCGACGAGCTGGCCGCCGAGCTTGAGGTACTCGCGCAGCAGCACGGGCACGCCGCGCGCCTCGGCCTCGATCTCGGCGACCATCGCGCTGACCGTGCCGAGATCGGCGACCATCGCGTCGGTCCAGCAGAGCGGCAGCAGGTGCGGGTCCTTCACCGGCACGGGCTGCCGGGGCTGGACCAGCATGCTGAGCTCGGGGTGCATGTAGCGGCTCAGGTGATCGAGCATCAGGTGCTTGCTGACGTCGTGATGGCGATCGCTGATGCTGACGGCGCCGAACAACACGCAATTGTCCGGCTGCCGCGCGACGTAGCTCGCGATGCCGCGCCACAGCAGCAGCAGTGGCTGGAACTGACGCTGCCAGGCCGCGACGACGAACGAGCGCCCGAGCTCGAGCCCGGGCGTGACGTGCGCGAGGAAACGCTCGTCGTAGTCGTAGAGCGTGTGGGTGTAGAGCCCGGCACGGCTGCCGGCGACGAGGATGTGCTCGACGTGGCCGATGCGGTAGGCGCCGACGACCTCGCGCTCGCGCGGGTTCCAGAGGAACAGGTGGACGTAGTGCGAGTCGAACTCGTCGAGGTCGATCGGGCGGCCGGTGCCTTCGCCGACGGCGCGGAAGGTCAGCTCGCGCAGCCGACCGATCTCGCGCAGCACGTGCGGGATCTGCGGCGCGTAGGCATACCAGGCCTCGAGCGGGCCGAGCGTCGCGAGCCGCTGCGACGGCAGCAGTCCGCCGACGTCGCGCGCCAGCTTGCCGCGGCCGAGTGAAGGTGCGACCGCCGCCAGCAGCGAGGGCCGCCGGCGCGCCGGCCGATCGGCGCCGGGGCTCTGGCGTCGCGCCAGGATCTCGGTGCGGAGTCGCAGGTAGGCGACCAGCTCGGCGCCTTCCGGGAAGCGCGTCAGCCCGGCCGGCGCGATCGGGTTGCCGATCCGCGCGTGCAGCACGCTGCCGCGCTTGTTGAGGGTCTCGCGCACCAGCAGCCAGGTGCGCAGTCGACGGTGGATCAGGCCGGCGAGCTGGAACAGGCGGCTGTTGCTGCCGGCGATGTGGATCGGCAGCACGGTGGCACCGCTGCGCTGCTGCAGCCGCGCGATCGTCGGCGACCAGGCGTCGTCGTGGATCCCGCGCTGTCGCCAGCTCCTGGCCGCGACCTTGCCGGCCGGGAACACCAGCAGGCAGCCGCCGCCCTGCAGGTGCCGCAGCGCGGTCCGCATGCCGGCGACGTTGGTCGGCCCGGCCGCCGGATCGATCGGATCCACCGGGATCACGCTGTCCCGGAGCTCCGGGAAGCGCGCCAGCCATCGGTTGCCGAGGATGCGAAGGTCGGCGCGCAGCGGCTGCAGGCGGTTGGCCAGCAGCAGGCCGTCGAGCAGGCCGTGCGGATGGTTGGCGACGACCAGCAGCGGGCCGGCGCGCGGCACCCGTTCGAGATCGGCCGCCGGCACCTCGGCGCGGATGCCGAGCTCGGCGAAGGTCTCGCGCAGGAAGGTGCCGAGACCGGCGCCGGCTCCGATGCGCTCGGCGATGCGGCGGCGGACGCGCACGAGCTCGGTCAGTCCGAGCAGTCGTTCGACGGCGCGGCGCAGCAGGGCGAACGGTCCCGGACCGGCGCGCCGCGGCGCCAGCGTCGGGGACCTCGTCTGACCACGGGGATTCGACATCCGGA
>JAGQRB010000602.1 GCA_020425925.1 Planctomycetota bacterium
ACAGGAGCAGACACCGGTTCTGGGGATCGTAGGCGAATGCCGCGGCGTTGCGGGCCGGCGGCGACAGCGCCAGCTCGCGCCTGTGCCACGCCGTACCCGTCCACTCCCAGGTGCCGTCGAGCAGAACGCTTCGACGACCGCCGAACAGTACCACCTGGTCCCGATGAAGGTCGCGGGCCAGCGCGCATCGGAGCGGCAACGAGCTGCCCGCGACGCCGGGAGCCTGCGCCGCACTGCGCCAGATCCACGCAGGACCGGCCTGGGCAACCACCGCCGGGCATGACAGAACGAGAAGGAGCATCGGGCGAGCGGGCACGCGCTGAGTCTAACGACCCGCCACGATCCCGTGGACGCCTCACCCGTGCGCCGTCGCGATCTCCGCCGCCTCACCACTCTCCGGCGGCATCTCTGCCGCGAGCACGAGCGCCGCCGCGATCGCGGCCTCGACATCGCCAGCCCCCCACAACACCTCCGCCAGCCGCGCGTGCACCGCCTCACGCGGATCGCGCAGCAGCCGCTCGAGCACCGACAGCTCGCCGTCGTCCGCATCGTCGTCGCGACGCGTCTGCAGCAGCGGGTGCTCGATCGACTGTGCCTCGAAGCGCTCGCGCGGGAACGGCCGGTAGCGGCAGAAGAAGCCGAGGTGCCACGGCAGGAAACGTAGCGCGCGCTCCCGGCCCTTGTCGTCGTCGCGGAAGTGCTCCTTGAGGTAGCGCACGAACTCGACGTAGATCGCGAGCCGTTCCTCGGCGGTCGGCTCGATCGAACGGCGCTCGGCGATCTCGCGGAACAGCCACGGCTTGATCAGCGCGCCGCGGCCGAGCATCACCGACGCGACGCCGCTCTGCTGCCACAGCCGCTCGGTCTCGTAGTACGTCAGCAGATCGCCGTTGCCGATCACCGGCACGCTGCGCTCGCTCGCGACCTGCGCGACCGCCTGCCAGTCGGCGCTGCGGGAGTAACGCTGCTCGCGCGTCCGGCCGTGCACCGCGATCGCGGCGGCGCCGGACTCCTCGGCGATGCGCGCGACCTCGCTGACGTTCTGCGTGCTCTCCGACCAACCGAGCCGCAGCTTGACGGTCACCGGCACCGGCAGCTCGCGCGCCATCGCCTCGACCAGCCGGCCGAGCGCGTTCGGCTTCTGCATCAGCACCGCGCCCATGCCGCGCCGCACGACGTCGTGGATCGGGCAGCCGCAGTTGATGTCGATCCACTGCGCGCCGTACTCGACCGCGATGCGGCCGGCGGCAACGGCCTCGTCGGGCTTCTGCGCAGCGAGCTGGACGCCGAAGCAGGTCTCGTCGGCGTGGCGCCGCAGCAGCGCGCGTTCGCTGCGGCTCTTGCGCACGATCTGGCGCGCGTAGGCCATCTCCCCCATCGTCGCATCGCAGCCATGGGCGACGCACAATCGACGGAACGGCAGGTTGCCGCCCTTCGTCAGGGGAGCGAGGAAGACGCGTCCGCGGAACTCGACCGACATTCGCGCCCATGCTGGCGGGAGTCCGAGCGCCTTTCCACCGCTATACTTCCGTGGCCCCTCCCACGTTCTCATGCAAGCATTCCATCTGTTCGGTGCCGCCGCGCTGTGCGCGGGCCTCGGCCTCTTCCTCTCGACCGCCGGTGGCGACGGCGGTTCGGACCCGGCGGCGACCCCGCCGATGCAGCCGCCGGTGAACGGCCACTTCGTGCTCGTGGTCGAGGGCGACCGCGACCGGCTCGACATCACCCACGCCAGCCACAAGGCCGATCCCTGGGCCGGGATCCAGAAGGGCCTGACCAGCGACTGGGTACTCTCGATCCGGGACCGGAGCGGCGCCGAGCTGCAGCGCGTGCCGCTCGACATGTCGAAGTTCGACCTCGACCCGCGCCGCAAGGGCGGCCCGATCCGGGTCGAGGGCTGCATCGTGCGCGATGCCGCGGTCGCGATGATCGCGAACGCGCCCTGCGTGGCGGGCGCCGCGAGCTACGTGTTCCTGCGCGGCGACGACGTCGTCGGCACGGTCACGGCCGCACGCGTCGACCAGCTCGCCGGAGGTGGTCGATGATCCGCTCGGCCCTCGCGATCGCCGCGGCCGCCGCGCTGCTGCCGGCGCAGGTCGTCACCACCGTGCTCAACAACGGCTCGACCGCGACGCGCTACGACATCGTCATCCTCGGCGACGGCTACCAGGCGTTCGAGCAGACCAAGTTCAACAGCGACGTCAGCACGTTCCTGGCCGCGCTGTTCGCGCATCAGCCGTACTCGACCTTCGCCGGCTATTTCAACGTGCACACCGTGTTCCGCGCCAGCGTCGACAGCGGCGCCGACCATCCCGACGCCAACCCGCCGATCTGGAAGAACACGGTCTACAACGCGTCGTACAACACCGGCGGCACGCCGCGCTGCCTCTACATCGGCAACACCTCGCAGGCGCTCGCCGACGCCGCGCTCGCACCGGCGACCGAGGGCCGCATCCTGGTGATGGTCAACGACACGCGCTACGGCGGCTGCGCCGGCACGTTCGCGGTCAGCTACACCGGCAGCGCGATGACCGAGGTGCAGACCCACGAGCTCGGCCACAGTCTCGGCCAGCTCGCCGACGAGTACGACTACCCGAACCAGACCTACACCGGCAACGAGCCCGGCCAGGTCAACATCACGAAGTCGCCGCAGGGCCAGAAGTGGTCGCACTGGTGGGGCACGGGCGGCATCAGCTCCTCGGCCTTCCAGGGCGCCGGCTACTACCAGTTCGGGCTCTATCGCCCGCGCAACGACTGCCTGATGCGCACGCTCGGCGTCACGCTCTGCGCCGTGTGTCAGGAGAACATCGCCAAGGTCACCAACTCGATCTGCAACGCGATCAGCCAGACGGCGCCGACGGCAACGACGTTCACCGTCGGGCGCGGCACGATCCAGAACTTCTCGTTCCAGCACTTCGTGCCGGTCGTGAACAACCCGGTCGTCACCTGGCGGCTCGACGGCCAGGTCGTCAACAACGCGACGACGACCAGCTACTCGCTCGACACCACCGGCATGACGCTCGGCGCCCACACCGTGAAGTGCAGCGTCGAGGACAACACCACGATCGTGCGGCTCGACCCGGCGTCGGTCATGGTCCACGAGCACACCTGGAACATGAGCCTGTCCGACCCGACCTCGGCGCAGCTCCGGATCCCGTCGATGACGAACGCGGGCAACGTCTGGGTGCTGCCGGGCGCCGCGATGACCTTCGACTACATCGTCGTCAACGACGGCCCCGCGACCGCGACGTTCGACGTCGAGTTCTTCCTGTCGCGCACGCCGACCTGGTCGACGAACGACGTCTACCTCGGCCGCGCCACGGTCAGCGGCCTCGCCGCCGGCCTGCAGCACAACGGCCAGCTCGTCGCCAACGCGCCGTGGCACCTCGAGGACGGCGTGCACTACGTCGTCGCGGTGCTCGATCGCCAGAATCTCGTGCCCGAGGTCAACGAAGGCGACAACGAGCGCGCCGTGCCGATCCTGCGCCAGAACGGCGGCCCGTGCTTTACCAAGCTCGAGTACATCGACCCGCTGCTCTACCCGCACGACGCCGCCACCGCGTCGCTCGCCGGCAGCTCGGTGCACCCGACGGTCGTCGCGCCGTGCGCGACGCCGGGCACGCTCTACCTGATCGCCTGGGGCTGCTCCGGCACGACACCGGGCACGACGCTCGCGCCCGGCGTCACGCTGCCGCTCAACCAGGACGTCCACACCCAGCTCGGGCTCGCGCTCGCGAACGGCGCGGTGTTCCAGGCGTTCGTCGGCATGCTCGACGCCGAGGGCCTCGGCCGCGCCACGTTCGATCTGCCGCCGGGTATCGGCCTGTGGCCCTCGACCGGGCACTTCGCCGCGCTGCTGATCGACTCGACGCCGAACTTCGCCGGCATCACCAACCCGGTCGCGATCACGATCACGCCGTGATCCGCGACCGTCACTTCCCGTTCGGCGCGGCGGACAGCAGTTCGTAGAGCCGGTCGGGATCGAACGGCTCGCGGACGTGCAGGTAGGCCCGGTGCTGCACCCGCGCCGCGACGATGTCGAGCTTCGGCCACACCCAGACGCTGGTCGAAAGATAGCCGCGCATCGACCAGCCGCGGCCGTCCGGCTCGACCCACCAGAGCGAGGCGTAGCCGCGGTTCTGCTCGCACGGCGCGAGCATCGCGTCGAGCGCCGCGCGCGGCACGACCTGCCCCGACCCGGGCCACTCGCCGCCGCGCCGCACCAGCTCGCCGAAGCGGGCGAACTCGCGCAGCGTGGTCATCGCGTCGGCATAGGTGTTGGTGGCACCCCGCAGCTGCCGCATCGCGGTCGCGGTCGCACCGATCGGCTCGAACAGCTCGGTCCTCGCGAAGTCCGCGAGCGGCCGGCGTACCGCGAACTCGAGGATCGGCGACAGCAGCTGCGCACCTTCGTTCGAGTACTCCCAGCGCTCGCCCGGCGCGCGCACGGGCTCCTGTCGCTCGGCGTATTCGTTCCAGCTCTCGCCGGCCTCGTGCGCGACGTTCGATCGCCGCGGCAACCCGGCGGTCATGGTCAGCAGGTGACGGATCGTGACCGCGCCGCGCCGGCCTTCGCGCCAGCCGGGCAGGTAGTTGCCGACCGCGTCGTCGAGGTCGATCGTGCCGCGCGCGGCCAGCATCGCCGCCAGCAACCCGGTGATCGACTTGCACGACGACATCGTGAACATCGGCTCGCGGTAGAGCGGCGAGTAGGACTCGAACAGGATCGCACCGCCGCGCGTGACCAACAGACCGTCGCTGCCGGAACGACGCGCGAGCTCGGCCAGCGCGGTCCGCGTCGCCTCGTCGAGGGCGGCATCGTCGGCGTCGCCGATGCGCCAGTAGCCGTCGGTCGCGGGCGGCGTGAAGCTCGCGGTGTCGACGGCGAGACCGGCGAGCGGCGGCAGCGCCAGCGACTCCCGCAGCAGCGCCATCTCGACCCGTAGCGGATCGTCGCGGTCGAGCCCGGCCGCCGCCTCGGCGAACGCATCGAACGCCGCATCGGCATCGTCGCGGCCCAGCTTCGTGCGTGCGAACGCGAGATGCAGCCAGAGATCGCAACGCTGCCCGACCGTTCCGCTGGCGGCGTCGATCAGCTGCTCGGCGCGTTCGGCGGCGGCCGCGTGGTCACCGGTCTCGTTGTCATGCCGGACGGCCCAGATCTCGGTCGCGAGATCCTGCCCGCGCGCGGCCGCCGCCGCCGCGAGCACTGCCGTCCAGGCGAACACCACCACGATCCGTCGTTCTGCCATGTTGTCCCTCCGCAGACGACGCCATCATGCCACGCCGCTCCGCGAAGTCGGGCAGATCGGACCAGTGCACCCCCGGATAATCGTGGTGCAGTGCGTGGTAACCGATCTCGAACATCGTGAGGTTGTAGAACGGCAGCAGGAAGTCGTTCGAGTGGTTCGGCGCCTCGCCCTCGATCCACGGCTCGCAGCCGGCGTGCTGCACGAACATGCCGCGCCCCATCGTGATCACGTTGCCGCACCACTGCGGCACCAGCCAGCAGCACACTCCCATCAGCGGATCGATCCAGAACGGGATCGGCCAGAGCAGCGCGAACCAGAACAGCTCGGTCAGCGCCGTCCGCCGGTGGAAACGGCCGGCGACGATGTCCTTGGCGATGTGCCAGTTGTGGCGCCACGGCCAGTGGCAGAGCTGGAACGACAGACAGCTCTCGTAGGCACCCGACGCCCGCCGGCGGCGCGTGCTCCAGTCCTTGCTGCCGAGCAGGTACTTGTGATGCACCGCGACGTGCAGATGACGCCAGTACTTCGCCGGCCAGGCACAGAACGGCGTCCAGATCCGCTCGAACCAGCGGTTGAGCCAGCGGTGCGCGAAGATCGGCCGATGCGTGTGGTTGTGGTAGTTGACGCCGAGGTTGACGCCGCTGATCCAGCCGAGCATCGGCGAGATCGCGACGACGAACGCGGCGCACGGCCAGAAGCCCGTCAATCCCGAATACTCGGGATGCAGCCAGAGCCAGAACGCAGTCACGTAGGCGGCCACCACGAAACCGTGGTAGACGACGCAGTGCGCGTCCTCGGGGCGAGACAGCACGCGCGGCATGCCGGGCCTTCCCGGGGACGACGCGGCGCGCTACGGGCGATCCGAAAAAAGGGCCGGCGAGCCGCGATGCGTCGGACCGACAGTCCGCCGCTCACGGTAGATGGGCGGCGTACGCGGAAGGATTGCTGATCTGCAGGCCCGTGCCCGCGGCCCAGCTGACACCGTGCCAGACCAGCTGCAAGCCGAGGAACGCCGGGTCGTTGGGAAGCGCGGTCGCCGAAGCGAGCGGCTGCGTCGCGGTCGGCACCCCGATCGCCTGCAGCGACAGCGGCGCCGACTGCCAGAACGTCGGATCCGCCGCTCCCGGCACGGCGATGGCCGGTCCCGGCAGACCGACCGCGAGGATGCCGAGGTGGCCGATCGGGCCGTGCAACGCGGCCGCCACCGCACCACCGAGCGCCGCGTCGCCGGTCGTGACACGCGGCATCGGTGCGTTCACCGCCTGAACCGTCTGCGGGATCCACGGCAACGCACCGATCAACGTGACGCTCGGCTCGAGGCGCAGCGTGCCGCCGCCGCGGAAACAGACGCCGCGGGTCCCGGTGGCCGGCGCGAGTGCGCCCTCGACCACGGTGTTGCCGAGCAGCCGCACATCGGTGGCCTGCACGTAGAAGCCGCTGCCGGGCTGGCCGTTCCAGAGTCCGCCGCGCACCGTCGAATCAACCCACTGGGCGCTGCCGCCGACCTGTACGCAACCGACGGGATACCCCTGCAGCATGCAGCGCTCGAAGACCGATCGGCTGTCGGTGATCTCGACCGGGTCGGGCCCGAACTCGCAGTCCTCGACCAGCAGCCAGTCGCAGCGGAGGCTCACGAGCGTCAGCGGCGCGGTTCCGTTGGCGCCGTGAATCGAGTCGAGGCGGACCTGGCCCTGGTTCAACTGGCAGCGGAGCTCGACCGTGAGACCCGGAGTTGCCGAGCGGAACGCGAGGCGCCGCAGCACGACGGACTGCTGCGGACCGAGCAGTTCGATCGTCGGGTGCGGGAGGGCCGGCACCTCGATGTCGACGCCGCCGTCGCCGAGGATCGCGAGCGATTTGCCGCGGATCACCAGGCTCGACTCGACGTAGTGACCCGCGCGGACGCGAAGCACCGCGCCGTCGGGCACCGCCGCGATCGCGGCCCCGATCGTCGTGAAGTTCGTGCCCGGTCCGTTGTTGGCGTCGACGACGAAGGTCTGCGCCGGGACCGCGGCAGCGAGCAGGGCGAACAGGACGGCCGCCTGGTCGTGGTGTCTCATGACCGGTGTAGCGGATGTCCGGTCGCCAACCGCACGGCTGCCTGCGAGAATGTCGGCATGCACTGGCTGTCCCTGCCGATGATCCCGGCCGCCCTCGTCGCGCTCGTGACGACCGCTGCCACCGCCCGGGCACAGCGCCCGGCCCCCGTCGAGCTGCCGCACCTCACCCGGCTCGGCCCGATCCCGACCGACGCCGCGGTGATGATCCTGACCGCCGACGGCCGACTGGCGAAGCCGTCGGGCCAGCCGGCGGCGCCGGCGAGCGTGCTGCTGCGCATCGATCGCGCGACCCCGTTCACCGGCGTCGCGAAGCTGCTCGCGCAGCTCCAGGACGGCGGTACCGAACGTGTGCTGTTCGCCGCCGCGCTGCCCGATGGCACCGAGGGTGCGTTCACGTTCGCGCTGCCCGAGGCGGCGACGGCACCGGTCACCGCCGAGATCCGCCTGCATCGACATCGCGCCGCAGTGCCGGCGACGAGCGTCGTGCCGCTGCTCGAGCGCATGCAGAAGGGAATCCCCGATCCCAACTTCGACTTCACGGTCGCGATCGAAGCGCCCACCGAGGCCGAGTTCGAATACGTGCTGCAGAGCCTCGCCGCGGTGCGGCAGGCCGGGATCGAGGCCGTGATGCTGCGCGAAGGCGAGCGCGGCGGACACCGACCGGCCGAGGTCGACGGCGGGCTCGGCGCGCTCGCGAACGCGTTCGGCGAGGACGCCGCGACCACGGCCGAGGAGCGCACGAGTGGCGGTTTCGCGATCGATCTCGGGCCACTGCCGTGGATCGCGGTGTCGGGCCGGGTGCTGCCGCAGGACCGACCGGCGGTCCTCGAGCAGCCGGTCGGCTGCGGCGAGCCGGTACCGAATGCACAGGTGGTCGACGAGTTCGGCGGCGGCGCCGGCGGTCGCTTCGGCGGCCGCGGCCGCAAGGTCCCGCCGAAGATCGGTACGCCGATCGCTGCGGGGCTCGACTGGCTCACCGCACAACAGAACGGCGACGGCAGCTTCAACGACGACGCCGGCGACCCGGACGTCGGCGCCACCGCGCTCGCGCTGCTCGCGCTGCTCGGCGACGGCCGCACATTGCACACCGATGCGAACCTGGCGCGCGGCATCGGCTGGCTCGTCGATCGCCAGGACGAGAACGGCGACCTCGGCGGCAGCGGTGCCGGCAGCGCGCAGCGCCACGCGCTCGCGACCTACGCGCTCGCCGAGGCCTACGGCCTGTCGAACGCGCTGCTGCTGCGCGGCAGCCTGGTCGACGCGATCGACTCGCTCGATCGCTATCGCGCCGACGACGGCGGCTTCGGCGACGCGACCGCCGACGCCTCGTCGACCGCGCTGGCGATCCTCGCGCTCGAATCGGCGAAGTTCTTCGCCGTCGAGGGCGAGCTCACGGCGGCGCGGATCGTCGGCTGGTTCGACGCACTCGACGCGTCGCCGACCGCGACGCCGACGACGCACGCCGCGGCGCTGTTCTGCCGCCACTTCGCCGGCATGGATCCTAGGACGACGCCGGCGATGAGCCAGGGTGCCGGGCTCGTCGCCGACAAGGGGGACGTGGCCGACCCGTGGTGCGCGTACTGGGCGACCTACGGTCTCTTCCAGACCGGCGGCGCACCCTGGAAGAGCTGGAGCCCGAAGCTCAGCGCGCTCGCGGCGGAGCAGGTCGGCGATGGTGCGGATGCCGGTAGCTGGCGGCCGACCGCCGGCTGCTCGCGCACCGCGACGACCGCGCTGCGCCTGCTGACGCTCGAGTGCTACAGCCGCTACACCCGGATCGTGCGGTAGCGGCCGCGGTCGGGTCGCGCGACCGCGCTCACTGCCCGCGGTAGACGTGCACCTGCCCGTTGCCCGCGGGGTCGAGGTAGTCGAGCTGGTAGGGCGCGCCGAGCAGCAGGTCGTTCAGGCCGTCGCCGTCGAGATCTGCCGGGCCGTGCACCGTGAGCCCGAGCGCCGAGCCCGACGGACCCCGGATCGTGAAGAACCCGAGCCCGGTCGTGCCGAGCTGCACGAGGAGGCGACGGCGCTTGATCGGGATCGGCGGGCCGACGCTCGGCTGCTCGAGCTCGTGGTCAACGCGGTATGCGTAGGTGTAGACCGTGTCGACCCCGGTGCCGATGAGCAGCACCAGACCGAAGTCGGGCACCCCGGCGCGCCAGGACTTCACGCGCGACCAGGTCGGTCCGCAGAACCCTGCGCCGGCGACCGAGAGCCCGGCGCGCGAGCCGAT
>JAGQRB010000603.1 GCA_020425925.1 Planctomycetota bacterium
CCGGCAGCAGGCGGTCGCCAGGTTGTTCATCGCCGACGCGACGCTCGCATGCCGCTCGCCGCGGTTCGCCGGTCCCGGCCGCCAGCAGCGCCAGCGAGGTCGCGATGTCGCCACCGAGCACGGCGTCACCGGTGGCGCTCGCTTCGAGCCGCGCCGCGGTCAGCAGCTCGCGACCGGCGACCGGGTCACCGGACCGCACCTTCGCCAGACCGAGCTTGCTGCGCGATTGCAGCAGCTCGCGGCGATCCTCGCCGCCGGCCGCGACGCTGCGCTCGCGCAATCCGATCGCGCGTTCGTACAGATCGATCGCCGGCTCGGGCGCGGCGACGTAGTCGTACATCCGCGCCAGCGCTTCGTAGACCGCCGCCTGGATCGACGGATCGAGGTGGCCGTAGTTCGCGAGCCGCGTGGCGGCCCGATTGACGAACTCGCGCGCGCTCATCCGAGGGCGCGGCCCGAGGTCGTCACCCTCGAACAGCTCGAGCATCAGGCCGAGGATCTCGGTGCTGGTCGCGGCCTGACGGCGCGCGAGCTCCGCCTGCTCCTCGGCCCGCCAGGCCTGATGCAGCGTGCCGGCGATGCCGACGACCAACGTCAGCGCGAGCGCGGCCGCGGCGACGACGACGACGCGGTGCCGTTCGCAGTAGCGCGACAGCCGGTACCAGGCGGTGTCCGGGCGCGCGAGAATGCGCTCGCCGCGCAGCGCCCGCCGGATGTCGGCCGCGAGATGGGCCGCGGAGGCGTAGCGTCGGTCGGGCTCCCGCCGCAGCGCGCAGAGCACGATGTCGTCGAGGTCCTTCGCCAGACGACGGCGCCAGCGCGCGATCGTCGTGGCTCGGGCCTCGGCAGCGCGTTCGAACTCGTCGCCCGTGCCGATGCGTCGACTCGGCGCCGTGATCACCGGATCGGCGACGACCGCGAGGATCTCGGACGGGTGGTAGCTCGCGAACACGTACGGAGTGCGCGAGGTCAGCAGCTCGTAGAGCACGACACCGAGCGAATAGACGTCGCTGCTGGCGGTGGCGGGCAGCCCACGGACCTGCTCCGGACTCGCGTACTCGGGGGTCAGCAGTCGGGTCGGATACGGCGCGGTCGTCGGGTCGACGTTCTTGTCGGAGAGGATCTTCGCGATGCCGAAGTCGATCAGGTGCGGCCGGCCGCGGTCGTCGACGAGGATGTTGCCGGGCTTGAGATCGCGGTGCACGATCGCGTTGTCGTGCGCGTGCTGCACCGCGTCGCAGACCTCGCAGAACAGCTCGAGCCTCCTGTCGAACGACATGCGCGCGCGATCGCAGGCATCGGTGATGCGCTCGCCATCGATGAACTCCATCGCGTAGAACGGCTCGCCCTCGGCGGTGAGGCCGTTGGCCAGGAACTTCGCGATACGGGGGTGATCGAGCGACGCCAGCAGCTCGCTCTCGCGCCGGAACCGCAGCTGGATCTCCTCGGATCCGGTGCCCGGATGGATCACCTTCAGCGCGACCGGCTGCTCGGGACGATCGGCGTCGTGCGCGCGATAGACCGTCCCCATGCCGCCGACGGCGATCACGCTCTCGACCACGAAGCTGCCGATCGTCGACTGCACCCGCGGATCCCGCAGCAGCATCCGGTGCACGGCCTCGGACACCGCCGGCGACGCCGAGCGCTCGAGGAAGTCCGACTCGCCGGCCCGCTGCGCCAGCAACGACTCGACCTCGGCGCAGAGCTCGGGATGCTCGGCGCGGCGCGCCGCGAACCAGTGCTCGCGCGCGTGCGGATCGAGACTGCTGACGTCGTCGAACCACTGCTCGACGAGGCGGAACTGCGCCGCCGATGTCGCGGGCGGCTTCAACTGCCGAGCTCCGCGGGGCCGATCTCGCGCATCAACCAGGCCTTCGTCAGCGCCCACTCGCGTTTGGCCTGCGCCAGCGAGATGCCGAGCGCGCTGGCCGCTTCGCCGAGGCTGAGCCCGGCGAAGAAACGCAGGTTGACGAGCACGACCTTGCGCTCGTCGATCGCCTTCAGCCGTTCGAGCGCCTCGTCGAGCGCGACGAGGTCGACGGGGTCGTGCTGCTCGACGGCGTCGTCGTCGCCGAGCGAGCGCAGCGTCTGCTTACCGCCGCGCTTCAGGCGGGTGCGATCGCGCTCGTGATTGACGAGGATGCGGCGCATCATCTCGGACGCGGTGCGCAGGAACTGGCCGCGCGACGACCAGCGCGCGCGATCCTGACCGGCGAGGCGCAGGTAGGCCTCGTGGACCAGCGCAGTCGCCTGCAGCGTGTGCGACGCGCGCTCGCGGTGCAGGTGCACCTGGGCCAGCCGGTGGAGCTGGGCGTAGACCTCCTGCGTCAGCCGCCTGACGTCCAGCTCGGCGGTCGACGATGTCGTGGTTCGGGTCACGGTGCGGCGGGGCGACGGTTGCTGCGACGACGCGATGTTAGCGACGCCGATCGCCACACAGAAGTTCCCGCGATCACGCAAGTTGCCGCCGATTTCGCAGATCCGCCAGCGACCTCGAAATCGTGAGCCGCTCGTGCCGATTCCGGTGCGTCTTGTCCTTCGTCCCGGCTGCGATCAGAGCCGGAAGCTCAGACCGAGCCACAGCTGCGCTTCGTTCTGGCTCGGGTTGCGGTCGTTCTGACGGCCGAGCGCGTTCGAGACGTGGTGGTAGGTGACGCCGGTGATCAGGTCGAGGCGATCCTCGATCGGGACCTGCAGCCCCGGCCCGAACGAGAACGTCATGTTCCACTCGGTGCCGCCGACCGGGACCTGATCGTTCGCCTGCAGCCAGCCGCCGGTGAGGTCCCAGTACACGCCGAGCGAATCACCGCGGTAGAAGAAGTAGCGACCGACCGCCTCGATCTCACCGGCGAGGCCGTCGCGGCCGCCGCGGAAGAAGCCGACGCCGGTCAGTCCGGCGCCGATCGCGAGGTCGTCGGTGGCGTGCCACAGGTAGCGCAGCTTGGCGCCGGCGGTGTCGTCCTCACCGTTGCCGTCCCAGAAGAACGACTTCTGCAGGATCGGAATGCCGGCGAACGCGCTGACCTGGAGGTCGCTCTCGCCTGCGATCGGCAGCCGCGTCTCGGACGAGCGATGCGCACCGGCCGCGGCAGCGCCGCCGGCGGCACAGCCGGCCCCGAACATCAGGAGGGCGAGAACGAGCGTGCTCTGCAGCCGCGACTGGAAGGCCGAACTCATGCGGTTGGGGCGCCGCGAAGTTACGTCGGCACCTTCGCGCACGCCACCCGGAACGGCTCGTGCGATGATGGGAATCGATGAAGATCCGGTTACTGCGCCTGAGCAACGATCGCCACCGCCTGACGATCGAGCGGGCCGACGGGCGGGCCGAGAGCCGCGAGCTCGAGACCCGCAGCGTGC
>JAGQRB010000604.1 GCA_020425925.1 Planctomycetota bacterium
GCTCGACGGCTTCCAGCGCGCGGTCGCGATCAAGAACGTCACCATCAACGAGCCGTTCTTCCAGGGCCACTGGCCCGAGCAGCCGATCATGCCGGGCGTGCTGCAGCTCGAGGCGATGGCGCAGCTCGCCGGCGTGCTGCTGCTGCGCAAGCTCGAGAACACCGGCAAGCTGGCGGTGCTGTGGAGCATCGACAAGGTCAAGCTGCGCGGCGCCGTCGTGCCCGGCGATCAGCTGCGCATCGAGGTCGACACCATCCGCGCCCGGCCGCAGGTCGGTCACGTTCGCGCCCGCTGCAAGGTCGGCGGCCGGCTCGTCGCCGAGGCCGAGCTCAAGTTCACGCTGGTCGACGCGTGAGCGGCCCGACCGCGCGGCCACGGATCGGCGTCGTCGGTGTCGGCCATCTCGGTCGTCATCACGCCCGGCTGTTCGGCGAACTCGACTGCGACCTGGTCGCCGTCGCCGATCCGGACGGCAAGGCGCGGGCGTTCGCCGAGGGCACATACGGCGTCAAGGCCCACGCCGACTACCGCGAGCTCGAAGGTCAGGTCGATGCGGTCTCGGTCGTGGTGCCGACGAAGCTGCATCGCGAGGTCGGCACGTTCTTCCTCGAGCGCGGCGTCGACGTGCTGGTCGAGAAGCCGATCGCCCGCACCGTCGAGGACGGCCAGGCGCTGGTCGAGATCGCCGAGCGCCACGGCCGCGTGCTGCAGGTCGGCCACGTCGAGCGCTTCAACCCGGCGCTGCTCGGCATCGCCGAGATCGGCAAGAGCGCGCGCTACATCGAGTCGCAGCGGCTGGCGCCGTTCTCGTTCCGCAGCACGGACATCGGCGTCGTGCTCGACCTGATGATCCACGACCTCGATCTCGTGCTGGCGTTGGTCGACAGCCCGATCCGCTCGGTCGAGGCGTTCGGCGGCGCGGTGTTCACGCCCGCCGAGGACATGGCGTCGGCGATCCTCAAGTTCGAGAACGGTGCGGTCGCACACCTGACCGCGAACCGCGTCGCGCTGAAGCCCTTGCGCAAGATGCGCGTCTTCAGCCGGCAGGGCTACGCCAGCCTCGACTTCCAGACCCAGCAGGGCATGGTGGTGGAGAAGACGCCGGGCTGGGACTTCGAGCAGCTCGATCTGCAGGCGATCGATCGCGCCGAGGTCGGCGACCTGTGGAAGTTCGTGTTCGACGGGCTGTTGAAGGTCCGCAACCTCGAGCTCAGCGCCGGCAATCCGCTCC
The DNA here is from genome assembly GCA_020425925.1 of Planctomycetota bacterium. Classification (GTDB taxonomy): domain Bacteria; phylum Planctomycetota; class UBA1135; order UBA1135; family UBA2386; genus JAGQRA01. Next base: position 1,232 of record JAGQRB010000604.1, read on the forward strand.
TCGGCGAGCTCGCCGACTTCCTGCGCTGCGTCCGCACGCGCGAGCGACCGCGGGTCAGCGGTGAGGACGGGGTCGCGGCGCTCGCGGCCGCGCAGCAGGTGCTGGCGGCGATCGCGCGCAACCGCTGGGAGTGAGCGGTCGGTCCGGCTGCGAGCCCGGGGGGGCGATCCGGAATCGGCGATCCGCGTGCCTGCCGGCCCGACCGCCGCGCTACACTGTTCTCGGTCGAAGGCTCCGCTCTGCGGCACTCGTTGCTGAGCGCGGGTCAAAAAGTTGAACCGATGAACACGCGCCGGGATCCGACCTCGTGAGTCCGCCCGGGAGCGGGAGGGGCGCTGACGCGCCGCCGGCCCGTACCCAGGTCCTTCGAGGGGAGCCCACTTTTGCACAAGGGTTCAACCGACCTCCGCCGACGGTCCTCGTGGTGCGGAGCCTCTCGATTTCCCGCGCCCGCGCGCTACGGTGAACGCGGAGGTGGTTATGCGGCAGATACTGGTTCTCGGATTGCTGGCGGCAATCTGCTGGTGGATCTACGACTCGCGGTTCGCGACGCCGGTGCAGGCGGCGCCGGGTGACGGCACCGCCGGTGCGAACGCGGCGGCCCCCGCAACGCCAGCGCGCCCGCTCTCCGAGCTGCTCGGCGCCGGCAACGCGGCGAGCGGCGCGCCGAACGCAGCCGACCCGGCGGTTGGCAACCCGGGCGGGCCTGCCGTCAGCCCAGCCGCGAGTCCGGCCGCCACGCCGAATGCCGCCACGCCGCAGTCCGCGCTCGACGCCGCCGGTCAGCA
>JAGQRB010000059.1 GCA_020425925.1 Planctomycetota bacterium
GAGCGACGCGTCGCGCTCGCGCCCGCGGTGTCGCCGACAGCGTTCGCCGCAATAGCGCACCTGCGCAAAGCAGCGGGCCCACTTGCGACGCCAGGTGATCTCGCGGCCACAGACCGCACACGGCTTGCTCGGCAGCACGAACGGACGTTCGCCGCCGCCGCAACGCGGTTGCAGCCGGCTCGCGAATGCGAGCCGGCGCTGCGATCAGCGCTCGCCCTTCTTGGCGCTGGCGTCGGCGGCGTCGCCGGCGATCGCGCCTTCGATCAGCTTCTCGAGCTTCTCGTGATTCGCCTCACCGCCACCGACGATGTGGCCCACCACCTTGCCGTCGCGGCCGACGACGAACACCGTCGGGATGCCCATGATACCGAACGAGTCACCGGCGACCTCCTTCTCGGTGAAGACGATCGGGTAGTTGAGCTCGAACGCCGTCGCGAAGTGCTCGTTGATGGTGATCTCGTCGCCGTGGCTCAGCGCCTTGTCCTCGGTGCGACCGCCGACCGACTTGCCGCCGTGCGGCAGCTTGCTGTCGGCGTCGAAATCCATCCCGTAGCCGTAGTAGCGCGTCACGCCGACGACCTGGACGCCGTCGTTCTTGTGCTTCTCCTGCAGCTTGACGAGATCGGGGATGATGGCGCGGCACGGCGGGCACCAGGTCGCCCAGAAGTCGAGCACGAGCACCTTGCCCTTGGCGCCGGCGATCGAGAAGTCGGCCGGCGCGTTGAGCGTCTCGACCGCGGCGATCGCGGGCAGCGCCTTGCCGGTGAGGCCGTTGCGGACCTCGTCGGCCTTCATGCGCCGCTGCATCCCCTCCAACGCCTTCTGGCTCTGCTCGCTGAGCTTCGACGAATCGATCGCCGCGACCAGCTGCTTGGCGTAGGCCTCGTCCTCGCGCATCACGAGCTGGGCCGCCATCATCCGCGCCTCGTGCGCGAGGTCGGAGGTCGGCTTGCCCTCGAGGTAGCTCTTGAAGCTCGCCAGCGCGCCGTCCCGGTCGCGCGCCATCATCTGCAGCTGACCGCGGTAGTACAGCCCCTCGCCGCTGGCGAGCGCGTCGGCGTTGGTCTCGATCGCCGACTTGACGTTCTCCAGGAAGGCCTGGATGGCGTCGCGCGACGGCCGGCCGCTCTCGCTGAGCTCCTTCTGCTCCGCGGTGATCTTGTCGTAGACGTCCTTGGCGCTGCCCTGGGCGGCGAGGCCGGCGGTGAGGACGGAGAGAACGAGGGACGTGAGGATGCGCATGCGTAGCTCCGGGGGTCTTGAACGGCGAGTCGCTCGCCGGCCGAAAGTCGACCCTACGTTAGCCCCGGGCGATCCGGTCCGCCGGTTCCGACGGTTCGCGTCGGTGTGACGTTTTGGTCACCTGCGGGCGCCTCCCCCACCGGCGTTCGGCTACCATGCTGCGTCCCGAATGCCGAACGCCTGCACGACCGAGGGCCGCGCGCCCGGCGCCGCCGACTTCCTGCCGACGACCCGCGCCGAGATCACCGCGCGCGGCTGGGACGAGGTCGACGTCGTGTTCGTCAGCGGCGACGCCTACGTCGACCATCCTTCGTTCGCCGCCGCGCTGCTCGGGCGCGTGCTCGAGGCCGCGGGTTTCCGCGTCGCGATCCTGCCGCAGCCGGACTGGCGCGATGCCGCCGCGTTCCGCGAGCTCGGGCGGCCGCGGCTGTGCTACGCGGTCAGCGCCGGCAACATGGACTCGATGATCAACCACTACACGGCGAACAAGA
>JAGQRB010000605.1 GCA_020425925.1 Planctomycetota bacterium
CGGCGTCGGCCGCGAGCGCGAGCCACTGCCGCGCGGCGCCGCGCGCCGGCGTGAACAGCTCGACCGGCAGCCGACCGACGATCGGGTCGCAAAGCCGCTGCTGCACGTCGCCGTGCTGCCACGCCGGCGCGGGTGCCGGCGCCGGCCGCGCCCGACAGAGCCGTTCGACGTAGTCGACGACGTGCGGCAACAGCACGCCGCCGCCGGGCTGCCGCAGCGCCCGCATGTAGTCGACGTGGTCGTACCCGGCGAGCTCGAGGGTCTCGACCGCGCCGCCGTGGCGCCGCAGCTGGTTGGCGAACGCGCGCGCCGTCAGCCCGAGGCCCGGGATGTCGCGCTCGGCCCAGAGGATCTGGAACGGCGGCGCCGCGTCGCCGACCAGCAGCGCGGGCGACGCTGCCGCGCGCGCCGCGGCTTCTTCACCGAAGATCTTGTCGAGCACGCGGTGGCGCGGCCGCGCGTCGTAGATGCCCGACAGCGCGATCACGCCGCGCAACGCGGCCGCCGGCGCACCGGTCAGCGCCCACTTCGACGGATCGAGTGCGAGCCACGACACCAGGTGCGCGCCGGCCGAGTGCCCCATCAGGAACATGCGTTCCGGGTCGTAGCCGTAGTCGCCGGCATGGCTCCAGAGGAAACCGAACGCGCGCGCGCAGTCCTCGACCATCGCATCCGGCCGGACGAACGGGAACATCCGGGTGTTGAGCGCGGCGCACGCGATGCCGCGGGCGCAGAGTCCCTCGCCGAGCGGCGCGTAGCGGTCCTTGCTGCCCGCCGACCAGCCGCCGCCGTGCAGGAACACCACCAGCGGCGGGTGATCGACGCCTCCGGGCAGGTAGAGGTCGAGCGCGTTGCGTCGACCGTCGTGCGCGACGCCCTGAGCGTACTGGACGTCGAGGTGCTCGACGGCGGCAGGCCCGGACCGGGGCACCGCCTGCGCCGGGAGCACGAAGCCGAGCCCGAGCCCGAGCCCGAGCCCGAGCGCTGTCGAACAACGCAGCATCACAGGACGGTATAGCACGCCGCAGGGCCCGACCAGGTCGCCCACGCGCAGTCAGCGCACCCCGCGCGACAGCAGGAACGCCACCAGGTCACGCAGCTCGTCGGGATTCAACGCATCGAGCAGGCCGTTCGGCATCGGCGAGCGCGGCGACGGTTCGACCGATGCGACCGCATCGACCGGCACGAACACGACCTCGCCGTCGGCGCTCGCGGTGACGACCTGCCAGACCTCGGCGCCGTCGTGGGTCGTGCGCGCGGCGCGACCGAGCAGCGTGCTGCCGTCCTTCCGGGTCACCACCGACGCCGAGTACTGGTCGCTGATGACCTTGTCGGGCAGCAGGATCGCCTCGAGCACCTCGGCGGCCGCGAACTTGTTGCCGAGGCTCGTGAGGTCGGGGCCGTGGTTGCCACCCTCGCCGGCGAAGTAGTGGCACGAGGCGCAGCCGATCGCGTGGAACAGGTTGTGGCCGCGCGCGAGATCGCGGCCGGCGAGTCCGTCCTCGACCAGCGCCTGCGCGTCGGCGAGCTGCCAGCTGCGGCCCGGCCCGGCCGGCGGCGTGGCGCGGAACTTCGGCAGCTCGGCGCGCGCCTTGTCGACGACCTCGGCGAGCGCGTTCTGCTCGGCCGGCGTGCAGGTCTCCCAGGCCGCGTCGATCATCTTCTGCAGGTAGCCGTCGTAGCTTGCACCACCCTTGCACTGCCGCGCCGCGGCGAGGAACTCGAACAGCGCGCGGCGCTGATCGAGCGTCCAGCCGTGCTCGACGCGGCAGAGCGCGTAGGCCAGCGCGAGCTGGCCGGCCGGCGGCATGTTCGCGAGCATCGCCTGGATCGCGCCGCCGTAGCTGGCGTTGCGGGTCGCGACCTCGGCCCAGGCCGGCGGTGCCGACGGCCGCAGCGGGGTCAGCAGCGGCACGGCCTTGTCGAGCAGCCCGGGCGCGTCGACGAACGCGAGGATCTCGGCCATGTCCTGATCGACGCGCTCGTCGCCAGTCGGGAAGTGCGGCAGCAGGCAGGCCGCCACCGCCGCGCGCTGCGCGTCCGCGACGGTGCCGGTTTCGGCGACGCCGAGCAGCGTCAGCGCCAGCTGCCGCAGCCACGTGATCCGTTCGCCGGGCGCCAGCCCACCGATGTCGTGTTTGCTGAACGCGCCGAGCAGCTCGTCGGCCGCGGTCGGGCCGCCGCTCGCGAGCGCCACGCGGATCGCGGCGATCATCGGCGACGGGCCGGCGATCGCGGGCGCACGCGCCGCGACCGCGGCCGGCGGCGCGGCATCGAGGCGCAACAGCCGCGACCGCAGCCCGCGCCCCCCGGTGATCACGTAGAGATGCCCACCGAGCGACACCGCGTCGCCGACCGGGAAAGGCTGCCCGGTGACCCACTGCACCGGCTCGCGGCTGCCGATCGGCAGCGCGTAGATCGTGCCGAACGTCCAGTCGAGCGCGAGCACGCTGCCGCCGTGCACGACCATGCCGGTCGGCGAGCCCGGTCCGATGTCGCAGACCGCTTGCGGCGAGTCGGGATAGTCGGCGGGCCACTTGTTGCTGCCGCTGCGCCAGCCGTAGTCGGCGCCGGCGACGATCTCGAGGATGCGGGTCGGGCGGTACCACGGCAGCCCCATGTCCCACTCCATGTCGGCGTCGTAGCCGTAGATCGTGCCGTCCGGCAGCACCGCGAGGTCGTAGGTGTTGCGGAAGCCCCAGCAGATCAGCTGCCAGATCTGGCCGTCGGGGTCGACCTTGCAGGCGTAGCCGCCGGGCGCCTTCAGCCCGACGGCGTGACCGCGCGGGTCCTCGAACTTCGGCAGCAGCCGGTCCTCGCCCCAGGTGTAGCGCGGCATGCCGGCGTCGACCTCGGTCAGCGGCACGTGGTTGCCGATCACGATCAGCAGGTTCTCGCCGTCGGGGTGCGGCATGACCGCATGCGGGCCGTGCTCGCCGCCGCTGCCGAGCTTGCGCAGCAGCTCGACGCGATCGAGCCGATCGTCGCCGTCGGTATCGGTGACGCGGTAGAGCCCGGGCGTGCGCACGCTGACGACGGCGTAGAGCGCGCCGCGGAACCAGCACAGGCCCTGCGCACCGTCGAGATCGACATCGACCTTCTCGATCGTCGACAGCTCGCCGAGCGCGCCGGCAGGGGTGATGCGGTAGAGCCCGCGCGACTGGTCGCTGGCGTAGAGTCGGCCGCGGTCGTCGGCGCCGAGCGCGACCCAGGAACCGTAGGCCCGCGGCACCGCCAGGAGCTCGAGCGCACCGAACGCGCCCGGGCCGCTCAATCCGACCGCCGGCAGCGCGACCTGCGGCGCATCTGGCGGCGCGGCCGCGGCGAAGGCCTCGGCCTTGACGCGCGAGGTCCAGGTGACGTCGTCGGACCCGACCGCGCCGAGCGCGGTCACTGGCACGAGCTCGCCCGACTCGAACCCGAGGTCGTTCCAACCGTCCGGGTCCTCGGCCAGACAATGCCACGTCGCGTCGGTGACCAGGTCGTGCTGCGTGTCGCCGGCGGTCCAGCTGAGCCGCAGCGCGAGCGCCGCCGGACCACCCTCGTTCCAGCCGTGCACCGCGATCACGTTGCGCCCGGGCACGAGCCAGCCCTTGGCGTCGGCGTGCACCGGCGCGGCCCAGTCGCGGCCCTCGGCGACGCGGGCGCCGTTGACGTAGACCCGGCAGCCGTTGTCGCAGCTCGCGACCAGGCTCGCGGCCGCGACCTCGCCCGCGACCTCGAACTCGCGCCGGAAGAACACGTCCTCGTCGCCGTCGGCGCTCGCGTCCCAGATCCACTGCGGCACCGGGCCGTCGCTGCCCGCGGTCTGGCGCTCGCGCGCGAGCAACGCGGTCGCGACCGGCGGCAGCGCCGCGACCTCTTCGGCCGCGCGCGGCGTCACGCGCAGGTTGCGGAAGCGGACGGTCATCGCGGTGCCGCCGTGCACCTGCAGCGCGAACACGCCGGTGCGCGGCGCATCGCGCGCGTCGTCCATCAACATCGCCACCAGCGCGCCGTCGACGAAGTGCTGGATCAGGTTGCCGCGCGCGACGACGCGGAACGCGTGCCAATCCGCGAGCTCGACCGGCTGCGGCGTCGCGACCTGCCCGACGACCCGGGTGGCGCCGTCGGCCGCGCGGGCGAGGAACTCGCCGTGCCGGCACAGCACGCCCGCCCCCTTGTCCTCGTAGACCATGCCGAAGTACTCCGGCGCGCCGTGCAGGTCGCACTGGTAGCCGGCGACGTCGAGACCCGGCAGCTCGCGGCTGCGGTACTGCACACCGCTGTTGTTGTCGCCCTCGAGCTGCGCCTCGAACTCGAGGTCGAAGTCGCCCATGGCACCGCCGTCCCAGAACAGATACGTGTTGACGCGCTCGGCGAGGCCGGCGGTCGAGCCGACGAGGCAGCCGTCCTCGGCCCGCCATACCCTCGCGTCACCGTGCCAGCCGGCCAGGGACTGGCCGTCGAACATGGCGATCTGCGCCGGCGCCGGCAGCGCGAAAATCAGGGATACCCAGCAGAGGCGACGTAGCATCGGCGGCTATCATCCTCGACCCCTGGAGAACTACCAATGACCTACGCTCGTACTGTCGCCGTTCTGCTCCCCCTGTTCCTCGCGACCGCCTGCGGCGGCGAAGCCGGCGCGGCCGCCAAGCCGAGCTCCGTGGCCGAGTCGCTGACCTCGGTGCTGAAGGGCATCACCGACTCGAAGTCGGCCGAGGCCGCGAAGCCCGAGCTCGAGACGCTGTCGTCGAAGCTCTCGACCGCGATCGCCAGCCTGAAGTCGACCGCTTCGGAAGCGGGCGGCGACGCGAAGGACACGATGGGCGCGCTCGCCGACAAGGCGAAGGCCGCCGTCAAGGCGTTCACGCCCGAGCTGACCAAGTCGCTCAGCGGGCTGTCGGAGCAGGTCACCCGCCTGATGAACAACGAAGAGGTCAAGAAGGTCATCGGCCCGGTGCTCGAGAAGCTCAAGGGTATGGTCGCGGGCTGATCGGCCGCTGCGACCGCGCCTTCGGGTCGGCTGCCGCGCGCGGGCGCGGCAGCGTCCAGCACGCGGCGTGCCATGTGGTACTGTGACTACATGCGCACCCCTATCCTCCTCTGCGCCGCAGCACTGTTCGCCGCCCCCCTCAAGGCGGACAAGTTCTGGCTCGGCGATCCCGACAAGCAGACCGTCGAGGGCAGCGCGCCCGATGTCATCGAAGGCGTGCTGATCGACGAGAACGCGACGAGCTACCACATCCGCGTCGTCGGTGGTGAGATCGTGCTGTCGAAGAAGCAGGTCGTGAAGGTCGAGAAAGACGACCTCACGCTCGCCAAGCTGCTCGACGCCGAGCAGGTCGAACGCGAGCGCCTCGCCAAGGTCGAGGAACGCCAGGCACTCGATCGTGCCGCCGAGCGCCTGAAGCGCGAGGTCCAGGCCGCCGAAGCCGCCGCGACGCGCGCCCCCGCGACCGTCGTCGAACCGGTCGTCGTGCCGACCGCGCCGGTCGCCGCGGTCGGCCCCGCCGGGCTCTACGACCCGGTGGTCGGCCGAAACGTCGCGGCCTACAGCCACATGCAGCTGCTCGACGAGCTCGAGCTGGCGTGGTCGCTGACCAAGGACCGGCGCTACCTGGTCGCGCTGCGCCGCCTGCGGCGCCTGCACTGAGGTTTCGCGGCGGCGACAGGTCGGCGCGGCCATCGGCTACCGAGACCTCGTGCACCCCGCCGTGATCCTCACGCTCGTGGCCGCGGCCACCTTCGGCCTGCGGCTCCTGGTCGGCACGCTCGACGCCGGTCGCATCCGGCGCTGGCTCGCCGCGCGCGGCTGCCGGCTGACCGCCAGCCGGTGGGCGCCGTTCGCCGGCGGCCCGAGCCACATCGGCACCGCGCGGCTCTACCGCGTCGAGTTCGACGACCCCGCCGGCAATCGCTGCCGCGCACTGGTGCGCACCAGCCGCTGGCTCGGCGTGATCCTGAGCGATCCGATGCTCGCGCCGGCGACTCAGCCGCGCGACGCCTCGGCGATCGTCTCGAGCTCTTCCCAGCGGGCGTAGAGC
>JAGQRB010000060.1 GCA_020425925.1 Planctomycetota bacterium
GCCGTGCGGGTCGACGCGGGCACCGGCACGGTCGAGTTGCGCTGCGAAGCGGAAGTGCGACAGGCCCCGGTCTGGTTCATGGAGCAGGTCGCGGTCGGGCCGCTGCACGAGGTCACGGCGCTCGTCGGTGCCGGGCTCTCGTACTCGAGCGTGCCGTGGGCCACGCACGCGATGACGAACGAGCCGGCCGTCGTCGGGCCGGGCACGTTCCTCGACATCGCCCTGCCGGACGGCGTGTCGGCTACGGGTGTGGCGCTCGCCGACGGACCCGACTGGGCACTCGGCGGAGCCCGGATCGTCACCTCCGCACGCGGCGAACGGCGGCTGCTGCTGTCGATCGACCTGGTGCGCTACGCGATGCAGCGGCCGGGCGAGCTCGAGCGCGCCCGTCGCGTCGTCGTCCGCCTCGAGTGACGGCGCGTGAAGCGCCTACTTGCTGGCCTGCTTGACGAGCCAGCGCGACCACGGCTCCTCGAGCTCCTCGATGCGCCGCCCCATGACCTCGTCGAACAGCGAGCTGCTGTCGCCCTTCTTCTCGCCGAGCGCCTTGCGGACGAACGCCAGGAAGCTGGTGCGGGTCGGCGGCTGGTTGCCTTCCTCGAGCAGCCAGGTCACGAACATCGCCGCGCTCGCCCAGTGGATCGCGGTCGGCGTGTCGTCGACGAGGTAGAAGCCGCCGTACATCGGCAGGTGGAGCAGCGAGCTGACCCGGAACTGGCGGTCGAGCGCCTGCAGCGCCTGCACGTCGGTGCGCTGGCCGTTGCCGGCCGCGGCGAACCCGGCCGGTCCGCCCATGAGGTTCTCCATGACCATCCCGAGCCCGACCTCGAGCCAGGCGCAGACACGATCGCGGTCGCTCTGGCGATCGACCTCGCCGATCAGCGCGTGGTAGAGCAACGCCTCGGTGCCGACGTAGAACAACCGCTCGGGCCGCGTCGGCGCGACACCGGCGTAGAACGTGCGCGCGACGTCGCCGTGTGGCGGCGGCTTGTAGTACGGCAGCGGCCGGAAGCCCCATTTCTCGAACGACGTGGTCGAGTACTTGATGTCGACGAGACACGGCACCAACGTCTCCTCGAGTCGCAACGGCTCGCCGAAGCGCTCGTAGAACTCGACGCCGAGGGTCTCGAGGTCGAGGAGCGCGGCCACGGCGGCGCGGATCCGACCGTCGCACCGGACCGCGAAGCGCTCGCCGACGAGCTCGAAGGCCTTCTTCTCGGCGGCCTGCTCGAGCTTGTCGAGGGTGAGATGGCGGCCCTCGAACGGCCAGAGCCACCGGTTGCCGCTCTGACGGTGGCCGAGGAACTCGTGCGCCTCGGCGTGGTTGTCGTCGTCGAGCGCGAGCAAGGTGGCCTGCGCGCGCGCCAGCCCCGGGAGCTCGTGCGACTCGGCCCACTGCACCAGGAACCATTGCCCGCGGGCGCTGCCGGCGAGCTGCGTCCGGCGCTTGCAGAACTCGCGGATGCGGTCGCCGACGAGATCCAGGCTCTCGATCTCGGCGCGCGGAATGCGCACGCGCTTGCCGCCCTGCAACACGAGCAGCTCGTCGCCGGCGGTCGGCACCAGGACGCGGCCCTTGACGACCGGGTTGTCCTTGTCGAGTCTGCCCCGGACCAGCACGACGCGGTCGCGCAGGTCGTCTTGTGCGGTTGCCGTCGCCGCGGTCAGTGCCGCGAGGACCGCGGCGACACCGGCCGGCAGCCGTCGTCGTTTCGCGCCGATCGCCATGCCGTCAGCGTAGCGCGAAACCGGTCAGCCTGCGCTCACAGCGGCCGCTGGCCGACGACGGTGACGATCGCCTCGCTCATGCTCAGTGCACTGGACAGCACGTACCACTGGCTGCGCAGCGGCAATCCGAGGAACGCGGTGTCGTTCGGGATCGAAGTGGTGCGCGACGCGGTGTTGGCGAGCGGGACCGGGAAGATCAGTCGGCTCGCGAGGTTGTCGACGTAGTTGACGCAGCCGCCGAGGATCGGCTGGAACGCGGGCAGGATGCCGAGCGCGTTGAACGCGACGCTGCCGGGCGGGAACGCGCGGCCGGTGATCTGCCAGGGCTGGCCGACGAACGCCGGCGAGCGCGCGTCGATGCGCGGCTGCTGACCGCTGACCGGATCCGGGCAGCCGTGGCCGTAGGTCGACTGCGTCGCCATCGGCCAGGCGCCGACCGCGCCGATCAGCCGGTTGTAGCCGGCGCCGTTGCCCGGCGCGCCGACGACCACGTTGACCAGGCCGTCGCCGGTGAGGTCGTGGCCGCCCGCGACGCTGGTGCCGAGCCGGTCACCGAGGTTGTCGCCTTCGGTGAACAGCAGCGACATCTGCTTCTTGACCGACCAGACCTCGGCGGCGCCGCGGCCGTTGTCCCAATCCGGATAGCCGGTGACGATGTCGACGCTGCCGTCGCCGTCGAAGTCGCCGGCGGTGTCGACCGACGTGCCGACGTGCAGGCCGGCGGAGCCCGTCAGGCCGAGCAGCAGCGAGTTGTCGGCGCCGCTGTAGATCCAGAGCCCGCCGGCGTCGACGTTGCCGTTGACATCGGCGTCGGGTGCGGCGACGGCGAAGTCGGGCACGCCGTCACCGTTGGTGTCGCCGACGCCGCAGACGACCGCGCCGAAGTGCGCGTCGGTCTCGTTGTACTGGACCCCGAACAGCCCGACCGGACCGGTGCCGTTGGTGAGGTACTGACCCGAATAGACGAACGCCTTGCCGCCTTCCGGGTTGGTGCTCATCGCTCGCGGCGCGCCGACGAGCACGTCGTCGAAGCCGTCGTTGTTGAGGTCGCCGACGCCGTCGACCGCGGCGCCGAAGTCGAGATCGGCCGGCAGCGCGTCGATGGCGCCGAAGAACTCGGGGCCGGTGCCGTTGCGCAGGTACGCGCCCGACCAGATCTTGAAGCGCCCGGCGCCGTTGGCGCCGCCGGTCGGTCCGCCGAGCACGACGTCGACGATGCCGTCGTTGTTGACGTCACCGGCGTCGCCGACGCCAGCGCCCAGGGAAGAGCCTGGCTCGTAGGCAAGGAGGGAGTTCGGAAGAGGGACAGTGGTGAAGACATACGCGATGTCCTGGTCCGGCCGCCCGATCAGCGCCGACCAGGAGCCGGGCTGGACCAGGTCCGCGCACAGATCGAGATCGCCCTGCGGCACGCCGTTCGCCACGCCGGTGTCGATCTGGCCGCCGCTGTTGCCGTTGGCTGCGAAGAGGAGTGCCCTCAGATTGCCGGAGGAGATTCCCCACGACAGATACACCGGTAGCGGGGCCGCCCCGATCATGGCGAGCCGGTTACCGAACGACCCACCACTGGGGCCCGGGTGCGAAGCGATCGTGCCGGCCTCGGCGACCTCGCGGAAGTGCACGATCGGGCTCCCGGGCACCCCGGTGATCGCGAGGATGTCATCGAAGCCGTCGCCGTTGCCGTCGCCGAGGCCGATGCGGGCGCCCGCGACGTCCTCGAAGCGTGCGAGGTCGGGGCCGTAGAACAGTCTGCCGTCGACAAGCACGTCGCCGAACCCGTCGCCGTCGACGTCGCCGGCGTCGCCGGTCGCTGCGCCGCTGTTCGAGAACGCCGCGGTCGCCAGCACGGTGCCCGCGAGCGTCGTCGCCCGCACGCTGCCGGCGTTGCGGAAGATCAGCTCGGGAACGCCGTCGCCGGTCAGGTCGGCCGAACACAAGAGGGACCACGTTCCCGGATCGAACGAGGACAACGTGGTGAGGTTGCCTCGCACGATGGAGACCTGTCTGGTGCTGGTGAACCCGTCGTCTGTGGTCACGGCGAACTCGTCGCGGCCGTCACCATTGATGTCGCCCAGTGGCAGGGACCAGGAGTAGAAGAAGAAGCCTGCGCCCGGCGTCCACGTGCCCAACGAGCTCCCGTCCTTGCCCGACAGGGCGGTCAACGGCCCGGTGAAATCGAAGAGCACGACGTCGTCGTAGCCATCGCCGTTGAGGTCGCCGGCCGGGCGGAAGCGCGGGTTCCCGGTGAAGGGGTGCGACCAGGCGATGGAGGTGCTCGTCCGAAGTTCGATCGTGTTGTAGTTCGGCGCCGGCAGAAGCACGAGGTCGCGCACCCCGTCACCGTTGGTGTCCGCCACGGCGAACCCGCCACCCGAGGCCGAGAAGAAGCCGAGCGGGGCGCCATCGCGTCCGGAGTGCACGGTCGTGGCGGCGCCGAAGTTGATGTAGTCGGCGTAGCCGTCGCCGTTGTAGTCACCGGCAGGAGTCGGTCCATAGGCGGTGAACGACACGCCGGCGTCGGTGCGGCTGGTCCAGCGCACCTGCGCCGTCAGGGAATTCGGCACGAGGAACAGCGAGATGCTCGCGATCGCGAGCCCGAGGTGTTGGTGGCGTGGCATGAGCGGCGAGAGTGGGCAGGCGGGCAGATCCTAGCCGTCGCTCGGGACTCTCGTTCCGCGGCGATCCGACAATTGGATACTATCGCGCGGCCGAAAGGCGGCGGTAGTTGCGCGCGCCGAGCCCGAGCCCGAGCGTGAGCACGACCAATGCCCAGAGCCACCCGACACCGAGCACCGCCGGCGTCCATTGCTGTAGCAGCGCCGGCGTGAGCTCCTCGTAGCGCGCCCAATAGGACAGCCAGATCCAGCCCACCCCGGCCGGCGCGACCGCGAGCTTGAATGCCAGTATCAGCAGCAGCGACGCGAAGAAGCCGCGGCCGCCCTGCATCGCGGCGCCGCCTTCGTCGGGGCGCACGAGCCACGGCGTCGTGCCGACGATCGCGAGCACGGCGAGCGCGACCAGCGTGCCGGCGAGCGTGACCGCGAGGAACAGCATTACCGTATGCGCCGACGCCCCGAGCGCGTGCGAGCCGACCGCGGCGACCAGCACCAGCGGCCACAGCAGCAGCAGCCACACCGCCTGCAGCTTGCCGAACAGGATCGCCGAGCGCTTCGCCGGCGAGGTTGCATAGAGCGACCATTGCGCGCCGTCCCATTGCACGAGCCGGCCCATGTGCGGATAGAGCACGAGCATCGTCGCGAGGAACCACTGCGCCAGCATCGCGCCGACGTGCCGCAGCTCGACCGGCAGCCGGTAGTCGTCGAGGATGCCGCCGACGAGCACCTTGCGGTCGACGAGCGCGAACACCAGGAACGCGAAGATCAGGAAGCCGATCAGCGCGCCGGGCTGCTGCACGACCTGCGCCAGTTCCTTCCGGCGGATCGTCGCCGCGACTCCGGTCGGCCAGTTCGACCGGCGCCGGCGCAGCGACGGCTCGGCCAGTCGATAGGCCTCGATCGCACGCGGGTGCAGTCGGGCCCCGACGAGGAACAGCAGGAAGGCGAACGCGAGCCACCCGAGCTGCGCCCCGAGCGCGCCGAGCGCGAGCTCGCCGCGCGCCGCCGCCGCCAGCAGCTCCGTGCCCGAGTCGACGGTCCACGGCAGCGATTCGCTGCCGGCGGCGCGCTCGAGCAGCTGGCCGCCGCCCTCGCTGCCGGAGAACAGGATCACCAGCAGCCAGGTCGAGAACGCGACCGAGGCGGCGGCGCCGAGCGTCGTCAGCACGAGGCGCAGGATGCGGCCGGCGAACAACCGGACGAGCGCGATCTGGACCACGAGCAGCGTCGCGATCAGCGGCACGGTCGCGGTCACGATCGCGCTCGGCAGCGCGAGCCAGGCGAGTGCCGGCGCGCGCCAGTGCAGCAGCAGCGTCGCGAGGAACGGCACCGCCAGCGCCGCGGCCCAGACCACCGCCATGAACGACGACCGCAGCAGGATCTGTACGGCGCCGCGCCACGGCGCGATCGGCGCGCTCTGCCACAGGCCGAGCTCGGGCGTCTCGAACAGCTGGCGCTGCGCCAGCGACAGTCCGAGCCAGGTCGCCGCCATCGGGCACGGGATCAGCCCCATCGCGACCAGGCTCGCTTGCGAGTTGCCGCCGCTCTGGCGATGCGCGAGCGCGAGCAGCTCGGGGCGGGCCAGCAGGCTGCTCGCGATCCACCACGACAGCATGCCGAGGATGCCGAGGCCGACCGCGAGGTGCACGAGCAGCCGCCGCCCGATTGCCTCGCGCGGCAGGTTCGCGAGCGCGCGCAGGTCAGCCGTCAGCAGTCCCACGCGGTGCCTCTTCGCCATCGGCGGAAGCCTGCAGGAACACGTCCTCGAACGAGGCGTCGCCGTGCGCGGCCCGCAGCTCGGCGACGGTGCCTTCGCAACGCAGCGTGCCGCCGGCGAGGATGCCGATGCGATCACAGATCTCGGCGGCGATGTCGAGCACGTGCGTGCTCAGCAGGATCGTCGTGCCCGACCGGCTCTCGGCCAGCAGCAGGTCCTTGAAGCGGCGGGTGCTCAGCGGATCGAGGCCGGTCGTCGGCTCGTCGAGCAGCAGCACCTTCGGCGCCGTCGTCAGCACGGCGGCGATATGGACCTTCTTCTTCATGCCGTGCGAGTAGCCCTTGCAGAGGTCGTCGGCGACGTCCTCGAGCCCTAGCAGGTCGAACAGTCGCGCGCTGCGCTCGTCGCGGTCCTTGCGCCCGACCTGCCACAGGCTCGCGACCAGCGCGACGTATTGCCGGCCGGTGAGGTAGTCGTAGAGCGGCGGCGTGTCGGGCACGAGTCCGACGAGCCGCTTCTGCCCGATCGGGTCGGTGCCGTCGTGGCCGCAGAGCCGCAGCGTCCCGCTGCTCGGCGCCAGCAGGCCGGCGAGCATCCGGATCGTCGTCGTCTTGCCGGCACCGTTCTGGCCGAGGAAGCCGTAGAGCTCGCCCTCGCCGATCGCGAGCGTGAGGTCGCGCACGGCCCACTTGTCGCCGAACCGGCGACCGAGTCCGTCGGTTGCGATCGTGGCGGTGTCGGTCATCTCAGTCGGCGAGGATCGCGGTCACGGGAACGTGGTCGCTCGGGCTCTTCTGCAGCCGGATGTCCTTGTGGACGATCACGTCGCGGCAGCGTTCGGTGACCGACGGCGTCGTCAGCACGTAGTCGATGCGCAGACCATCGTCGACGAATGCGGCGCCGGCGCGGTAGTGCCACCAGGTGTAGATGCCGGAGCTCTCGTGGTGCCGGCGCAGCGCGTCGTCGAGACCGAACGCGAGCACGTTGCGCATCGCCTGGCGCTCGGGCTCCGAGCAGAGGATCTTGCCGCGCCACCATTCGGGATCGTGCACGTCGCGATCGTCGAGCGTGACGTTGAAATCGCCGACCACGACGAGCGGGTCGCTCCGGGCGTAGCGCGCGTCGAGGAACGCCCGCAGGCGGCGGAACCAGTCGAGCTTGAAGTCGTACTTGTCGGCGCCGACCTCTTGCCCGTTCGGCACGTAGAGGTCGAGCACCTGCACCCCGGCGACGCGCGCGCCGAGCACGCGGCGCTCGGCGTCGGCGGGGTCGTCGGGCAGCCCCTGGACGACGTCCTCGATCGCGTGGCTCGCGAGGATCGCGACGCCGTTGTAGCCCTTCTGGCCGAAGATGGAGAGCTCGTAGCCCTCGTCCTCGATCGCCTCGCGCGGGAACAGGTCGTCCTCGACCTTGGTCTCCTGCAGGCAGAGGACGTCGGGCTCGTGCTCGCGCAGGAAGTCGACGACATGGGTCAGTCGCGCGCGAATGCCGTTCACGTTCCACGTGGTGATCTTCATCGCCGGCCGCATTCAAGCACCGCGGCGCGCCGGCGGAAGCCCGCGTTCGGGTGATTCCGGTGGTTCCCGGGTTGCCCGCGGCGGGCGATCCGCTTCTGATCCGTGACGTATGCGATCGTCCATTGTCGTCGTTCCGTTGTTGCTCGCCGCCTGTGCCATGCCCCGCGTCGTCGGCACGGTCGACGACCACGTCGAGGAGGTCCGCAAGGTCGGCGCCGAACTCGCGACCGCTGACGCCGTCGCGCTCGGCGAACACCACCGCACGCCGTCGGTGCACCGCACGCACCTCGCGCTGATCGAGGCGATGCACGAGAAGCGCCCGAACATGGTCATTGCGATGGAGATGTTCGAGCGCGACGTGCAGGTCGACCTCGACCAGTACCTCGGTGGCGTGATCGACGAGGCGACGTTCCGCGAACGGTCGCGCCCGTGGCCGGACTACGACGTCGACTACCGGCCGGTGATCGAGTTCGCGAAGGCGAACGGCATCGTCGTGCTCGCCGCCAACGCGCCGCGCCCGCTCGCCTCACGTGTCGCCAAGGAAGGCCTCGACGCCGTCGCCGACGAGCGCGGCAAGAATGTCGCGCGAGAGATCTCGGCGCCGAAGGACGCCTACTGGGACGCGTTCGTCGACGAGATGGAGGAGTCGATGGCGCAGCACGGTGGCAACCTGAGCCCGGCCACGATCGAGCGCTTCTACGCCGCGCAGTGCCTGAAGGACGACACCATGGCCGAGTCGATCGCCGACTACCTGCACGAGCACGGTGGCGAGACCCGGCCGCTGGCCGTGCTGATCTGCGGCAAGATGCACAGCGACTATCGCCGCGGCGCCGTGCAGCGGCTGCACCAGCGCATGCCCGAGCTCGACATCCGCGTGCTGTCGGTCGAGGTCGTCGACGATCTGAGCTCGGGGCTCTACGCCTCGCGGCGCGAGGTCGCCGATTGGGTGATCGTGACCGACGAGCACCCGCCGGAACCGAAGATCGCGGCAAAGGTCGCGGCGAAGCCGGGCGCGAAGATGCCCGACGATTCGGTGCACAAGGGTGCCGGGGAGAGGTCCGGCGAGGCGCCGATGGACACCGAGGGGCTGCGGCCGGCGCTCGGCCTGATGCCGGACTACGGCTCCGGCGGTGACGGCGTGCTGGTCGCGATCGTGCGCGAGGGCGGTCCCGCGGACCTCGGCGGCATGAAGTCCGGCGATCTCATCGTCGAGCTCGGTGGCGAGAAGGTCGCCGACGTCGAGGAGTACACCGATGTGCTCGACATGCAGCAGATCGGCAAGCCGGTGAAGGTGAAGGTCAAGCGCGGCGAGGAGACGCTCGAGCTCGAGGTCGTCGTGACGTCGCGGTCGCGCTGAGCGCGAGGCTAGCGCTGCAACGTCGCGTGCAGCGCGGCGACCTCACGCCAGAACTCGTGCCAGCGCGCCTGCTCCGATTCGGGCAGCGCCGCGATCGGTCCGGGCTCGCGGATCGCGACCAGGTCCCGGTCGCGCTGCCAGTGCTCGAGGCGTTCGCGCACGGCGTTCCGCTGCGCGGCAGCTGCGGTGGGCGCGCCCTCGAGGCGGGACAGCTCGAGCCGGAGCCAGGCATGCGCCTTGTCGCGCATCTCGGCCGCGGCAGCCGCGGCGACGTCGGGTTTCGCGCTCGCGCGGGCCGCGGCGCAGGCGGCGTTGTAGGCGTGCGGATGGGTCTCGAGCAACTCGGGCCAGCGCGTGAAACCGCGCTCGAAGGCCGTGACGGCGACGGCGTGGTCCTCGTAGCCGTGCGCCAGACTGGCGGCCTCCATCTGCGCCTCGGCTGACTCGGCGAGCTGCCCGCCTCGCGCGACCTCGAGCAGCTGCCTGGCGTTGGCGACGATCGGCTCGAGGTGCGCGATCATCCGTCGGGCGCCGTCGCGCCAGCGCAGGGCGTTGGCCGAGCCGTCGGTCTCGAAACACGGCACGGACTGCCGCGCGGCGTCGAGCGCTTCGATGGGATGGTTGACCATCGCCTGAGCCCGCGCGAGGTTGAACCACGCGAAACCACTGCGGTCGTCGACGGCGAGCGAGCGTTCGTACAGCGTGATCGCCTCGGCGAGCCGCCCGGTGAGCTGCATGACGTCCGCGAGCTCGAGCAGGACGTCGGCGTTCTCGGGCTGCCGCTCGAGACACTGCGAGAGCACGCGCTCGGCGCGCTCGGGTTGGTTCGCCTGCTTGCAGACGATCGCGAACTGCAGGCACGCGCGCGGATACCACAGACGCCCGTAGGCAGTCAGATCGGCGCGCCAGAGCTCGCTGGCCCGTTCCAGGTGTTCGAGCGCGCCGTCGAAGTCGCGGCGCGCGACCAGGCCGTTGCCGAGATTGAAGCGTGACGGCGCGTGCGTCGGGTCGGCTTCGACGGCGAGCCGCGCGTGATCCAGGCTCTCGTCGGGCTTCCCGATGTTGGCATAGCAGGCGGCGAGGTTGCTGTGGATGGCCACCTTGTTGCCCTTGCGCATGCGCTCGAGTGCGCGCAGCAGCATCGGCACGGCTTTCGCCGGTTGCCCGGACTCGCCATGGACGCGTCCGATCTCGGCGTACGCGTCCGGGTGCTCCGGCCGCAACTCGATCACTCGATTCCAGTTCGCGACCGCTTCGGCTCGCCGACCGGTGGCGTCCTGCGCTCGGGCGAGCGCGTCCAGCACACCCGCGTGTTCGCCGAATCGCGCCTGCGCCTTCGTCGCGACGTCGAGCGCCTCCGCCGGTTGCCCGGACACGACCAACGTCTTGGCCAGCGAGGCGTGCAGCCTGGGATCGTCGGGTGCCAGTGCCAGCGCCCTGCGGTCGCAGTCGAGCGCCGGCTCGAGTTCGCCGCGCCGGCGGTGGAGCTCCGCGAGATTGTGCAGCGGTTCGATCTCCCTCGGCCCAAGCTCGATGGCCCTCTGAAAGGCCGCCAGGGCTTCGTCGAGTTCGTTGCGGTCACCGTGGATGTTGCCGAGCGTGGTGTACGGTTGCGGATTGCTGGCATCGAGTTCGATCGCGCGTAGGGCGAACCGCTCCGCCTCGTCGAGGCGGCCCAGGTTGTGCAACGCAGCGCCGTAGTTGCCGAGGCAGTTGACGTAGTCGGGATCGACTTCGAGCGCGCGCTCGTAGGCGGTTGCCGCTTCCTCGTAGTCCTCCTGCGCCAGCCAGCAGTTGCCGATGTTCGTCAGCACGCCGACGCGACCGGTCGACAGCCCGGCGGCCTTCTGCAGCGTTTCGAGCCCGCGTTCGTACTGCCCCGCGTTGAGGCAGACGACGCCGAGCGTGTTCAGCGCACCGATCGACTCGGGGTCGTCGGCGAGTATCCGCTCGAGGTCCTCGAGCGCGCCGTCACGGTCACCAACTGTGTCCTTCAGCCAGGCGATGCGCTCGGTGCACACCGGCAGCACCCGAATGGCCCGGGCGGACCGGAAGTACGCGAGCGCTTCCTGCGGATCCGCCGTCGCGGACTCGGAGAGGCGTGATCCGAGGTGGAACGCGAGCGCGAAGCTCTGCGGGTGGCGGTCGAAGCCGCGGCGCAACAGCGCGATCGCGCGGTCGCGGGCGCCGGCCTCCCACAGACTGGAAGCCAGCAGCTGGATACTGGTGGGCGGCAGGTCGTCCCAGTCGATGTCGGCGGTGAGGCGCTGGAGTCGGTCGATGTCGAGCGTCTCGGCCGCCATCACGTCGCGCGCCGCGTTGCGCCACTCGTCGTCGGGGTCGACGCGGCGCGCGAGCCGGCGCAGCCTGGCGGCGTCAGGCCCCGGGGGCGTCCGACCGTCGCGCTCGAGCTGGCGGCGGGCAGCGGCCCAGTGATCGAGCGCCACGGCGAGATCGGTCGCGATCGCGCCGCCCCGCAGCCCCGCGGTCACCGCCTCGTCCTCGAGATCGGCGATGCGGCCGATCGACAGGTACGACGCGAAGAGGTCGTCGTACTCGCGAACGAGGCGCTGGCGCTGATCGTGTTCGCTCGGTGAGAGCTTGCCGGCGGTGCTGTCGACGACGATGGCGACAAGCGCGTCGCGCATGTCGCGATCACGCCGGGCCTGTGCCCGCGCCGTCGCGGCGGCACCGTTCTCGTCGGTGATCGTGGCCACGAGCTCGGCGATCCGTTCCCGCGTCGTCACGCTGACGTCTTCATCTGCGGCCAACAGCTCGACCTGCGCGGCGGCAGCGGTCGCTGCCTGCCAGCGAACGACGTCCTCGGGGCCCGCGGTGCGCGCCGCGGCCAGCGCCGAGCGGCCCTTCTCGGAGGCGTCCTGCACCCGCGCGGTGGCTCGCTCGGTGCGAGCCGCGGCCTCCTGCTCGAGGTACAGATAGCCACCGCCGCCGAGCAGTACGGCGAGCATCGCGGCCGCCGACAGCAGCAGCGTCGCGCGTGCCCGGACCCTGGCTTCGGCGGCCTTGATCTGTGCCTGCCGGGCGCGGTCCTCGAGGGACGCCAGGTACTCGTGGACGACCGCCGCGACCTGCCCGGCGTCGGCGGGCCGGTCCGCGGGAGAAGGCTGCAGGCACTGGCGGCAGAGCTCGACGAGCGAACCATCCGCGCCGCACCGATCGAGCCGCGCGTGGGCGTCCTCGACGCGACCGCGCGCGGCCGCGAGCAGCGCCTCGCCCGGCTCGCCGCGGAACGGGGGCGCCCCCGTCAGGATCTCGCAGAGAATACCGCCGAGGCCGAAGACGTCGCTGCGCAGGTCCATGCGGTCGACGTCGCCGAGCGCCTGTTCCGGCGGCATGTAGGCCGGGGTGCCGAGCACGGCGCCGACGACGGATTCGCCGCCGCGGCCGTCGCTGCGAATCGTCGCGACTGCCTGGTCGAGTGCGACGTCGTTGGCTGCCGGCTGCCGCACCGGCTCGCCTGCAGTGACCGCGAGCACCTTGGCGAAGCCCCAGTCGACGACCTGTACCTCGCCGAACGCACCGATCATGACGTTCTCGGGCTTGAGGTCGCGATGCACGACGCGACGCGCGTGGGCGTAGGCCATCGTCTGACAGATCTGCTCGTAGATCGCGAGCAGTCGAGGGCGGTCGGACTCGACGTCCGGGCGGCGCGCCAGCTGCGCGGCGAGCGTTTCGCCCTGGATGAGCTTCATCGCGAAGTACGGGCGGTCGTCGTGCTGCAGACCGATCTCGTAGACCGGGACGATTCCGGGGTGCTGGAGCTGACCGCCGATCTGGGCCTCTTCGATGAACCGATCGATGACGTCGGGGTTGGCGACGTGGTGCTCGCTGAGCACCTTCATCGCGACCTCCCGGCCGAGTTCGACGTCCTTGCCGCGATAGACGATGCCGACACCGCCGCGACCGATCTCGTCGCCGATGTCGTAGCGCAGCGAATGCGCCGGCGGGTCGTCGCCGTCGGCTGCGGGCGCGGCCGTGTTCGGTACGCTTCGACGGCTGCGCAACATCCGCAGGGCTTCGGATTCGCGCTTCGGCTGGGGCTGACGTTCGTCGGTCATCGCATCCTCCCGCAGGAGCATAGACACGGTCCGCCGGCGGCGCCGCTTCGCAATCGCGATGCCGCCGCGATGGGGGCGGCAGGCTCGGGTCTGGCGCTCGGGCGCAACTGCCCCGAACCACCGTCGCGATTGGCGCCGGCCGCGATGTGCTAGGCTCAAGCACCACCGACCCATGCGCTGCCCGTTCGCCGTTCCGCTCTGCCTCGCGCTCGCCGCCGCCTCACCCGCCCAGGAGCCGACCCTGGCGAACGCCGGCTACGGCGCGATCTACCGCGACATCGCGCTCGATCCGATCACCGGCAACGTCACCCACCTCGGCGTGGTGTCGGATCCTGCGACCGGCCACTTCTTCGTCTCGGCGACCGGTACCGGCGGCATGCCGCCGCACCTGATCTACGAGCTCGATGCCGACGGCGCGCTGCTCGGCAGCTTCCCGCAGCCGGCGGTGCACAACGTGCCGGGCTTCGGCATGCGCGATCTGGAGTCCGACGGCAGCGCGCTGATCGGCGGCAGCGAGGTCGGCATCTCGGTGTTCTCGACCACCGGCGCGCCGGTCAACCAGATCCTGACGCAGAACGGTCCGCGGCCGATCGTGCAACCGATCACCGGGCCGGTCGCGAGCCTGCTCGGCGTGTTCCGCGCGATCGCGCTCGATCCGACCGGCAACGGCGGCAACGGCTCGCTGCTGGTCGCCGACTTCGGCAGCCCGATCTACGAGATCGACCTGCAGGGCAACGTGCTGGCGACGTTCCCCAACCAGGGCTGGTCGGCCTACGGGCTGACGATCGATCCAGTCACCGGCAATCCATGGGTGTTCGCCGGGCCCTCGGGTCGGATCGAAGAGCTCGACCGCGCGACGATGATGCCCACCGGCCATCGGTTGGCGCCGATCGGACCCGGCGCGCAGGGCGGGCTCGCGCTCGCGAGCGCGACCGCCGGTCACTACGAGCCCTGGGGCAACAGCGCCGCGTTGGTGCATCTCGTGCAGGGCGTCGGCGAGGACCGGATCGGTGTGCAGCGCCTGCACCTCTACCCGAACCTGCGCGGCTGGGACGAGCTGCAGCTGAGGACCGGGGTCAATGGCGGAACGGCGTCGGCCGAGGTTTCGCCGTTCTGGTACGGCGACACGCTCGACTTCCTGCCGTTCGACCCGACCGGGCTGCGCAACGGCCTGCCGGCGTGGTTGATCTTCAACGTCTACTTCGATGCCAGCCGCGATGCCTACACCGACCTGTCGCCGGTGTTCCCCGGCTTCGGGATCCTGGTCGAGCACCGCTCGGTCAACACGCTCAGTGTTCCGACCTCGCCGAACTTCGTGGTCGCGAGTGCCGCGATCGGGAACACGACGTCGTGGACGCCGCCGCCGTCGCTGACGCTGGTCGACCGCGACCTGTTCCGGATCCAGGCGCTCTACTTCGAGCCGGCGAGCCCGCAGTCGGGCATCGCGTCGACCAACGAGGCGCACTGGCAGGCGTCGGCCGGCGAGCGCGGCATCGTCGTGGTGGCCGAGGGGCCGACGAGCTTCAACGGCGGCAGCGCGCCGCCGTTCTGGCGCGTGACGAGCGATCTCACCCACGGCCACGGCACGATCACTGCGGTCGAGCTCTCGACCGTCGGTGCGGTCGGGCCGGCGGCGCTGCAGCGCTTCGACATCGACCAGAACAGCATGAGCGACCGCTTCGACGGCGGGAACTCGGCCCTCGCCGGGCACCGCGGCACCTACCGCAACGGCAGCGACGTGGTCTGCGGCCTGAACTACGGAGCTACCGGGGTTTACGTTGCGCCGTTCCACGGTTCGGGGGAGAGTTCGGGGGTCGCGTTCTCGGTGCCGCCGGACACGGCGGGCTACGTCCCGGACCTGCTGTTCGAGTTCACCGGTTTCACGCCCGGCAGGGCTTTCGAGTTCGACTGTGACACCGACGGCGGGCCGCCGACCGGCAGCGACCACGCCGGTCTGGTGGTGCGCGTCAAGACCTCGAACTCGGGCGTGCTGACCGGGGTCCTGGCCGTCGACCCCACCGTGCCGAACCGCGCGTCGGTCTGGTTCCCGTAGTTGCGTTGTGTTGCGAACGGGTCGCCTCGCCATGGCGCGGCGGGCGCCTTGTCCCTATAGTGCTCGCCCCTTTCGGAGGACGCGACCCCCCTGTGACCGAGACCCTTCAGATCACCGAAATCCCCGTTCCCGGCTACGAGCGCGTGATCCGCGGCGTCGACCCCGCGAGCGGCTTGCACGCGATCATCGCGGTGCACGACACGACGCTCGGACCGGCGCTCGGAGGGCTGCGTATGTGGCCCTACAAGAGCGAGGAGGACGCGCGCTTCGACGTGCTGCGGCTCAGCAAGGGCATGACCTACAAGTCGGCCGTCGCGCACACCGGCCTCGGCGGCGGCAAGGCCGTGATCATCGGCGACCCGGAGACCGCGAAGTCGGAGGCGCTCTATCTCGCGATGGGGCGGCTCGTCGATTCGCTCGATGGTAAGTACATCACGGCCGAGGACGTCAACACGTCGCTCGCCGACTGCGCGATCGTGCGCCGCGCGACCAAGTACGTGAGCGGCCTCGCCCGCGAGGACGGCGGCAGCGGCAATCCGTCGCCGTACACCGCCTACGGCGTCTACCTCGGTATCCGCGCCGCGCTCGGCCACGTTCACGGTGACGACTCGTGCAAGGGCCGCACGGTCGCGATCCAGGGCGTCGGCGCGGTCGGCAGCGCCCTGGCGCGGCGGCTCGTCGACGACGGTGCGAAGGTCTTCGCCGCCGACCGCAACCACGCGCGCCTCGAGAAGCTCGCGGCCGAGACGGGGCTGTCGCCGATCGACGACGACGAGATCATGACGGTCGACTGCGACGTGTTCGCGCCGTGCGCGCTCGGCGCGGTGCTCAACGACGACACCATCCCGCAGCTCAAGGCCTCGATCGTCGCCGGCGCGGCCAACAACGTGCTGCTCGAGCCGCGCCACGGCAACTCGCTGCGCGAGCGCAAGATCCTCTACGCGCCCGACTACGTGATCAACGCCGGCGGCATCATCAACGTGTCCGTCGAGTTCCACGAGGGTGGCTACGACGAGCAGGTCGCGCTGCAGAAGATCGAGCGCATCCCGGTCGCGCTGAAGCAGCTCTGGACGATCGCGCACGAGGAGAACATCCCGACCAGCGAGGCGGCGGACCGCCTCGCCGAGCGCATCCTCGCCGACGGCCGCGCCGCCAAGGCGTAGGTTTCAGAAGCCGGGGTTCCAGCCGAGGAAGCCGAGCCAACGCAGCCGGCTCTCGCTCTCGCCGCCGTCGTTGTCGGGGTTGGACAAGCCGCCGATCAGCGACGGCTGGTCGCTTCGAGATACGCCGTATGCACTTCCTCGGCGCAACGCCGCCAGGTGAACTGCCGCGCGAACGCGATCGCCTCGTCGCGGCGTGGCGCGAACTCCGCGGGGTAGCTCGCGATCGCTTCCGTGAGCACGTCGACCATCGACTCGAGCGAGTGCGGGTCGAAGTAGCGCGCGAAGTCGCCGCCGGCCTCGGGCATCGCCGACGTGTTGCTGGTCACGACCGGTGTGCCGAGCGCGAGCGACTCGCCGACCGGCAGGCCCCAGCCCTCGATCTGGCTCGGGTAGACCGTCATCTCGGCGCCGGCGTACAGCCCGATGAGCTCGGCCTGACTCAGGTACGGCAGGAAACGCACGTGCTCGAGCGCGCCGGCCGCGGCGGCGCGTTCGCGGAAGCGGTCGGCGTGCTTGCTGACACCCGAGATCAGCAGCAGGTGGGGGAGATCGGGCTGTCGCGCCACGACCTGGCCCCAGGCCTCGATCAGTCGGCCGGTGTTCTTGCGCTCGAGTCCGGCGCCGATGGCGAACAGGTACGGCCGGCCTTCGGCCTGGGTCGCGCGCGCGTGCTCGCCGGCGCCCGGCGGCGCACCGGCGAGGATCTCGGGGTGCAGACCGTTGTAGGTCAGCCGGATCTTGCCGGGATCGCAGTCGAAGCGCTCGCAGATGTCGCGCCTGCTCCACTCGCTGACGGTGAGGATCAGCGCCGCGTCGCGCACGACGCGATCGGTCACCTGGCGCGCGTAGCGCACGAACGGGTCGCCCGAGTCGTCCGGCCAGTAGGTCACCATCACGTCGTGCAAGGTCACCACCAGCGGCGGGCCGGGCCACAGCCGCCAGCGCGGTGGCAGCGTGTTGTAGGTGCCGTGGTAGACGTCGAGCCGATCGCGCCGCAGGCGCCAGGGCATCTGCAGGCGCTCCCAGGTGTGCCAGCGGCCACCGCGCATGTCGGTGTGCACCTTCCGCATGTTCGGTGCGACGACGTAGCTCGGCAGGTCCGGCAGCTGGTGGTAGAGCACGAACTCGTCGTCGGGCGCGAGCGCCGCGAACTCGCGCGTCAGGTGGCGGACGTAGAGGCCGATGCCACGCGGTTCCGCGCGAAACGCCTCGCGCGCGTCGATCCCGATCCTCACCGCGCCAGCCTCACTCGGGCGGCCGGGTCATGACCTCGGGGCCGTCCTCGTGGATGAAGATCGTGTGCTCGAACTGCGCGATGCGCACCCCGGGCCGCTCGCAGAGCGGCGGGTAGTCGTCGATCAGCTTCTTCTTGTGCAGCAGCTTCAGGGCCTGCTCGCAGGCCGCGATCGAACCGAGCCAGCGCACCAGATCGCGGCGCGCGAACGGCAGCCGCTCGCTCGCCTCCATCGCGGCGACGACGTCGGCCGGCAGCCCGTCGCGCGGCTTGACCGGGCGCTTGAGCATGAACACCTCGCTGATGCCGTCGACGTCGATCATGCCCTTGCCGTCGCTGGCGAACGGCTCGCACGCGATCGTCATGTTCGGCCGCAGCTTGGTCGCCTTCGGGTCGGCGTAGTTCGGCACCGACGGCGCGCAGTGGATCGTGTAGCGCGCGACGCCGTGGCCGCAGAGGTTGCGCACCGGCTTGAAGCCGAGCTGCTCGATGGTGTCCTCGACCTCGCGTCCGACCTCGGTCAGCGAGACGCCCGGTCCCATGCGCGAGATCGCGTTCTCGAGCGCCATGCGGCTCGCGGTCGCGAGCAGCGAGTCCTCGCCGTCGCGCAGGTCGACCGTCGTCGCGTTGTCGGTGACGTAGCCGTCGACCTGCGTGCCGCAGTCGAGCTTGACGATGTCGTGCGGCTCGACCACGGTCGGATCGTCGGGCGGCGAGCAGTAGTGCGCCGCGATGTGGTTGCGCGAGATCTGGGCCGGGAACGCGGGCGAGCCGCCGAGCTCGCGGATCTTGTCCTCGACGGCGCGCTGGATCGTCTCGATCCGGGCGCCGGGGACGATCATCTTGCGACCGTGGGCGAGCGCGGTCGCCGAGATCCGCCCGGACTCGCGCAGCTTGTCGAGGTCGATGTTCACCGCAGGATCCCCAGTTCGCGGCCGACCTTCGCGAACGCCGCCACCGCGCGTTCGAGCTGCGGAGTCTCGTGGGCGGCGCTGATCTGCACGCGGATCCGGGCCTTGCCCTTCGGCACCACCGGGAAGCTGAAGCCGATGACGTAGACACCCTCGTCGAGCATGCGGCGCGCCATCTCGACCGCGAGCTTGGCGTCGCCGAGCATGATCGGGCAGATCGGGTGCACGCCGGGCACGATGTCGAAGCCGGCGTCGGTCATCGCCGCGCGGAAGAACTTCGTGTTCGCCTCGAGCTTGTCGCGCAGTGCCGTCGTGCTCGACAGCTTGTCGAGACAGGCGATCGTGGCGCCGACGATCGCGGGCGCGAGCGTGTTCGAGAACAGGTACGGCCGGCTGCGGTTGCGCAGCAGATCGACGATCTCCCGCCTGCCGGTGGTGAATCCGCCGGCGGCGCCGCCGAGCGCCTTGCCGAGCGTCGAGGTGATCACGTCGACGCGGTCCTGCACGCCGTGATGCTCCGGCGTGCCGCGGCCGGTCGGTCCGAAGAAGCCGGTCGCGTGGCTGTCGTCCACCATGACCAGGGCATCGTACTTCTCGGCCAGATCGCAGATCTGCTCCAGCTTGGCGACGTAACCGTCCATCGAGAACACACCGTCGGTGGCGATCATGCGGGTCCGGGCGCCACTGGCTTCCTTGCGGCGTTCTTCGAGTTCGGCCATGTCGCCGTTCGCGTAGCGCAGGCGCTGCGCCTTGCACAGGCGGACCCCGTCGATGATCGAGGCATGGTTGAGCGCGTCGGAGATGATCGCGTCCTCGGTACCGAGCAGGGTCTCGAACAGACCGCCGTTGGCATCGAAGCAGGAGGTGTAGAGGATCGTGTCCTCGGTCCCGAGGAAGGCGCTGATCGCGGCCTCGAGCTCCTTGTGGATGGTCTGCGTGCCGCAGATGAACCGCACGCTCGACAGGCCGAAGCCCCAGCGATCGACGCCGGCCCGCGCGGCCTCGATCAGCCGGGGCTCGTTGGCGAGTCCGAGGTAGTTGTTGGCGCAGAAGTTGAGCACCTCCTCGCCCTTCACGCGGATGACCGCGCTCTGCTGGCTCTCGATGACGCGCTCGCCCTTCCAGAGTCCGGCCTTCTCGATCTCGTCCAGTTCCGCGCGCAGTCGGTCTCGGGTGGCGCCGTACATCTTCTGCTCCTTCAGGCGTAACGCTTGCTGATGTTGGGGATCAGGTACTCGGTCATGGCCCGTTCGAGGTCGTAGGCCGGTTCATGGCCCCAGTCCTCGCGCGCCGCCCGGTCGACCACGTCCGCGGGCCAGCTGTCGACGATCGCCTGGCGCTGCTCGTGCGGCGCGAAGCCGATCTCGGCGCCCGGGAAGTGCCGCCGGACGAGATCGGCGAACTCGCCGGCGCTCGGGTTGAAGGCGCCGATGTTGTAGACGCGTCGGCTGAGCTTCTCCGCCGGGGCGCGGGTCAGCTTCAGGAGCGCATCGATGGCGTCCGGCATCGCCATGAAGGTGATCCTCGTGTCCGGACGCACGAAACAGGCGTAGGGCTCGCCCTTGGCGGCCGCGTGCAGCATCTCCGGCACGTAGTCGCTGGTGCCGCCGCTCGGCACGGTGAAGGCCGAGATCAGACCCGGGAACCGGATCGCCCGGAAATCGACCTGACCGCGGGCCTCGTTGACCGCGAGCTGGCGGTAGAAATCGGCGTAGTAGCGCCCGAGCTGCTCGCAGTAGAGCTTGTTGCAGCCGTACATCGTCCGCGGTGTGGTCCACTCGGTCTCGGTGACCGCGCCCGCCGCGGCCTTCGCGGCGAGATCCGGCAGGCCATAGACCGCGATCGAGCTCGGGAACATGAACTTGACCGGCTGGCCGTGGGAGCGTCCCTCGTCCATGGCCAGCTTGAGCA
>JAGQRB010000606.1 GCA_020425925.1 Planctomycetota bacterium
CGCCGAGGCCGCCGCCGCCGAAGCCGCGGCGACCGCCGCCGCCGACACCGCTACCGCGAGCGAACGGGAGCTCGCGGCAGCGCGGACGCACCTCGCGGTCGACGAGGAGCTCGCCGCCGAACCGGTGGACCTCGACACCGACCTGGCGGTCGCGAGCGCCGAGCTCGAACGGCTACGGCAGCGCGTCGCCGCGGCCGCGACCGAGCTCGCGATCGCCGAGCGCGAGCTCGGCTGGGCCGAACGCGTCGTCGCACCGGTCGACGGAATCGTCATGCGGCTCGACGCGATGC
Source organism: Planctomycetota bacterium (assembly GCA_020425925.1). GTDB lineage: Bacteria > Planctomycetota > UBA1135 > UBA1135 > UBA2386 > JAGQRA01. The sequence goes on from JAGQRB010000606.1 coordinate 291, forward strand.
CGGGCCAGACGACCGGCCCCGGCAGCGGTGCGATCGTCGCGCTCTACGACCCGAATCACCTGCAGGCCCGTCTCGACGTGCCGCTCGACTCGGTTGCGGAAATCCGGTCGGGGCAGGACGTCGAGCTCACCAGCGAGATCACTGGCAAGACGGTCGTCGCGGGCGAGGTGCTGCGTATCCAGCACGTCACCGACCTGCTGAAGAACACCCTGCAGGTGAAGGTCCGCCTCGAGGCCCCACCCGCGATCTGGCGGCCCGAGACGCTCTGCCGCGCACGGTTCTTCCGCGGCCTCGACCTCGACGCGGCGCAGCCGGCGAAGGCTGCGGCGACCGTGTTCCTGGTGCCGAAGTCGACGATCCGCGACGGCCGGGTCTACGTGATCGAACCGGCGCACGGCGTCGCGCGTGCGATCCCGGTGACGGTCGTCGGCGAGGACGGCGACCTCGCGATCGTCGGCGGCGAACTCTCGGTCACCCAGCGCGTCATCCGCGAAGCAGTCGCCGACGGCGAAGCCGTCGAGGAGAAACAACCATGAGCCTCATCCAGCTGCACGGGGTCACGAAGTCGTTCGACTCCGGGTCGGAGCTCGTCACGCCGATCGCCGATCTCGACTTCGTGGTCGAACGCGGCGATTTCGTCTGCCTGATGGGCCCGTCGGGCAGCGGCAAGACGACGCTGCTGCATCTGCTGGCCGGCATCGATCGGCCGACCGCGGGCAAGGTGATCGTCGCCGGCGAGGAGGTCTCGGCGATGGGCGCGAGCGAGCTCGCGCGCTGGCGCACCCGCGCGGTCGGGTACGTCTTCCAACAGTACAACCTGATTCCGGTGCTGACCGCGTTCGAGAACGTCGAGGTTCCGCTGCTGTTGCTCAAGATGTCGAAGGCCGAACGCCAGCGCCGGGTCGCGCTCGCGCTCGCGGCGGTCGAACTCACCGACCGCGGACATCACCTGCCGCGCCAGATGTCGGGCGGCCAGCAGCAGCGCGTCGCGATCGCGCGCGCGATCGCGACCGATCCGGCCGTCGTGCTCGCCGACGAGCCGACCGGCAATCTCGACCGCGAGACCGCGACCCGCACGATGGCACTGCTGCGCCGCCTGGTCGACGAGCTCGGCAAGACGCTCGTGATGGTGACGCACGATCCGCAGGCGGCGAAGTCCGCGAGTCGCGTCGTGCACCTCGACAAGGGTCGGATCGTGCACGCCGCACCAGCGGAGGCGACGCACCATGCGTGAGATCCTCGCGTTCGTGCCCTACGTGGTCCGCACCGCGCTGCGCGCGCGCATGCGGTCGTTGCTGACGCTGCTCGGCGCATCGCTCGCGATGGCGCTGTTCGCGTTCGTGCGCACCGTCGACGACGGCGTCACGACGCTGAGTCGGCGCGCCGACCAGCCGGTGCTCGTGGTGTTCCAGGACAGCCGTTTCTGCCCGCTGACGTCCGACCTGCCGTTGCGCTACGAGCGCGAGATCCGCACCGTGCCCGGCGTCGCCGCAGTGTTGCCGACACTCGTGTTCATCAACTCGTGCCGGAGCAACCTCGATCTCGTGACGCTGCACGGGGTCACCGACGACGGTCTCGAGGAACTCTACGAGCTCGACGTCCTCGAAGGTTCGATAGCGGCCTGGCGAGAGCGCGGGGACGCGGCGCTCGTCGGTGAGCGGCTCGCCGAGCGGCGTCACCTCCGGACCGGTGAACGTGTCGTCCTCGGCAAGATGGACGTGCAGGTCGCCGGCATCGTGCGCAGCACGTTCGCAGGCGTCGCCAACCTCGCGTTCGTGCACCTCGACCAGCTCAGCCTCGCGCGCAAGCGGCAGGGCGCGGCGACGCAGTTCCTGGTGCGGCTCGCGGACGGCGCCGACCCCGAGGTGGTCGCCGAGGCGATCGACCAGCACTTCCGCTCCGACGAGGCCCGTACCGACACCAAGAACATGCAGGCGTTCGTCGCCGCGGCGATCTCCGAGATCACCGAGGTCGTCGGATTCGCCCGCTGGCTCGGCTACCTGGCGGTGCTCGTGATCGCGCTGGTACTCGCCAATACGGTGTTCATCTCGGCCGAGTCGCGGATCGGTGAGATGGCGGTGCTCGAGACCGTCGGCATGACCAAGGCTCGGCTCATGGGCCTGGTCGCACTCGAGGGCACCGGTCTCGGGCTCGTCGGCGGCGTGATCGGCACCGGCCTCGTGGTCGCGCTGCTGTCGATCTGGCCGCTGACGCTCGGCGTCGAGGGCTACGGCATCGACATGACGCCGACGCCCGCCGTCGTCGCGCAGTCGCTGCTCGCCGCGCTCGGCGTCGGCGTGGCAGCGTCGATCGTCCCGGCGTTCGCGGTCGCGCGGCGGCCGCTCCACCTCGGCGTCAAGGCGGAGTGAGCCATGCTGCCGTTCGGCTACGTGCTCCGGAACCTGCTGCGCCGCGGCGCGCGCTCGCTCGCGACGATCGGCGGCATCGTCGCGACGACGCTGCTCGTGATCCTGATGACCGCGTTCGCCGACGGCATGACGCGGGCCGCGACCGGCAGCGCCGACGACCATCGCACCTACCTGCTCGGCGTTTCGGCGGAGACCGATCTGGTGCGCTCGGTGATCCCGCGCGGCAACGCCGAGAACGCGGCCGCGGCGGCGCCCGCCGTGATCTCCGAAGGCGGTCTGCGCGCGGCTTCGGTCGAGCTCCACATCGCGACCCGGCGCGGCCACAACGTCGGCCTCGTCCGCGGCGTCACGCCGGCGGCCTACCTCGTCCACCCCGAGGTCACCGTCACCGCGGGGCGCGAACCGCGTGCACCGTTCGAGATCATGCTCGGCACGCTCGCGGCCGCACGCATGGAGCTCGATCCGGCCGAGGCCGCGGTCGGCGGCACGCTGCAGCTCGAACACCGCGACTTCGAGGTCGTCGGCCACTTCGCGGCGCCCGGCACGCTCTACGAGGCCGAGATCTGGGCCCGGCTGCCGGACGTCATGCTGACGACGAAGCGCGAGGACGTCTCGTGCGTCGTGCTTCGGCTCGCGAAGGCCGAAGACCTCGGTCTCGTCGACCTGTTCGTGAGCAACCGGTCGTCGGAGCTCGAGGTCGTGGCGATGCCCGAGTCGCGCCTTCTCGGCGCCCTCGCGAGCAGCCTCACCCCGATCGCCGCGCTGGCGCGCTGGATGGCACTGCTCGCGGTCGTTGCCGGCGCGTTCGCGTGCGCCAACACGATGTTCGCCGCCGTGCTCGCGCGCACCCGCGAGCTCGCGACGCTGCGCGCGATCGGCTACTCGCCGGCTGCGATCGCACTCGCGCTGGTCGAGGAGTCGACGCTCGTCGCCGCGATCGGCGGCGCGATCGGCACGCTGCTCGCGCTCGCGCTCGGCGACGTCAGCCTGCGCTATCCCATGGGCGCACTCTCGCTCGCACCCGATCTCACGAGCCGCGCCGTCGGTCTCGGGGCCGCGTTGGTCTCGGGGCTCGTCGGCGGCATCCTTCCCGCCGTTCGCGCAGTTCGGCTACCCTTGACCGACGCCCTCGGAGGCAAAGCATGATCCGTCCTTCCCTGCTCACGTTCACTCTCTCACTGCTGACCGCCTGCGGCGGCGGCGGCAGCGATTCCGATGGTATTCCCACGACGCCGCCGTCGGCCGCCGCGCAGGCGCTCGTGTTGCGCGAGGATCCGGGCGCCGCGAAGTCCGTCACGGATGCGCGGGCTGCCGGCGCCGCCGACGCCGTGGTCATCGAGGGACGCATCCGCGAGATCACGCCCGGTTTCGCGGCGTTCCGGCTGATCGACGAGCAGTTGCCCTACTGCGGCCAGGAGTGCAAGGACGGCTGCCGGACGCCGTGGGACTACTGCTGCGAGCAGTCCGACACGATCAGCGCCAACCTGATCCCGGTCGAGGCGGTCGACGCCAGCGGCAAGACGATCGCGACTCCCGCGCTGCCGGACCTCCGCAACCTCGACAAGGTCAAGGTGAAGGGCAAGCTCACGGTCGACGAACGCGGCAACTTCAAGCTGCTCGCGAGCGGCATCTACCGCGTCGAGCGCCCGCAGCTGCCCGGCGACCTGCTCTGGCCGCAGTAGGCCGGGCCGGGTGCGCTACGACCGCCGACTCCACACCGCGCGGGCGACGGACGAGTTCGTCTTCCACCAGCTCATCCCGTACCTCGGCAACAAGCGGCACCTGCTCGACGTGATCGGGGCAGCCGTGGCGTCGACCGATGTCGTCCCCGAACGCGCGACGTTCCTCGATGCGTTCGCCGGCAGCGGCGTGGTGTCGCGCTGGGCGAAACAGCATGGCTTCGCGGTGCTCGCGAACGACTGGGAACCCTACGCCCGCGTGCTCAACACCGCCGCGATCGCGACCGACCGCGAGCCGCCATGCCGCGCGCTCGGTGGCTACCGACGAGCGCTGGCCGAACTCGAACGACTCGAGGGGAAGGACGGCTGGGTCGCCGACAACCTCTGCCCCGCCGACGACGGCGACGCCGATCCGCTGACCGAGCGGATGTTCTACCGCCGCGCGACCGGGCGACGGATCGACGCGATCCGCGATCGCATCGCCGCCTGGCGCGACGCCGGCGCGATCGACGAGAACGAGCAGTCTTGCCTGCTCGCGCCGCTGCTCTACCAGGCGTGCTGGCTGTCCAACACCAGCGGCGTGTTCAAGGGCTTCCACGCCGGCTGGGGCGGCAGCAACGGCACCGCGCTGCATCGCATCCTCGCCGAGTTGACGCTCGCGCCGATGCGGTTCCTCAGCAACGGCCGCGACGGCGAGCACCGCACGTTCGCGCGCGATGCCACCGAGCTCGCGCGCGAGCTCGGCGCACCGGTCGACATCGCCTACCTCGACCCGCCGTACAACCAACATCCGTACTCGAGCAACTACCACGTGCTCAACTCGCTCGTGCTCTGGGACCGACCGGAGCTGCCGCCGCCGACCGAACGCGGCAGCAAGGCCGCGATCCGGCGCGACTGGAAACAGCGTCGCAGCGCGTTCAATCATCGGAAGCAGGCTGCCGCAGCCTACGAGCGGCTGATCGACGCGCTCGACGCCCGCTTCGTGCTGACGAGCTACAGCACCGACGGCACGATCGACGTCGCCGACCTCGTCGCGATCGCCGCGCGCCGCGGCCGACTCCGCGTGCACTGCCGTCCCTACAAGCGCTACCGCGTCAGCCCGACACGACCGTCGCCGCGGCCGCACACCATCGAGTTCGTGCTGGTCTGCGACACGACGGCGAAGCCGTGCGCCGCAGATGGCGCCGCGATCGCAGCCGCGATCACGCATGCGATATGATCGCAGCGTGACCGTGTACGACGAGATCCACCATCGTTGCTCCGACCGGGTGCGGACCGTCGTCGAGCTCGCCCGCGGTGCGGCGGTCGCGGCGCAGCGCGACGCCGTCACCGACGAGGACCTGCTCGTCGGGCTGCTGCGCGAGGGTTCGGGCGGCGCGAACGCGATCCTCGGCGACCCGGCGGGCCGCCGCGACCTGCTGGCCTCGATCGCCGGACCGGAGCCGGTCGAGCCGGCGGAACCCGACGAAGCGCCGCCGTTCGCGGCGTCGGCCGAGCGCGCGCTCGCGGCCGCCGCCGGGGAGTCGACGGCGATGCGCTACGGCTTCATCGGCACCGAACACGTGCTGCTCGGGCTGCTCGCGGCAGGCGGCGAGGCGGCGCGCCTGCTCGCCGGTCTCGGCACCGATCTCGGGCGGGCACGAGCCGCGGTGGTCGAGTGGACCGGCCCGACGGCGGGGTTCGCCGTCGAGCGCATCGTCAGCGGCGGTCCAACCGGTGTCGACCGCGCCGCGCTCGACGTCGCACTCGAGTACGGCATTCCCCACGGCGGCTGGTGCCCGCGCGGTCGACTGGCCGAGGACGGGCGCGTCCCGGCGAACTACACGATGCGCGAGACCGACAGCGCGAACTTCGCGGTGCGCACCGAACGGAACGTCGTCGACTCCGACGCCACGCTCGTGTTCACCGTCGGCGAGCCGAGCGGCGGCACGAGGCTCACGATCGAGCTGTGCGGCAAGCACGACAAGCCACACTTCGTCGCCGATCTGCGCCGCCCGCCGCACCTGGTCATCGGCGATGTGAACCGCTGGCTGGTCGCACAATCGCCGCCGACCCTCAACGTCGCCGGCCCGCGCGAGAGCGGCGCACCGGGCGTGCACGCGCACGCGCGCATGGTGCTTGGCCAGGCGATGTTCCTCGCCCGGCGCTGAGTCACTTCACCGGCTTTCCGTCGCTGCCGGGCTTCTTCGGCGCCGGCAGGAAGTGCACGCCGTTCTCGCTGCGGGTCGAATCGAGCGCGAATGCGTCGCGGTTGATCAGGAAGTCCTTCACGTACTTCGACTGGATCGCGAAGTTGAGCCCCTGGAAACCGGTGTAGCCCGAGCTGTTCACGCCGACGACCTCGCCGCGCAGGTTGAACAGCGGCCCACCCGAGTTGCCGGGGTTGATCGGCACCGTGATCTGGAAGTGGCAACGGCCTTGGAACACCCGATTGGTGACCGAGATGATGCCGCTGCTGACGGTGCGATCGAGGCCGATCGGCGTGCCGATCGCGTAGACGCGGTCGCCGGTCTGCATCGCGTTGCTGTCGCCGAGATAGACGGTCTTCAGCTGCAGGTCCTTCGGCGGCGTCATCTTCACGAGCGCGAGGTCCATCGCCGGATTGATCGCGTCGACGCGACACTTCTTGATCGTGCGCGGCTCGAAGCCGTCCTTGCCGACGTTGAAGACGACGACGTCGACCTCGACCTCGCGCTCGACGACGTGGAAGTTGGTCACGATCCAGCCATCGGGATGCACGAGAAAGCCGGAGCCCTGGCCGCCGGCGGCCTCGATCTTGACCACCGCCTCGCCGAACAGCTTCGCGCCCTCGGCGACCGAGCGCTCGGGCAGTTCGGCCTCTGCGAACAGTGTCTCGCGCCGGATGTTGCCGGTCGCCTTGCCGTCGACGCCCTCACGCCGCACGACTGCCGCGACCGGCACCTTGAGCACGTCGTAACCGACGTCGAGAAAGACCGTCTGCTCGGTCTCGCGCAGCACCCGCCCCTGCAGCGTGCAGCCGTTGCCGAGATCGAGGCGTTCGACCGCGGTGGTGATCTCGATCGATGCGGGCTCGGCCGCGGGCGGCGGCTCTCCCGGCGACGGATCCTGAATGGCGAACGACAGACACAGACTCGCGAGCAACATCGCTCGGCACCATAGATCCTGTTCCGGCGCGCCGCGAGCCCCGGCAGCGATCCCGGCGCCAACGGCTTGCAATCTCGGCCGGGTCGGCGAGATTGCCACGCGATGCCGGTCTCCACGACGTTGCTTCCACCGAGCCTGCTCGGCCTCCTGACGGCGATCGCGACCGCCCAGTCCGCGCCGCCGATCCCGGTCGAGCTGCGCGCCCGATTCGGATTCGAGGGCCCTTCGATCACCAAGATCGGCGACGGCATCGACGACCTCACCGTCGCCGACACCGATGGTGACGGCCGGCTCGAAGCGGTGATCGCCGATGCGCGCCGCGCGCGGCTCGCGGTCGTGCACGTCGACGGCGACGGCGAGACCACGGTCGACTCGATCCCGACCAACGGTCAGATCGGCGGCTACACCTGGGGGGATTTCGACGGCGACGGTCGGAGCGACCTGCTGATGACCGACAGCCGCGGCCGGCTGCAGCTCTACCACACGGCGACGAAGAAGTCGGAAGAGCTGCTCGATCTCGGCCTCGGTGGTCGCGGCGTCGGTATGTATGCCGGCGATCTCGACGGCGACGGCAAGGCCGACCTCGTCGCGATCAGCCGCGACGGCATGCGGCACGTCACCCGGCTCACGACGACACCCGAGCTGTCGCGCATCGAGCCATGGGAAGAGAAGGCGCACAGCTTCCAGCTCATGGACCTCGATGCCGACGGCCATCTCGACATGCTCTACGTCGTCGCGACACCGACGATGAACCTGCGACTGCGGCGAGGCCGAGGCGACGGCACGTTCGGCCCGTGGCAGCTCGCCAGCATCGACAATCTGCGCCACGTCTTCCCGGCGCGGCTCGCCGACGGCAGTGAGGGGCTCGCGACGATCGATGGACCGAACCGCCGTGTGACGCTGCAGAAGTTCGCCCCCACCGGCGGCCAGGCCGCGCTCGAGTGGTGGTCGCTGCCCGACAGCCAGGCCAACCGCGGGCTGCCTTTCGCGGTCGGCGACTTCGACAACGACGGCGACGACGATCTCGTGATGGCGCAGCCCGAGCGCGCGCAGCTGCTGTTCTTCGAATGGCAAAACGGCACGTTCGTGATGCAGACGGTGCCGACGTTCGCCGGCGTCGCCTCGCTCGACATCGGCGACGTCGACCAAGACGGCAAGCTCGATCTCGTGCTCGCGAGCCCGGAGGAGGAGACCCTGGCGTGGAAGTCGGGGGCGCTGCCGATCGACGCCTTCCCGGAGCAGATCGCCTGCACCGACAGCCCCAACGCAGCCGCGGTCGCGCCCGATGGCGGCGTCATCGTCCTGGTGCGGAGCGAGAAGCGCGAGGGTCGGATCTGCCGCACCGCGCCCGGTGCCGAGCCGATCGACCTCGCCGACCTCGGACGGCTGCCGGCGGCGCCGTCACGGCTGCTGCTCGCGGATGTCGGCGACGCGCCCGGGATCGAGGCCGCGTTCGTCGTGCCGAACGAAGGGCTGCGGATCGTGACCCTCGGCGACGGCAGCGAGGCCAAGGCAGTCGACAAGAAGTCGAGCGCCGCGGGTTTCACCAAGAAGATGGACGATGGTGCGCTGCTCTGCTGTGAGCGCGACGGCAAGCCCGCGCTGATGGCGGTGCGCGATCGCTTCGTGCGACGCTTCCGTGTCGGCACCGACGGCCAGCTCGAGGTGCTCGACCAGGACAACGGCCCGGCCGGCGTCACCGAGCTCAGCCTCGCCGCCGAGCTCGGCGACAAGAGCCGCGTCTACCTCGATCGCAAGGCCGACAAGCTGATCCGCGTCGGCAGCGACGGCACACCGACCTCGATCGACGTGCCGCCGATGCCGTTCACGCACGTCGCGGCCCACGGCAGCGCGGTGCTGCTGCTCGGCCCACGCGGCGTCCTGCGCGTGCCGTTCGGCCCCGGGCCGGCGTTGCAGACCGTGGCAATCCACGAGCCACCGACCGTTCGCACGGCCTACTGGCACGGCTTCAGCGGCGACTTCGACAGCGACGGCACAGCCGACCTCGTGCTGATCGACGGCCAGCTGCCGGGCCTGCAGATCCTCGCCGGCGGCGAGACACTCGAGCGCGCGCTCGCAATCCCGGTGTTCGAGGCGCCACCGAGCGAGGACTCGAACCCCGAACCGCACGATCTCGAGGTCGGCGACCTCGACGGCGACGGTCGGACCGACATCGTGATCCTCGCATTCGATCGCGTGCTGGTCTACCGCCAGCAGAAGTGACGCCGCGGAAGTGACGCCGCGGTAGGGCGACAATCCCGACGCGGCCCCGGCCACCAGAAGCCCGGCCGCCGGAGCCGGGGCCCGGCAGCCCGGCCCTCGACTCCAACGACTACGTTCAACCGACCACATGACCAAGACCCGTTCGACCCTTTCCCGCCGGCTCGCGCTCGCGAGTCCGCTCACTCTCGGGCTCGTCGCCGCCCCGATCGCGGCGCAGACCGCCGCCAACCGCTTCGTTCCCGAGGACGCGCAGATCGTGTTGCGGATCGCCGCGCCGGCGAAATGGAATGCGCAGTTCGGCAACACCAAGATCGCGGGCGTCATCACCGGACAGACCTTCGGTCCGATGCTCGAGCAGATGCAGCACGGGTTCACCGGCGCGATGACGGGCGAGATGGATGTCGAGAAGGAGCTCGCCGAGAGCCTCTGGAACGACTACCAGGGCGACATCACGGTCGCGATCCACTTCGATCTCGAGGACCTCGGCGCGGCAATCGAGGAAGAGCGCACACCGACGATGTCGGTTGTGATCGCGATGAGCCCGGACGGGAAGTTCGATCTCGCCGAGTTCGCCCGGCAGATCGGCGATTCGTTCGAGAACCAGAGCGGCGCGGACATCGCGGAGATCTCTGCCGGTGACTACACGCTGCGCTGCGAGGTCTCGGACGAGTTCGGCGGCAGCAAGCCGATCATGATCGACGACTGCCTCGTCACCGTGCTCTCGACCAACCTCGAGGAGTCCGCGGCACGCATGCTCGCCAGCGACGGGCGACGGGAGAGCGTCGGAGCGGGCAAGCCGCTCTACGTGCACGTCGAGGCCGGCGCCGCGGTGCAGTCGCTGCTCGACGTCGTCGCCCAGAAGATGGACGACAACCTCAACGCGCCGCCGCTCGACGTCGTGCAGCTGCTGACCGACTTCGGCCTGACCTCGCTGCGGGACTTCGAGCTGTCGCTCGAGGCCGACGGCGCGCAGGTCGTCCTCGACGCCGAGCTCGGCCTGAACCAGCGCAACAGCGGCATCTTCGGCGCGCTCGCCGTCGACAAGAAGTCGCTCGACACGCTGCGCTACGTGCCGGCATCGGCCGACGCGTTCTCGGTGCAGCTGTTCGACATCGGCGCGCTCTACGACACGATCGCCAAGATGACGGGCTCGATGAGCGACATCCTGCCGATGAGCTGGGAGGACATCGAGAACGGTTTCGCCGATGCGGCGAAGGTGCGACTGCGTGAGGACCTGATCGCCAACATCGGCAAGGAGATGCTGTCGCTGACCGATTGGAAGGCCCACAACGAAGCGGCCGCAGACGCCGACCCGGGTGACTTCTCCGCGATGTTCGCTGGCCAGGCCTTCGCCATCTCGCTGACCAACGGCAAGGCGTTCGGCGACGCGCTCGAAACGGCGATGCGCTCGCGCGGCATGCACGCGGCGCGCAAGAGCGAGGAGTACCAGGGCGTCACGCTCTACCGTCTGCGGCTCGCGGGCGCGTTCGAGATCGAGTACGCGGTCACCGCCGACTTGCTGCTGCTTGCGCTGAGCTCGGACGAGGCCTCGCGCGCCCAGCTGCGGTCGATCCTCGACGCCCGCGCCAACCCGTCGGCGGGCCTGCCGAAGGCGGTCGCCGACGCCGAGAGTCACGTGCCCGGCGGCTGGAACGGCGTCGGCGTGACGCCGATGGGCACCGTGTTGTCGACGGTCGGCGACCTGCTGAACGAGGCCCCGCCCGGTGAGGTGCCGATGGAGGTCGAGCAGGCGCTCGGCGCCATCTCGATGCTCGGCAAGGAGATGAAGCGCGCCGGCGTCGACGACGCGGTGCAGTTCATCTACTCGTCGCCGCGGGGGATCCGCTCGATCATGCGGCTGTAGCCGCAGTGCCCGGGAAACGCCGGCGAAATCCGCGTGCGTTCGCCGCGGATCGGTCCTGACCAGGCGACGGCCCGCCCCCCTGCCGCGGGCCCGCTCAGGACCAGAAATGAAACATCTCTCCCTCGCGCTCCTCGTGGGCGCGTTCGGTTCGCTGGCGCTCGCCCAGACCCCGGATCACCTCGTCGGGCTGACTCGCAACATCCCGGCGCTGCGACACACGGACTTCCAGAACTGCGCGCCGCTGAACGTCTGCCCGGTGCCGATGGCGCCGACCGGCGCGGCACCGTTGTCCGCCGGCGGCACCGGCTGGAACCCGATCAAGAGCGCTGCCTGGGTCACCAACGGCATCGATGTCGCGCTGATCGACGACAACTGCGCCGTGGTCTGCCCGCCGATGCCCATCCCCGGCTTCGGCCCCAACCGCTGGGCGACCGGCCTCGAGTTCGTCGAGAGCCTGAACCAGATCCTGATCATCGATCAGCTCGGCTTCCTGCACAGCTTCGCCGACGGTTGCCCGATCAACCCGCTCGCGGTCTGCAACACCGGCCTCGCGCCGATGGGCGCGGCCTCGACCTCGGGCATCGCGGTCGACGAGGGCAACCGCTACGTGTTCATCTCCTACAGCGACTTCGCGACCGGCCTCAACCGGATCGCGGTCTCACAGCTGAACAACCCCTGCCAGATCCTCTGCACGCTGCAGGTTCCGACGGCGTGCCCGACGGTCCCCTTCGGCGCCATCACCGGCCTGGCCTGCGACTGGGGCCGCCAGGTGCTCTACGCCACGGACGGCAACAGCACGATCGCGATGCGCTATCAGATCGGCGCGGTCTGCGTGCAGATCGTCGCGGTCAACTGCTGCACGCTTGCGGCCGCGGCGGATCCGTACGTCGGCATCGCGGTGCGGCCCGGCCGCGCCACGACCAGCGGCCAGCCGTGCGCCAACGGCACCTGCCCGAACTGCCCGATGCAGCACTCGCTGGCCAATGACCCCAACCTCGGCAACGCCGCGTTCGCGCTGGACCTCACGGGCGCGCCGGCGGGCAGCCTCGCGTGGTGCATCATCGGCGCGGGACCGTGCACCATGCCCGGCGTCGTCGTGGCGCCGCTCTGCGGCCCGATCTTCGCGCAGCCCACGCTCGGCGTGCTCGGCGTCAACCCGACCGGCGGCGCCGGCGGCTGCAGCGGCGGCACGTCCTTCGCGTTCCCGCTACCGCCACTGCCCGGCCTCGCCGGCTGGACGATCAGCTCGCAGTGCATCGCGATCTGCACCGGCTCGGCCGGCATCGGTACCGCGGTCAGCAACTGCCTGAGCTTCACGCTGCAGGGCAGCTGACACTCGCGCGGTCGCAGCCGTTCTGCTCCACTGGCGACATGCTGCGGTGTCGCGGACTCGAGAAGCGCTTCGGCAATGTGATCGCCGTCGCCGGGCTCGACCTCGCGGTCGAACCCGGCGAGACCTTCGGCCTGTTGGGACCCAACGGCGCCGGCAAGTCGACGACGATCCGCATGGCGCTCGGCATCACCAGACCCGACGCCGGCGAGGTCGAGATCGTCGGCCACGGCGCTCCCACCGATCCGGCGGTGCGGCGGGTCATCGGCTACGCGCCGCAGGAGCTCGCGCTCTACGACGAACTGACGCCGGTCGAGAACCTGCGCTTCTTCGGCCGTCTGCAGGGCCTGACCGGCCGCCGGCTCGCCGAACGCATCGAATGGGCACTCGCGTTCGCCGCGCTCGAGGACCGTCGGCGCGATCGTGTCGCGACATTTTCGGGCGGCATGAAGCGCCGGCTGAACCTGGCCTGTGCGGCGATCCACGACCCCGAACTGCTGCTGCTCGACGAACCGACGGTCGGCGTCGATCCGCAATCGCGCAACCACCTGTTCGAGACCGTCGAACGTCTCGCCGCTGCCGGCAAGACGATCATCTACACGACGCACTACATGGAGGAGGCCGAACGGCTGTGCCGCCGCGTCGCGATCATCGACCGCGGCCGCGTACTCGCGTGTGACTCGGTCGCTGCGCTGATCGGCGTGCACGGTGGTCGCTCGGTCGTAGAGACCGAGCTCGCCGGCACCGCGGGCGAGCTCGCCGCCGCGATCGGCAGCGTCGCCGACGGCGTGCTCCGGTTCGAGGCCGACGACGCCGGTGCGGCGGTGCAGCGACTTGCCGCCGCCGGCGTCTCCTACCGCGCGCTGCACGTGCGCCGTCCCGATCTCGAGGCGGTCTTCCTCGAGCTGACCGGCCGCAGGCTGCGCGACGCATGAGCGCGATCTGGACCTTGGCCAGGAAAGACCTGCTCGTGCTCTCGCGCGACCGGGTCGCGGTGTTCTGGATGTTCGGCATGCCGCTGCTGTTCGCGGCATTCTTCGGCGCGGTGTTCGGCGGCAGCGGCCCGGGCAAGACCAACCCGCTGCAGGTCGCGGTGGTCGACGCCGACCTCACCGCCGGAAAACGCCGCTTCGCCGAGCGACTCGACGCCTCCGAGGCGATCGCGGTCGAGTACTTGTCGCGCGACGCGGCACGCGACGCGGTTCGCCGCGGCCGCAAGCTCGCGTGGATCGACATCGTCAGCGCGCCCGAGGAGGACCTCGGCATCTTCGCCGGTCAGGCGCCGGTGCTCGAAATCGGCATCGACCCGTCGCGTGGCGCCGAACGTGGCTTCCTCGAGGGACTGGTCCACGAGGCGATGTTCGCGGGCTTCCGCGACCTCATGACCGACCCCGAGAAGACGCGCGCGCAGCTCGGTCGCATGCGCCGGCAGATCGCCGCGGACGACGACGTGCCGGCGCTGCAGAAGCTCGCGCTGACGACGTTCTTCGCTGCGTTCGACACCTTCCTCGGCACCCCCGGACTCGCGGGCGGCGGCGCCGGCCCGATGGAACCCAAGCTCTCGATCGTCGGCGTCGAACGCCAGCGCAGGGGACCGCCGAACGCCTACGCGATCTCGTTCCCGCAATCGATCCTCTGGGGCATCCTCGGCTGCGCCACCGGCTTCGCCCTGTCGTTCGTGCGCGAACGCAGTCGCGGGACGCTCGTCCGGCTGCTCTCCGCGCCGGTGTCCCGCGGCCAGCTGATCGCCGGCAAGACACTCGCGTGCGCGCTGAGCTGCTGCCTCGTGGCGGTCGTGATGACGACGATCGGCGCGCTCGCTTTCGGCGTCGCGGTCGACAGCGTGCCGTTGCTCGCGCTCGCGGTGGTCTCCACCGCGTTCTGCTTCGCCGGCATCACCACCCTGCTCGGCTCGCTCGCCGACACCGAGGAGGCAGTCAGCGGGCTGGCCTGGGGCACGCTGCTGGTCTGCGCGATGCTCGGCGGCGGCATGGTGCCGCAGATCGCGATGCCGGCCTGGATGCTCGACGTCGGCGCCGCGACGCCGACGCACTGGACGATCCGGGCGCTCGAGGGCGCAATCTGGCGCGGCTTCTCGTTCGCCGAGATGGTGCTGCCGTGCGCCGTCCTGCTCGGCTTCGGCGCCGTCGCCCTGCTGCTCGGCACAGTGCGCCTGCGCCGCCGCGGCTGAGGCGGACGCGCGACCTGGCTGTTGCGGCATTCGACAGCGGTAGTGCCCGTTCCCGCGACGCTCCGTAGTTGTCCACGAGGCTCGGACAACAAGATGTAGCGGTTTCGAGCTTGGCACGTCCGCTGCTTTCCGGGGAATCGGAACCTCCCATGAAGCCGATCCCGAAGTGGTTGATGATCCCGCCGGCCGTAGCGCTGCTGCTCGTCCTGGGCCCCCTGACGATGCGCGGACCCGGCGCGGTCGCTGCGCCCGCCACCGGCGATGCGACGCCGGCCGAAGCCGAAGCCCCGGGAACGCTGCTGCCGAAGACGCCGGACTTCTGGCAGCTCGGCAGCGCTCTGGCCGGAGTCCTGCTGCTCGGCACCGTCGCTGTCCTCGGTCTGCGGCGCCTGCGCGGCGGCGCGACCCCGGCCCGCGGGCAGAAGGCGAAGGTCGTCACGCTGCGCCAGACGCTGCGGCTCGGCCAGCGCCAGGCGCTGCACGCGATCGAGTTCGACGACCGCATCCTGCTGGTCGGCGAGAGCGAGCGCGGCCTCGCGTTGATCGAGAGCGGCCGACTGCCCGACACCCTCGGTGACGAGGCGGATGCCAACCACCGCGCCGCGGAGCTGCTCGAGAGCGCACTGGTCGCGGCCGAGGACGGCGCGACGCCGAAGAACCTGGTGATCCCGCGGCCCGAGCAGCCGAGCCGCGCGCTGCCGAAACGGCCGGCGGTGGTCGCCCGCCAGGGCACCCCGTCGCCGAGTCTCAACGACTTCCGCGCGCTGCTCCAGAAGGCCGGCCGGTGAAACACCTCCTGGCCCTCCTGCTCGCGATGTTCGTCGCGGCCGCGCCGTCGGCCGCCCAGGACCCGTTCGTCGGCCCGCCCGCGCCGAACGCGCCGGCGGTGACCCCGGCCCCCGCCAGCAACGGGCCGGCGCCGGGCTTCAACCTGTCGTTCACCGCCGGTGACGATCGCCAGAGTCTCGGCTCGGCGATCGAGATCATGCTGCTCATGACGGTGCTGGCGATGGCGCCGGCGATCGTCATGACGATGACGTCGTTCACCCGAATCGTCGTCGTGCTGTCGTTCCTGAAGCGCGCGATGTCGATGCAGGACCTGCCGCCGACGCTGGTGACCACCGGCTTCGCGGTCTTCATGACGATCTTCATCATGAAGCCGGTCGTCAGCGACATCTACGACCAGGCCTACCAGCCGTACGTCGACCACCAGATCGAATGGCGCGAGGCCGCCGAACGCGCGACGCTGCGGATGAACCAGTTCATGCTGGCGCAGACCCGCGAGGACGACGTCGCGCTGATCCTCGAGCTGTCGCGCACGCCGCGGCCACAGACCGCGCTCGAGACACCCTTCCACATCACGGTGCCGGCATTCGTGCTGTCGGAGGTCAAGACGGCATTCCAGATGGGCTTCGTGCTGTTCCTGCCGTTCGTCGTCATCGACCTGGTGATCAGCTCGATCCTGGTGTCGATGGGCATGTTCACGTTGCCGCCGATCGTGGTCTCGACGCCGCTCAAGCTGCTCCTCTTCATCCTCGTCGGCGGCTGGGACCTCGTGGTCGCATCGCTGGCCCAGAGCTTCGCGAACTGACCCATGGGCTACGAAACGCTGTTCGATCTCGCCAAGACGACCCTGCTGACCGCGCTGATGATCGTCGCGCCCGCGCTGCTCGTCGGCATGTGCACCGGACTGCTGGTGAGCTTCTTCCAGACGGTGACGTCGCTGCAGGAACAGACCCTGACGATCGTGCCGAAGATGCTCGCGGTGGTCGCCACGCTCGTGCTGCTGATGCCGTGGATCCTCGGCACGCTGCGCGAGTTCACGGCCGCACTGTTCAGCAACCTCGCGACCTACGGTCACGCCGGCTGATCATGGAACTCGCGGCGATCCTGCCCTTCGTGATCTCGCTCCTCCTGCACTTCGTGCGGGTGGGTGCGTTCTTCGCGGTGGTGCCGATCTTCGGCCGCAACCAGGACTCCCGCTTCCTCCGGCTCGTGCTCGCGATCGCGCTCGGCGCGATGCTCTGGTGGGTCGGCGACATGCGCGTCGACGTGCCGCCGAACGCGCTCGCGATCGGCGTCGTGGCGACACGCGAGGCCGTGATCGGTCTCGCGCTCGGCCTCTGCTTCGCCGCGATCTACGGCATGTTGACCACTGCCGGCGAGGTCGTCAGCCTCGAGATGGGCTTCTCGATGGCGCAGACGATCAACCCCGACACCGGCACCAGCGCGGCGGTGATCTCGCAGCTGTTCCAGGTCATCGGGGCGCTGATGGTGTTCGCGCTCGATCTGCACCACGAGGCGCTGGTGATCGCGCGCGACACGTTCGCGACCCTGCCCGTCGGTCAGCCGTTCGACGTCGGTCCGATCTGGGTCGGTCTGCAGGAGATCGTGTCGGCGGCGGTGCAGCTCGCACTACGACTCGCGATGCCGATCATCGGGATCATGATGCTGCTCTCGAGCGGCACGGTGCTGATCGGCCGCGCCGTGCCCTCGATCAACATGATGGAGTTCGCGTTCGGCCTGCGCATCCTGGTCGCGCTCGGCGTCATGGGCTTCTTCATCGTCGAGAGCCTGCCGTTCGTGATCGCCGCCTACGAGGACCTGTTCGCCCGCACCGCGGCGACCTTCGGAGGATGACCGATGGCGATGTTCGGTGACGATCAGGGCAAGACCGAGAAAGCGACGCCGGGCCGCCTCGCGGAGTCACGGCAGAAGGGCGACACACCGCTGTCGCGCGAGCTCGTCCAGGCCGGCGTGATGATGACGGCCGCGATCATGATCTGGGTGCTCGGCGGCTGGCTCGTCGAGTCGTTCGCCGCCGTGATGCGGCAGGGTTTCACGCTCGGCATCGGTCGCTCGGTCGATCAGATCCCGTTCGCCGAACAGGAGGTGCTCGGCGCCTTCGAATGCGTGATCTGGCCGTTCGCCACGCTGGTCACCACCGTCGTGATCGCGACGCTCGTGCTCGGCTACGGCCAGATCGGCTTCAAGTACTCGGGCGGCGTTCTCGGCTTCAAGCTCGAGAAGCTCAACCCGGTCGCGAACTGGCAGAAGGTCTTCAACCTGCAGGCCGTCGTCCGCACGCTGTTCGCCGCCGTCAAGCTGGTCGCGCTCGGCGGCGTGATGTGGCTCGTGCTCGGCGGTCGCTGGCAGACGCTGCTGCGACTGCACGAACAGCCGGTCGCGGCTGCCGGCGAGCAGGTCGCCGACCTCGCGATCCTGCTGCTGATGTTGGTGAGCGGCTTCGCGCTCGCGCTCGCGGCCGCCGATGTCGCCTGGCAGCGCTATCGCCACCAGGAACGCAACAAGATGACCAAGCAGGAGGTCGAGGACGAGCGCAAGCGCAACGAGGGTGATCCGCAGATCAAGATGCGGCAGCGGCGCGCCCGCAACGAGCTGCTGCGTCACCGCATGATGGAGGAGGTCCCGACTGCCGACGTCATCATCGTCAACCCGACCCACTACTCGGTCGCGCTGCGCTACGACCGCCAGGTCGATCGCGCGCCGACCGTGATCGCCAAGGGTGTCGACGACGTAGCGCTCCGCATCCGCGAGCTCGCGCGCGAACACGACGTGCCGCTGATGGAAGACCCGCCGCTCGCCCGTGCCCTGTTCCGTGCCGTGAAGGTCGGCCAGGCGATCCCGGAGAAGTTCTACCAGGCGGTCGCAGTGATCCTCAGCCACGTCTATCGCCTGCGTCAGATCGCATGAGGCCCGACCCGAGCCAGCCCAGATGACCACTACCCTCGATCAAGGCAAGCAGAAGAACAGCGTGCTCGCGCTGTTCTTCCTCGGCGTGCTGGCGGTGATGCTCATCCCGCTGCCACCGATCCTGCTCGACGCGATGCTCTGCCTCAACATCACGACGAGCCTCATGATCGTGATGGCGGTGCTCAACGCCAACCGACCGATCGAGTTCAGCACCTTCCCGAGCGTGCTGCTGTTCACCGCGCTGTTCCGGCTCGGACTGAACGTCTCGTCGACCCGGTTGATCCTGCTCGAAGGCGACGCCGGCGACGTAATCCGCACGTTCGGCAGCTTCGTCGTCGGCGGCCAACCCGTGGTCGGCATCATCGTCTTCCTCGTCCTCGTGATCATCCAGTTCGTGGTGATCACCAAGGGCCAGAACCGTATCAGCGAGGTCACCGCGCGCTTCACGCTCGATGCGATGCCCGGCAAGCAGATGTCGATCGACGCCGACCTCAGCGCCGGCCTCCTCACGAGTGAGGAGGCCAAGCAG
The DNA here is from genome assembly GCA_020425925.1 of Planctomycetota bacterium. Taxonomy (GTDB): domain Bacteria; phylum Planctomycetota; class UBA1135; order UBA1135; family UBA2386; genus JAGQRA01. Next base: position 19,316 of record JAGQRB010000606.1, read on the forward strand.
AAGCGTCGCGAGCTCACCACCGAGATGGAGTTCTACGGCGCGATGGACGGCGCCGGCAAGTTCGTCCGCGGCGACGCGGTCGCCGGCCTGATCATCACCGGCATCAACATCGCCGGCGGTCTGATCATCGCGATGGTCTATCGCGACATGTCGATCGACACCGCGTTCCTGCAGTACACGATCCTCACGATCGGCGACGGCCTCGTCGCCCAGATCCCGGGTCTGCTGGTGTCGACGGCCGCGGGCATCCTGGTGACCAAGGGCGCATCGGAGGAAGGACTCGGCCAGGAGATGAGCAGCCAGCTGATGGGCAGCAGCAAGACGCTGCGACTGGTCGCCGGCATCCTCGTGCTGATGTCGCTGCTCCCCGGCATGCCGACGCTGCTGTTCCTCGCCATCGCGACGGTGATCTTCGTGTTCTCCGGCACCGTCGAACGCCGCACCGCACTGGCCGCCGAAGCCGCGGAGAAGAGCGCCGAGCAGGCCGCGCAGCAGCCCGACGAGGACCAGCCGCTCGAGGACCTGCTGTCGGTCGACCGGCTCGGCATCGAGATCGGCTATCGCCTCATCGGCCTCGTCGACGCCGGTCGCCACGGCGGCCTGCTCGATCACATCCGATCGCTGCGTCGTCAGTTCGCCCAGAGCCTCGGCTTCCTGTTGCCGCCGATCCGCGTCCGCGACAACGTGCAGCTCGACCCCAACGTCTACCGCGTGCTGCTCGCGGGTCAGGAGATCGCGCGCGGGGAGCTCCGCGCCGGCCACTACCTCGCGATGGACCCGAGCGGCACCGCGCAACCGATCGCCGGGGTCGAGACCGTCGAACCCGCATTCGGCCTCCCGGCGCGCTGGATCGCCGAGACCGACAAGGACCGCGCCGAGCTGCTCGGCTACACCGTGATCGATGCGGCATCGGTGCTGATCACGCACCTGACCGAGATCCTCAAGAAGGTCGCCGCCGAACTGCTCACCCGCGACGACGTCAAATCGCTGGTCGACAACCTCAAGAAGGCCGCGCCCGCCGTCGTCGACGAGCTGATCCCGGGCCACATGTCGCTCGGCCAGGTGCAGCGGATCCTCGCCGGGCTGCTGCGGGAGGGCGTGCCGATCCGCAACCTGCAGACGATCCTCGAGAGCCTCGCCGATGCGAGCGGCGAGACCAAGGACCAGAAGCAGCTCACCGAACACGTGCGCGGTCGGCTGGCGCGGACGATCGTCGAGCCGCACCTCGACCCCTCCGGCGTGCTGCATGCGGCGTTCCTCGACCCGGATCTCGAACGCAACCTCGCCGAGGCGCTGTCCGGCGCCGACGCGGGTGCGAGCCTGCCGCCCGGCTTCCTCGGGCGGTTCGTCGACAGCACCGCCGAGGCGCTCGCCGAGATGGCGAAGAACGGTCGCGATCCGGTGCTGGTGACCCGCGCGAGCCTGCGACCGTTCCTCGCCGAGGCGATCAACGGGGTCATCCCCAATGCCGCGGTGCTGAGCTACCAAGAGACCATCCCCGCCAAGAAGGTCGAGACCCTGCAACGCATCGCCGTCGCCGGCTGACCGCTGAATCGAACCCCCCATGCTGCTCAAACGCATCGAAGGCAAGTCACTCCCCGAGGCGCTCGAACGGGTCCGCTCCGAGTGCGGGCCCGACGCGCTCGTCGTCGAGACCCGCGCGACACGCAGCGGCTACCTGGTCGTCGCAGCCCGGCAGGAAGCCACTCCCGCGCGTGCCGAGGTAGCGCGACCACGCGACCAGGTCGGCCGTGGCTTTCTGTCGAAGTGGACCCGCGGATTCCGTGAGCTCGCCGAGACGGCGCTCGACCTCGGCGTTTCCGAGGCGATCCTCGCCGCCGTCGAACGCGCGCTGCTCGGAACCAGGATCGACCTGTCGCGTCCGGGGGACCCGGCGCTCGGCGGCGTTGCGACCCGCGTGCTCGCGAGCCTGATCCGGACCACCGGCGTCGTCGAGCCACCCGAGCCACCGGAGCTGCCCGGCTGCCGTGCGGTCGCGTTCGTCGGACCGACCGGCGTCGGCAAGACGACGACGCTTGCGAAGCTCGCGGCGCGTGCGCGCAGCCGCGGCGAACGGATCGCGATCGTGACGCTCGATACCTACCGCGTCGCGGCCGTCGAACAGCTGCGGGCGTTCGCCGACCTGCTGGCGGTGCCGTTCACCGTCGCGTTCACCGCCAGCGACCTGCGGCGCGCCGTGCACGAGCACCGCGACTGCGATCGCGTCTACGTCGACACTACCGGCAAGAGCCCGCGCGACGGTAACGCGCTGGCGACGCTGCAGGGCCTGCTGCGGGCCGGCGAGTGCGCCACCGTGCTCTGCCTCGCCGCCGGCACGAACCGTCGCGACAGCGACCTCGTGCTGCAGACCTACGACGGACTCGGGCTCGATGCGGTGTGCCTGACCAAGTGGGACGAGACCGTCGTGCCGGGGGCTTCGCTGTCGGCGGTCGTCGAGCGCGGCCTGCCCCTGAGCCACCTGTGTATCGGGCAGGAAGTGCCGGCGGACATCGTCACGGCCCGACCGACCGACATCGCCGCCGCCGCCTTCGACACCGAGGCGCCGAAGGAGCGCACATGAGTGGTCAGCTCGACGGTCTGGCCGCCAGCTTCGTGCTGCCGGCGCCGCGCCGCACGCCGTGGATCTGTGTCGGCGGCGCGAAGGGCGGCGTCGGCAAGACCACGATCGCGGTCAACCTCGCGATCCTCGTCGCCCGACAGGGCTACCGCGTGCTGCTCGCCGACCTCGACCCCGGCTGCGGTGACGTCGGCGTGCAGCTTCGGCTCGCCGCGGCCGCGAGCCTCGACGACGCGGTCGCGGGCAACTGCGCGATCGCCGATGCCCTGGTCACCGGGCCGGCCGGGATCGCGGTGCTGCTCGGCCAGTCCGGCTCGACGCGGCTGCTCGGTGAGAACGCGATGGCAGTTGCACTCGACATGATCGGGTTGGTCGCCCGCGACCATGACATCGTGATCGCGGACACGGGCGCGGGCATCGGCGCCGCGACGATGGCGGTCGCCGAACGCTCGGATCTGACACTCGCCATCACGACGCCCGACGCGGCCGCGGTCACGGACACCTACGCCTATGCCAAGGTGCTGCAACGCGACACCGGCCGACTGCCGCAGCTGGTCGTGAACCGGTCGCGGAGCATCGACGAGGCCGCGCGCACGGCCGCCAAACTCGGTCGGGTGGCGCTGAAGTTCCTCGGCACGTCGCTCGAGCTGTGCGCCAAGGTCGCGCTCGACCCCGCGGTCGACCGCGGCGCCGCCGAGCAGTGCCCGGTGAGCTTGCGCGGCGACGGGCCGGCACTCGCCGACCTGCGCGCTCTCTGCGCCAACGCCCTTGCTGCGATTCCCGACACCCGCCGGCGCGCGCTCCGGCCCGACCCGGTCCGACGGCTCCGCCCGGCCGCGGCGCGATAGGCCGACGCCATCGCCGGTTCTGCTCGTTCGTCTCAACCGGAGAGCCGACCGCGGCCGATCAAGGCTCCGGCAGGCAAGATGACCCAGGACACCGGCAGCCAGGAGCTAGCGCGAATCGCGACCGCGTATCTCGCGAGCATCGCGTTCGGGGCGACCTTCCTGATCGCGACGCTGACGGGCACCGACGGCGCGACCGCGCTGATCCGCAGCGTGATCGCCGTGATCGCCGCCTGCGTCGTCGGCCGACTGCTGCTCGGCCCGGCGATCAACGCCGTCCTGACTGCGATGGCCCGCGACGAGGCCGAGCGGCGCGCGGCGCTGCGCGCGGCGGAGGACGAGGAGGACGACCGATGAGAGGTCGATCCGCCTCGCTGCTGCGCTCGCCCGCCGAACGCGATCGACTCGTCGAGCAGTACCTGCCGCTGGTGCGCTACGTCGTCGCCCGGCTGCCGGTGACGATGCCGGCCTCGCTCGACCGCGACGACTTCTACTCGGTCGGCGTCATGGGCCTGATGCACGCCGCCGCGACCTTCGATCCCGCGCGCGGCGCATCGTTCAAGACGTTCGCCTACACCGCGATCCGCGGCGCGATCCTCGACGAGGTCCGCAAGCACGACCCGGTACCGCGCAACCGGCGCGACCGCCTGCGCAAGATGGACCGAGCGATCACCTCGCTCTACGGTGAGCTCGACCGCGAGCCGACGATCGCCGAGATCGCCGCACATCTCGGCTGCAGCGAACGCGAGCTCGACGAGGACCTGCAGGCGCTGCACACCAGCCGGCTGCTTTCACTCGACGCCGTCGCGGCGACCGGTGACGGTGAGTCGGGCACGCTCGGCGCCACGGTCGCGGGGCCTTCGGAAGACCCGAGCCTCGCGGTCTTCGGCCGCGAGGACCGCGAGCGCCTCGCCAAGGCCATCGCCGAGCTGTCGGAAAACGACCGCAACGTGGTCGTGCTCTACTACCACGAACAGCTGTTCCTCAAGGAGATCGGCCAGATCCTCGGGGTCACCGAATCGCGCGTGAGTCAGATCCTGACGCGTGCGATCGAGCGGCTGCGCAAGAAGCTCAAGGCGGAGGAGTAGCGATGGAAACAGCCGGCGCATTGCAGCCCGTGGCCAGCCACCCGAGCGTCACCGACCGCGGCCAGCGGCAAGGCGGCCGCGACCGCGGCGCCTTCGAACGCGCGCTGCGACGCCAGCGCGAGTCCGTCGAGGACCAGGTCGACGAACCCGTCGCGCCATTGACACCGCGACTTCAGGTCCACGGCCCGACGAACCGAAAGGACGGCCAGGCGCGTCATGTCGACGTGCTGGCGTGATCCGGTGAGCAGCTGCGATGAGCGAGAACAAGCAGAACGGCAGTGAGGACCATGCGGGCCGGCCGGGGGTGCTGCGTCGCAGCACCGTCCGCGTGCTGGAGCATCCGGCGCTGGTCGAGTGCGGCGGCAACGGCCCGGCCGAGGACCGGCGGGCGATCAGCGTCGTGCCGCTGCTCGACGGCTCACGCGTCGCGGGCTTCGAGGTCCGCTGCGGCTGCGGCAGCACCGCGATCGTCGAATGCGTCTACACCAACGAGGTCCCACAATGACCGGATCCGTGCGCCTCTGCCGCGCGTTCGTCGCACTCTCGGCGACTGTGTTGCTGACCGGCTGCACCGCGCTGCACAACCCGTTCGAACCGGCTCCTACCGATCCGAACGACGGCTACGAGGGCAGCCTGGCCCAGGCCGGCGTGAACACCGAGATGGACTGGGGTCCGAAGCAGGAGCTGCTGCTCAGCGAGTACAAGACCCTGCGTGAGGAGCATCAGCAGATCCAGCGTCGGCTCGAGACCGTGCTGGCGGAGAACCAGAACCTCAAGACCCGCCTCAACGACGAGCAGGAGGCCCACGGCCAGGAACAGGCGCTGCGGGCCCAGATCGAGGCCCAACTCGATCTGCGCAACCAGAAACTCGGCGAGCAAGAGGCCACGATCCTGAGCCTGCGCATCGAGAAGGCCAAGGCAGAACAGGCCGCCCTGCTCGCCCAGATGGACGTGCTGCGCGCGACGATGGACCAGCTCACGCCGGCGAACGTCGAGGCGTCGGCCGTTCCCCCGGCGGGACGCTGATGGCACGGACCGCGGCAGTCGGAGCGACAGCGCTCGCGTCGATCGCACTCGTGCTGACGGGCTGTGCGACCGGCGACGCGCCGCGGCGCAAGGCGATCAACAGCTACCTCGCCGAGCGCGCCGATCTCGAGAACGTCCGGCGGATCATGGTGTTGCCGTTCACGCCCGAGTCGTCGGTGACGGCGGACTGCGAGAAGATCCGTGACGCGTTCCTCGCCGAGCTGATGAAGCTGCGGCGTTTCGAGGTCGTGCCGCTGCCGAGCACCGCTTCGGAGAACGGCATGCTGAACGATTCGCTGCGCCACGGCCGGCTTTCGACCGAAGCGATGGTGCGGCTCTGCGACCGCTACTCGCTCGACGGTGTGCTCGTCGGCTCGATCACGGCGTGGCGGCCCTACAAGCCGCCACATCTCGGCATGCGCACCCAGCTGATCTCGATCCACTCGGGCGCAACGGTGTGGGCGGTCGACGCGATCTACGATGCCAACGACCGCACGACGATCGCCGACCTGCGCGAGTACGACGATTCGAGCCAGTACGACGACGGCACGCTGCACGGCTGGGAACTCACGCTGCTGGCGCCGAACCGATTCATGACCTACGTCGCGCACCGGTTCGTCGGCACCTGGGTCGAGTAGCCCGCGCCGCCGTGCGGGGATCCGTGGACCGCGGCGCGCCCGGTCCGTAGGATGCTGCCCCCCAAAACCCAGGATCTCCGCTTGTACTCCGTTCTCGTTTGCGCCGCGTTCGCGCTGCTCCTCGGCTTCGGCGGCACCGTGCTCGGCTGGTGGGCGTGGGGCTGGGCCATCCTGTTCTCGATCGTCCTGTTCCTGGTCTCCTGGATCCTGCTGGCGCGGCGCTTCGGCATGAAGCTGCAGCCCGCGATGGCGCGGGTCCAGAAGCAGATGGAGGCCGGCATGATCGAGCCGGCGATGGACAGCCTCGAGGCGATGCTGCCGATGGCGAAGTGGGTGCCGATGCTGCGCGGCCAACTGCTCGCGAACATGGGCGTGCTCGCCTATCACAGCGGCAAGAAGGAGCGCGCGGTCGAGCTGCTCGGCGGAGCTTCGCTGCGCGCCGCCGACGCTCGCCTGATGCTGGCCTGCATCCACTACAACGACGGCAGGATCGACCGTGCGCTCGAGGTGCTGCAGCTCACCAGCAAGATCGCCAAGAAGCACGCGCTGCTGCACAACACCTACGCCTGGATGCTGCACAAGCAGGGCCGGAACGACGAGGCCCAGGCCGTGCTGGCGGCGTTCCACAAGCGCGACGACAAGAACGCGCCGACCAAGGACAACCTGCTGCGCCTGCAGAACCGCCAGCGCATGTCGATGGCCGCGTTCGACATGCAGTGGTTCGCCCTCGGCCTCGAGCGACCGCCGCAGTCGATGGGTCAGGTGCGACGCGCGCGCAAGGGCTTTCGCGAGCCGCCGAAGCAGCCGAAGCGCAAGAAGGGCTGACGCGGAGGCGCTGCGATGATCCGCCACGAGCTGCCGGCAGCGAGCTGGCCGACCGCTGCGGAAGCCGAGGCCGCGATGCTGTTCTCGCCGCTGCGGCTCGGGCCGATCACCGCGCAGAGCCGCACGTGGGTTCCGGCGATGGTGCCGTGGCGCGCGACCGAGGACGGCTTCGTCAGCCGCGACGTGATCGACTGGTACGGCCGCTTCGCCGACGGCTGCCCCGGCGTGCTCGTCGTCGAGGCCACCGGGATCCGCGACGTGCCGAGCGGACCGCTGCTGCGGGCCGGCCACGATCGCTTCGTGCCGGGGCTGCGGCAGCTCGCTGACACGGTGCGCGAACGCAGCGGCGGTAGGACGCGGCTGCTGCTGCAGCTCATCGACTTCCTGTCGATCCGACGCCGGCCCGAGAAGGCGAAGTTCTTCGCGCGCTTCCTGACGCTGACCGATCGCCACCGCGAGGCGATGGCGGCGACCGACGACGAGGTCGTGCGACAACGGCTCGCGGCCGCGGACGACGACACGCTGCGCCGGGTGCTCACCGCTCGCGAGTACCGCGACTATGCCTGGGGCTATCGCGACGAGGTCAACGACGTCCACCTGCAGCACGTGCGCGAGCTGCCGCAAGTGCTGCCCGGTCTGTTCGCAGCCGCGGCGCAGCGCGTCGAAGCCGCCGGCTTCGACGGCGTCGAACTGCACTACGCCCACGCCTACACGATGGCTTCGTTCCTGTCGAAGACCAACGTGCGCGACGACGGCTACGGCGGCTCGCGCGCGGCTCGGCTGCGCCTGCCGCTCGAGGTCTTCACGGCCGTGCGCGCCGCAGTCGGCGACGGCTTCGCGGTCGGCACCAGGTTCCTCGGCGACGAGGTGATCGAGGGCGGCAGCCGCATCGAGGACGCGATCGAGTACGGCGTCGCGTTCGCGCGCGCCGGCTTCGACTTTCTGTCGGTCAGCAAGGGCGGCAAGTTCGACGACGCGAGACAACCGAAGGTCGGCGAGGCGGCCTACCCGTACACCGGCCCGAGCGGACACGAGTGCATGCCGACCGTGCGCAGCGACGAACGTGGACCGTTCGGCCGCAACGTCCACCTCGCGGCCGCGATCCGACGCGCCGTGCGCGCGGCGGGTGCTGCGACGCCGGTCGTCGCGGCCGGCGGTATCGGCGAGTTCGCGCTGGCGGAGGGCATCCTGCAGCGCGGCGAAGCCGACGCGATCGGCGCCGCCCGACAGAGCCTCGCCGATCCGGACTGGTGGGAGAAGATGCGCCTGGGACGCGGCGCCGAGATCCGCCGCTGCATCTACACGAACTACTGCGAGGGCCTCGACCAGAAGCACAAACAGGTTACGTGCCAGCTCTGGGACCGCGATTTCGACCCCGACGAACCCGAGATCCCACGCAGCCACGACGGTAAGCGGCGACTGCTGCCACCCCCCTGGCAGACGCGCTGAATCCGCGGAAGAACGCCGGTCCCCGGCCGTCGGAAGGCCTCCACGGAGGCCATCATGCTCGCAAGAACCGCTCTCAGTCTGCTGCTCGCCGCGACCGCACTCGCCCAGGGGCCCACCGACCCGCGCCTCGCGAAGTTCATCATCGAACCCGGCTCGCTCGAGATCTCCGATCTGATCGACCAGGCCGCGACCTACCTCGGCTGGAACATCCTGGTCAACCCGCAGGAGATCCAGGGCTGCAACGGCCAGTTCAAGCTGCAGAACCGCGTCGAGGTCGACCGCCCCGGCTGCGAGGAAGTGCTCACGACGCTGCTGTCGACCCGCGGGATCGTCCTCCGGACACTCGACGAGCCGAAGGGCCTCTACGAGGTCCTCGCCCTCAACGGTCCGCGCAGCGGCGAAGCGATGAACTCCGCGATGCAGCGCTCGCCGGCCGAGATCCTCGCGCGTCCGCAGCTGCGCATGCCGGTCTCGACCGTGTTGCCGCTCGAGCACATCAACTCGGCGGTGGCGACGAATGCGCTGCGGCCGTTCTTCGGCGCGCGCGGCGGACAGGCGAGCGTCAGCTTCGGCAGCATCGGCTCGGACAGCGCGCTGCTGATGACGGGCATGCAGGACCAGGTCGCCAACGCGGTCCGTCTGATCCAGCTTGCCGATGTCGCGAAGGCCGCGGAGTCGGCAAAGCCCGATGTCGAAACCCGCCTCGAAGATCTCGCCCGAAGGATCGGGCAACTCGAGGACCGCATCGAGCGGATCGTCGAGCGCGCGGGGAAGTAGCGATGCGGCTGGCTTCCGCGCTGCTCGCGCTGGCACCGCTCGCGCTCGGTCAGCAGACGATCACCCCGGCCAACGCCGCGCACGGCGCGATCCGGGCCGACGAACACGGCTTCGTGCTACCCGCCGGCGAGTTCTCCGCCGGCGAGCTCGTCGAGGCCGCCGCCGCGTTCCTGTGCCGCAACTACCTCTACGACTACGGCGAGGTCGAGCGCGCCGGCTCGTTCGCGCTGCAACGCCCGCTCGCGGTCGACGCGCTCGGCTGCGAGGAGTTGCTGTACGCGTTGCTCGCGAGCCGCGGCTTCGCGGTGCTGCCGATCGACGAACTCCGCGGCGTCTGGGGCATCATCCTGCTCGAGGGCGAGGGCGGGCGCAGCCAGTGGACGCCCTCGCTGGCCTCACCGTGGCGGTCCCCGGACGACATCCTGCGCCGACCGGCGCTGCGCGAGATCGCGTTCTCCCACCTCGTGCTCGACAACGCCGATGCTCGCGAGGTCGCGCGGATGCTGCAGCAGACCGGCAACGCCGTCGCCTGGCGACCGGGCCACCTGCTCGCGACCGCGACGGACCGCCACATGCTCGCGTTGCACGGCTATCGCGATCAGATCGCGAACGCGATCCTGCTCGCGCGCGAGCTCGATCGCCTCGCAGCGGCGAGGCCCGCGCCACCGGCGCCGCTGGCCGTGCTGCTGCGTCGCATCGCCGAACTCGAACGACGTGTCGCCGAACTCGAGCGGGGCAACCGCGACGGTAGGCCGCGCTGATCAGCGCGCGAGCAGGTTGACCAGCAGACGCGCGGCCCCGGCATTGCCGGCGCGCAGCTGCCGATAGAGCGCCAACGAGCAGTAGACGTAGTCGCCGCGGCCGTACTCGGTGTAGAGCAGCGAACCGAGCAACGGCTCCTCCTCACCCGCGTCCTTCATCGCCAGCAGAGGCGTCCACGCCTTGTCCCAGCGCGACGGGAAGTTGAGCCCGCGCTCCTGCACCCAGCCGTCGAAGTCGGCCGCGGTGATCGCATTGGGGTGCTGCAGCAGCCGGTGATCGGGCTGCAGGAACGTGACCGCCGCGTTCTCTTCGGTGACACGACCGCGACCGACCACGAACGGGAACGGCGCCAGCGAGGGCTCCGCGTCGGACGCATTCCACTCGTCGGGCTTGTGGTACATCACGACGACGCGACCGCCGGCGCGACAGAACTCGAGGATGCGGCCGCGCATCTCCGCGAGATCCTCGCGGTGGTAGTTCGCCCGGATGTCGAGCAGCAGCGCCGTGAACTGTTCGAGCGGCTCGGTCATCAGCGTGCCCGGTTCGAGCACGGTGACGTCGACGCCGAGATCGGCCAGCGCCCGCTCGGTGGTGTCCTCGGGCCCACGCACGAGGCCGACGCGCAGTCCGGCGGGAACGCTGACGTCGACCGGCAGGATGCGGATGCGCGCGCTGTGGTCGCGGTAGCCGACGAGGATGCCGGCATCGGCGGTCAGCTCGCCCGGGTCGATCGTCGCGTCGACGAGCAACCGGGCCTCGTTGTGCGTCTTGGTGAGCTGCAGTCGACCCGGCGCGGCAGTCGCGACGATGCCGGGCCCCATCGCCAGCCGCACCGGCGTGTCGGGTTCGTCGCCACGGTAGGTGCGCACGCTGGCGCTGAAGGTCCGCTGCACCGGCGCGCCCTTCGGCACCATCATGACG
>JAGQRB010000607.1 GCA_020425925.1 Planctomycetota bacterium
GCGCGAGGTCCTCCGGACCCGCCGCCAAGTAGTCCTTGTGGCTCACCATGTGCCGCTGCGTGTCACCGCACCGGTAGCACTCCATGAACCCGCGATCCCCGCTCTGCTGCTCCCAGTGCCAGTCGTGACCGACACGGGCGCACTCCTTGAGTGCGCCGTCGGTGAACACGATCTGGCAGCGCTCCGCGGTCACTCGGGAGTCCTCCCCAGGAGCTGCCCAGACAGCTGGATCCAGCCATTCCCCCGGCCTTCGATCAGACCAATGGTCCGCAGCTTCGATAGACCGTTCCGGAACGTCCCGCTCCACTCATAGCCGGCGGCGACGGCGCAGTCCTGACCCGTGAGACCCTGCGGGCTGGCCAGCAGCGCGTCGAGGATCGCCCGCTCGCACTTCCCAATCGACGCGTGCGAATGCCAGTAGGCGAACAGATCGTCGCCGGTCGGCAGCTGCTCGACGTCAGGCGTCGCCCGTTCCCCAGCGACCGTCAGCAGCATCGTGCCGGCGTTCTCGCCTTCGATCAGACCGGAGGTTCGCAGGTTCGAGAGTGCGTTCCGGAATGTCCCCGACCAGCGGTAACCGCTGAGCAGCGTGAGCTTGCCCGCCTCGCACCCCTCGGGATGCTGAGCGAGAACCGAGAGCACCGCGCGCTCGCACTTCCCGAGCTTCCCACCGCCTGCAGCATCAATCCGCTGCGGCACCGCGGGTGACCGCGGCAAGTGCACACCGTTCCGACGTTGACCGTTGTCGCTGTCGATCGACCACGACGTTCGCTGGAGACGTTCGAGACGCGAGAGCAGCTCGCGCGTATCGGCCCCGACGCGCTGCGCGACCTCATCGAGAGCCAGGGCGGTTGCCCGCAGCGAATCGAGGACCTGATGGTCGACGACGGGCACCTCGACTCGCTCGACCCTCGCAGTCTTCCTTGCTTCCGCGATCTCGCGATTCAGACGCGCGACTTCCTTCCTGAGCGCCCTCGGGTCTTCGGCATTCGCGCTCTCGATCGTCGCCGCCATGCGCTCCTTCACCGCGGCGAGATCGACCTCGGCCAACGTTGCGGCCGTCCGAGACCGGCCCTTGAGCTTCGGCGTAGCGCCTGAGTCGAATGTCCGCGACCGGCGCATCCGAACCCGCTCGGTCTTCCCCAGGAACAGCGGCGACCAGACCCACGCTTCCCCGGACTCGAGCTCAGGTAGGCTCTCGATGAGGTCGTTCCTGGCACCGTTGGAGGCGACCCACTCTCTGATCGCAGCCCGGTCCTGCGGCGACATCGTCCGCATGGCGATGAGCGTGCCGACCTGCGTCAGCACGTTCTTGTGCACCACCGCGCTGCGCTGGGTGATCAGCGTCATGCCTAGCCCGCGCGCGCGGCCGCGCCGAACGATGTTCTCCCAGGCCCGGAGCAACCGGGCCTCGTCGCGCATCGGCCGTTGTGGCACGTAGTCGTCCGCCTCCTCGAGGAACAGGTGCAACGGCTCCTGGTTCTTCCGATAGAGGCGGGTCGCGAAGTCCAGGAGGAAGTCCTTCTTGGCGGCCTCGGACTCGAACTCGGACAGGTCGAGGATGCACGTCAGCCGTTCCTCGACGACCAGGTCGGCGACGATCGCGCCTCCCCCACGCTCGAGCGGTACATCGCCGTGTCGACCACCGAAGACGGCCACCGCCAAGCCACCCTTCTTGCCGTCGCGCCCGGCGCGCAGACCCCACCACGATCCGACGGGGTCGATCGCTACGAACGGGGCCCCTACGGCGAACATCTCCTCTGCCATCACGCGCGCCGTGTTCGTCTTGCCGGCACCGCGCACCGCGAGGATCGCAAACGTCTCGGTCACGGCCTGCAGGGGAAGCGACAGACTGTCGCTGATGTGAAGTTCGGTCTGCGGAGCCTTCACGTCGTCACCTTCTGGAGCTGCCGACCGAGCGCGATCGGATCGACGTCGCGGATCTCGAGCTCGAAGTGGTTCGCGAGCAGTAGGCGGAGTCGCTCGTTGTCTTTCCTCGCGCGGATCTGCCGCCATACTGGCTCGGCGCCGCTGACGTCCGCGATGCGCCAGTGCGTTTGGACTGACGCGGCACGCTCGACAAAGCAGAACGCACCAGCGAGTGGCGTGGGCAGCTCGTCCTCGGTCTTCACGGCGAGCAGCGCGGAAGGCACCAGCGGGTCGACGGGCATGGCGGTCTCGCCATCGACAGACTCCCCCGCATCGTCGGGCGGCACTTCGGCCGCCGTCCTGTTGGCAATCCGATCGAGAACAGCCCTCCAGATCGGACGCAGCCACTCCTTCTCCTCCGGCGTGAGAGTCTGCGCTGAGGACTTCAGGGCGTCGACCTCCTCGCTCGTCTTGCAGCGAACGATGCCGGCGGCGACCTTGCCGAAGTTTCCGGAGCGTCTCGGGCGAGAGCGTTGCGACGACTCATCGGGGGCGAGCTCGAGCGTCACGCTGTCCGCGTCCTCCTCGCCGGCAACGGGGATGCAGAAGGTCTGGAACGCCATGTATTTGTAGGCCGCCTGCATGGCCTTGTTGGTCCCCTTGTCGGATGCGTCCATCGCTTCCCCGTGGACCACGACCTCGAACTTCGAACCGTCGTTCGCCGAGACGATCGTGTACTTCACGGCGAGGGAGACACATGACACGGCTCGGCCACCCTGAGCCGGCCGCACCGTGACCTTCCGCTCGAGCACGCTGGGGAGAATCACGAGCCCGTGCTCGACGAGGAGCGGGGAGAGGGCGCGATACACGTCGTCGACGCTTCGAAACGAGTAGCCGTCGTCTTGGTTCTGATGGCTCTTCGCGATGCCTTCTTCCGACAACGCGCGGCACACCCCGACGATCGCCTTCCCAACGGCGCTCGGCTTCATCGTCAGTCCCCCCGATACCGGCGACCCGGCGGATAGACGTCGTCGGCAGAGGGACCGTAGTGCCGCCTGCCTTCCTCGTAGGCCAACCTAACGCGACCGTACGCTTCGATGCTCCCGCCTGCGTTCGGATGGGCCCGCGCCGCTGCGTCTCGGTAGGCCTGCAGCACCTGCCAGTACTTCGCCGGCTTCGCGTCCATCCCCAGAGTGCGCCACCAGGGAGTTGGCTCCTCGCGCTGCTTGCTATGTTCCATTGACTCAGACCGGCTGGCCGTTCCTGGTCTCGGCGCGGGCGTTGCGGATCGCGCGCCGCGCGTCGTCGGTGATGGCCGCAGCGGTGTCCGCGATCTCGTTCAGGACGGTCAGCTTCACGTCCAGGTCGTGCACCGCGCCCGCGTAGGCGATGCCGCTCTTCATGCGTTGCACCATCTCCTTCGCCGCCTTCAGCCCGTCGTCGACGTGCTGCCCCTTGGTCCGCGCGCGATCGTCGTCCGCCGCGTCGTCCATGAACGAGCGCTCGGCAGTCTGGACGTCTGCCTCGTCGATCTCGACGCCTGCTCCGCGCACCTTCGCCTTCTTGCGAGCCATTTCTTCGGTCTCCTCGTGCCGTCGGTCTTCGGTGCGCTCGCAGCGGGCTCGACGGCCCCGCCGCGGCGAGCGCGTGTCAGCGCCGAGGTCGGCGCGGTTGCCGCGGAGCCTTCGCCTTGCAGTTCGCGAAGTGCGTCAGGCTGGCGGGGATCTCCCAGAACTCGACGAGCTCCTCGCGGATGCGGCAGCCCTTCGCCTCAAGGCGGCGAGCGTGCGCGTCGTCCTTGACGAGCTCGTGGTGCGTCGTGCCGGGCTTCGTGGCCAGGCGGATCGTCCCTCGCGAGCGCAGCTCGGGCGACAGCAGCGCGCGGACGCGCAGCCCGTGCTCGAGCGGCATCATCGAGCCGGCGATCGTGCGGGCCCAGGTGACCTGGTTGCCGCACACGCCGCACGCGCCGCCGCCTCGAACCTCGGTGATGCGGACGAGCTGCTCGTTGTGAGAGACGGTGGTAGGTTCGGGCTTCATCGCAGACTGACCTCCTTGAGCTCGAGCTCGATCTCCTTCCGGCGCCAGGCGGGCGAGTTCCACCACTCGCGCTCGAGCTCCTCAATCCGGTGTGCGACGCTGAGCCCACCCGCTGTCAGCTCGGGCTTCGCCTTGCCGGCGCACCAGACACGTGCGCTTGCACGGTGGCAGGTCTTGCACTTCCCGCGCTGGTAGACCCTCCCCGTGGAAGACCGGACCTCGTAGCGGTAGAGGTTCTCCTCCGTCAGGGGGTGCCCGTGCTTGCACGACTTCATGGCGACACCCCACCGAGCTCGCGCTCGAAGTCGACGTCGAACAACCCCTGCCGGCCGCGAATCGGGAGCGGCTCCGGAAAACGAACGACGTGGCGCAGGATCCACCCGAAGCGACCGTCGGAGAAGTCGCCGAGCTGTCGCTCGATCGGGTCAGGGTCGACGGTGTCGACATGACGCACGTCGTGCAGCACGCAGCTCGCGATGACGGCTCCGCGAGGCAGGTCGTCGAGACGAGTGTGGCCGAAGACGGCGTACCAGAGCGCCATCTGCTTGCTCGCGATCGCGACGCCGCGCCACGTCTTCGCCGCGTGGATCAGCAGCGGCCCGCGGTACTTCGTCGGCCAGGACCGAGTCTCGACGCGCTTCATGCGGACGGCGATCGCGGAGGCCCACGGCTGCCAGAGCGAGAGACACTTCACGAGTGCCTCCGCTCGGCAAGAAGCCGATCGACGATTCGCCCGTTCGCTTCAGCGATCGCGATCGCCTGCCGGTAGTGCCGCTCACAGGCCTCCAGACGCTGTCGGACCAAGCGGAGGTGCTCCCTGAGCGCAGCGACCTGGTCGCGCAGGAGCTGCTCGACCGTGGGTGACGGCGCAGTGTCGGCGAGGGTCATCGCGTCCTCCGTGCCGGCAGCGCTTCGTCGAGAGTGCTCGCGGCGAGCTTCGGCTCACTCTCCGGCCGCCCGGTCGCCCGCCGCGCCCGCTGCGCCTGCTCGAGGTCGGCGAGGACCGCGGACCAGAGCCGGCCGTCGATCCAGACCGCGAGCAGCGCGTCGGGCTCGCCCGTCGACTCGCGCTCGGCGGCTGCGACGAGTGCGGCGAAGCCGACGGCGGTCAAGCCCTCGGCGGCGAGCTCGCGCGCCCGTCGGTCGATCGCCAGGTCGCGCCACTTCCGCGGCGTCCGGCTCCGGTAGCCCGAGGCGCGGATGGCCTCGGCCAGCTCGACCGCGGCCGCTGTCAGCCGTTCTGGTTCTGCCTCTGCCGGCGCAGCC
>JAGQRB010000608.1 GCA_020425925.1 Planctomycetota bacterium
CGTCGCGCGCGGCGCCGTCGTAGTCGGCGATCCGGAAGCGCTCCTCGCTGCCGTCCTTGAGCACCAGCGCACCGAACTCGGGGACGCGCTGCTGCACCTCGGCCAGCAGCTGCGAGTAGAACACGACCTGCAGGATCTGGTCGCCACGCGACCGACCCGACGTCTTCACGTCGATCACCTCGTAGTGGTGCTCACCGAGCGCCGAGCTGCCCGGCAGTCGCCGCAGCAGGTCGGGCAGACCGAGCCGATCCTCCGCCATCAGCACACCCTGGTGGATCAGCGGTTCGCCGGCGCGGAGCAGCACCAGCGTCGCCGCCGAGCCGGCGTCGAAGTCGCGCTCGGGATAGACCGGCGCAACGACTCCGAGTCCGGCGACGTAGGCATCCTCGAAGTCGCGCCCGCGCCGGGCCGCGAACTCCTCCCATTCGGTCGGCGGCCGCCGCTCGCTGCGCGGCAGATGCAGATCGAGCGCGGCGAGGCGCGGACACTTCACGTAGGAGTAGACGTGGGTGGCCGTGATGCGCCGCATGGCCCGGGAACGGTAGGGTGACCGGCGCGGCCTCGCGAGCGGAAGTCAGAGCAGTGCGATCCGGACCAGGCAATCGAGGTAGGCGGCGCCGAGCCCGATGTCGGTGGCACGCGCCGCGATCAGCGCATTCGCGCTCTGACCGGCACGGAAACCGCCCCCCTTGGGCAGGATCGCGAGGTCGCGCCGCTGCCGCTCGTCGAGGCGAAGCTCCGCTTCGATCCGGCCGTGCGCGCTCTCGACGACCACGACGTCACCGGCCCGGGCCCCCGGCAGGACGTCGGGATGCACCGCGATCCAGGTGCGCTCGCCGAGACTCTTCCCAACCCACTGCGAGGCCTGGCGCTTCTCGGTGGAGTTCGAGAACAACCAGAGCGGCTCGCTGGCGCCGGCGCGCGCCGGCGGAACCTCGAGGTCCGGAGGCGCTGGCGCCTCGCCGAGCAGTTGCACGCGGCCATTCGGGGTCAGCACGCGACCCGAGGGGAACAGCAGCGGATTCGCCATCGGGCTGCGAACCGCGCCGTGCCGGCGCAGGCTCGCCAGATCGGCACCCTGCCCGGCGACGTTCGCCAGCGCCGCCTTCTTGAGATCGTCGACCGATTCCTGCGGGTAGTCGGCGAGGCCGACCCGTCGCGCGAGCTCCTGGAAGATCGCGACCTCGTGCCGGACCTCGGGCGGCGCCGGCACCACCGGCCGGGACTCGCCGATCCAGTGATGGCCGTAGGCGCCGAGCAGGTCGCTGTCCTCGAGCAGCGTCGGCACCGGCAGCACGACGTCGGCGAGTTCGGCGGTCTCGGTCCGCAGGCAGTCGGCCACGACGACGAACTCGGTGCGCTCGAGCGCGCGCTGCACGGTCGCCGAATCGGGCAGCATCGCGACCGGATTGCCGGCGGTCACCCAGACGAACCGCACCGGCGGGTCCGCGGCGGCCAGCAGATCGGCGCCGAGCAGCGGCTCGCGGATCTGCCGCGGCCCCTCGATCACGGGCCCGAACGATCGGAAGGCCTTGCGACGTGCGAAGTAGAACGACACGCCCCCGCCGGGGCGGAACAGGTTGCCGGAGACTGCCGCGAGCGCGTCGAGGGCGCGAACGATCGCCCCGCCGCGCACGCGGCGCTGCATGCCCCAGCCGACGAGGATCGCGGTGGGGCCGCTCGCGAACCGTTCGGCGAGCTCGCGCACGGCGGCTTCGGACACGTCCGCGGCGCCGGCCCAGTCGGCGACCGACCGACTCGACGCCAACGCGCGATAGGCCGGCAGGTCATCGCAGAACTCGGCGGCGTCAGGCGCGCTGTGCCCGGCCTCGAACAGCGCCGCCGCGACGCCGAGCGCGAGCTCGAGGTCGCGCCCCGGCGCCGGCGCGAGCACGCAGTCGGCAAATGCGGCCGACTTGTGGTGCACCGGGTCGATGAGCCAGACGCTCGCACCGCGGGCGCGCGCCGCCTTCAGGATCGGCACCAGGTGCACGCTGCTGACAGCCGGATTCTTGCCCCACAGGACGATGGTCCGGCTGTTCTCGAGGTCGAACAGATCGTTGCTGTCGCTGACGCCCAGGTCGAGCTGTTGCGCCGCCTCGCCCGCCCCCGAGCAGATGTCGCCGATCTTCTGCGCGCACGGTCCGAACCGATCGAAGAACAGATCGGTCAGGTGCTTCAGGATCCCGAGCGAGCCGCCAGAGCGGTAGTGGAAGATCGCGGCCGGCCCCGATTCGGTGCGCACACGCAGCAGCTGCTCGGCGATCCGCGCGAGCGCTTCGTCCCAGGATGCCGGTTCGAGCCCGTGGTCGCGTCGCACGAGCGGCTGGGTCAAACGCGTCGGGCCGTTCTGCAGCTCGAGGAAGCGGCTGGTCCGGTAGCACAGGAATCCGTTCGTCACCGGATGCTGCGGGTCGCCGCGCAGCGCCGTGACGGCGCCGTCCTCGACCCGCGCGAGGATCGCACAGGCATCGGGGCAGTCGCGGTTGCAGGTGGTTCGCGTTTCGCTCGAAGGCATGCGGATCTCTGCGGTGGCGGCCGGTCCGGCTGATCGAGACGCTAGGCCGCCGCCGGTGCCGTGTCACACGTTTCGTACATCGTCAGGCACCGAGATCGGTACCGAGGCCGGTAGCGAGTTCTCCCCTCGACATTTCTCCACAGTCGATCAATCGCTTGAGGAGAAGTGGAAGGAATGGGTTACCGGCGACCTCGTCCAGTTCTCCACAACCCTAACAAAGGTTCGGTGGCATGGGGAGATTCGGCGAATTCAGGTTTGACCAAGGTTCGCAGCCCTGTCTACGCTCCGCCGCCAGTCACCTTCCTTGCCGTCGGCCTTCATCCAAACCCAAGGTCAGACAACATCCGTCGGCAGCGGAGTGGTGCGCAGAGATCCCACTAGGGAGGAGACCTCACAAGCATGACCAAGATCGCCGAAACCCTTCTGGCCGTTGCCGCTTCGTCCACCGTTCTACTGGCCCAAGGCGGGGGCTGGATGGCAGCACCCGGCAAAGGCCTCTCCTACGACGGCGGCGAGGCCTTCGGCTTCTCGATGGACAACCAGCTTCAGACGCGCTTCGGCTACCTCGGCGGCGACGTCGCCCGCGACGTCACGTCGTTCGACGTGCCCCGCGCGCGTACGTTGTTGCGCGGCCACGCGTTCAAGAAGTCGATCCAGTACTACCTGCAGCTCGACGCGGTCGACGACGGCCTCGGCACGCTGACGGTGAACGGCCCGATCAAGGACGCCCACATCACCTGGAACTTCATCGACGATGACAGCGGGACGATCGGCCTGCGCATGGGTCAGGGCAAGACCCAGTTCGGCCTGTCCGGCACCGGCGAGGCCCGCGGCCTGTTCTTCCTCGAGCGCTCGGCCGCCGCGAACGGCTTCTCCCGCGCGCGCAGCACCGGCGCCTGGGTCATGGGCTCGCACATGGAGAACAAGCTGCGCTGGTCGGCCGGTCTGATGAACGGCGCGACCGCGGCCGGCCTCGGTGCCGGCTACGTCGACGTCGGCGAAGAGGCGGCCAACTCGGACAACGAGGTCAACGCCGTGTTCACCGCCGAGTTCGACCCGATGGGCGACACCACCGGCGGCAAGGGGCGCGAGTACTGGTACGAAGGCGACTTCCGCACCGAGGACCGCGGCCTGCAGGGCTCGGTCCGCGCATCGCTCGCGATCGAGAACGGCAAGGACACCAGCGCCGCGGCGAACGACATCGAGGGCATCGCGTTCACGATCGGCACGGTCTGGAGCATCGAGGGCTTCCAGTTCCTCGGCGAGTGGTTCACCCGCACCGACGAGGCCCAGAGCACACCCGCCGACGAAGAGCAGCCGATGGGCTGGTCGGTGCAGGGCGTCTGGGTCATGCCGAAGAGCGCCGACGCCGCGATCCAGTGGGGCTTCGGCGCCCGGGTCTGCATGGTCGAGACCGACAACGGCCTGACCGGCTCCGGCGTGAACTTCGTGACCGGTCTCAGCGGCCTGGGCGCGGTGAACGGCGACTCGACCGAGGTAACCCTCGCTGCGAACGCCTTCTATCACGAGCACGCCTGCAAGACGACGTTCGAGTACACGTTCCAGCAGGTCAGCCCGACCGGCGGCACGGACCTCGACAACCACATCGTCGGCATCGGCTTCCAGCTGCTGTTCTGATCGGCGATGGCCCGCTGCGCGGGCCGTCGGCGCTCAGAACATCAGGCGACGCTGGAACGCCGCAACGCGGGGAACGGTTGGGGGCGGTACGAGCCATCCAGCCCCGCGGCGGCGTTCGGGACCTGGCCGCGGGCAACCGCGGTGAGCCTGGAAAGGCGAGAGGCGGGCGGGTGCCCGCCTCTTTGCATGTACGGTCTGGGTCGTGAGCGACGTGGTGGATCGTGATGGTGTGGTCGATTGTGATGGCGTGGTGCTCGGCGCCGGGTTGCGCGGGCTGGGGGCTGCGTTGCGGTGGCCGGTGCGGCCCGGCGAAACGGTGCGGATCGTCGATCGGCAGAGCCGGGCCGGTGGCTCGGTCCGGACGCAGCGCAGCAACGGATTCGTCTGTGAGCTCGGACCGTTCGCGTTCGAAGAGGCGGCGATCGCACCGCTGCTCGAGGTGCTCGAGCGCCCGCCGGCGGTGCTCGCGAGCGGTTGCGACACCGGCGCGGTGTTCGATGGCGCGCGGCTGAATCCGTGTCCGGTCGAGCCGCGGCCGGTCTCGTTCGCGGGCGGCTGCGAGGACCTCGTGCAGGCCTGCCGGCGCGAACTCGGCGACCGAATGTGGCTCGGGCGCGAGGCGGTCGAGATCCGGCCGGCGGACTCCGGCGGGTTCGCGATCGCGCTCGGCGGCGAGGTGCCGGCGACCCTGACCGCGCGCCAGCTGGTGCTGGCGCTGCCGATGGCGAACGCAGCCCGGCTGCTCGCGGGCTTCGACCGCGCGCTCGTCGACGTCGCCGACCGGCTCGAACGCGAGCCCCGCGCGTTCGTGTTCCTCGGTGGCCTGACGCGCGATTGCCGCGAGCTCGCGGGCTACGGCATCGCGCCGGCCGAGGACGTCCCGAGCGCGGCGGTCGAAGCGATCTTCTGCGGCAACGTGTTCCCGGGGCGTTGCCTGCCGGACCGGGCACTGGTGCGGGTCGAGCTCGCCGGCGACCCGGCACAGGGCGACGACGCGGCGCTGGCAGAACGGGCGGTCGCAGAGCTGCGGCGCTGGACGGGGACCGCGGCGGAGTTTCCGTTCGTCAAGGTCCACCGCTTCGAGACGATCGCGCGCGATGCGACGCGGGCGGAATGCCGGGCGCGCTTCGCCGGCATCGCGGCACGCGCGCCCGGTCTCGCGATGGCGTGACCGTTCGCGAGAACCGGCAGGGGTTCCACTGGCGGCCGGCCGAGGGCCGGCGGACACTCCGGCGATGCGATCCGAAGCCTCGACCGTCGAAGACTATCTGGCGTCGTTGCCCGCCGACCGGCGCGACGCGATCGAGCAGGTCCGCGCGATGCTGCACGCAAACCTCGACGCCCAGATCGTCGAGAACATGAGCTACGGCATGATCGGCTACGCGGTGCC
>JAGQRB010000609.1 GCA_020425925.1 Planctomycetota bacterium
CGAGCCGACCGCCGGCCCGCGGCAGCACGCAGCGGACCCTGCCATCGGTGCCGGTGCCGAGCGCCTGCCAGCCGCCAGCGCGGCGGACGGCGATGTTGTCGGCGCCGGGCACGCCGGCGATCGCGAACACACCCGCCGCGACGAGGTCGCCACCCTGCTCGGCGAGGTCGATCACGGACGCCGTGAAACCCTCGCCGAGCGAGCTCCAACCGGTCGGCGACCAGCGCGCGACGCGCGCCGCGGCGACGCCGCCTGCCCGCAGGAAGCTTCCGGCCGCAATGGCATCGCCGTTCGGCAACGCGACGAGTCCGTACACGGTTCCGCCGAAGCTGCCGCCGGTGCCACCGTTCATGTCGGACCAGTTCGTACCGTCGAACCGCGCGATGTCGGCGACCGCCACGCTGCCGGCGGCCTGGAACGAACCACCGGCGATCACGTTGCCGTTCGGCAGCCCGGTGACGTGCCAGACGATCGCGTTCGCCGAGGTGATGCCGGCGCCGAGCGCGCTCCACGTCGTGCCGTTCCAGCGCGCGACGCGAGCGACCTGCAGCACGTCGATCGCCGTGAAGCTGCCGCCGACGACGACGTCGCCGCCGGGCAGCACGGCCATCGAGTTGACGAACTCGTTCGGCTGACCGATGGTCGTCCAGCTCACGCCGTTCCAGAGCTGGAGCGCATGCGAAGCGAAGCCGAGGTAGGCCGCGACCAGCAGGTCGCCGTTCGGCAACACGAGCAGGTCGCCGACGTAGAGCGCGGCGAAACCCGGAATGGCCGACCAGCTGGTGCCGTCCCAGCGCGCGAGCCCCGGTGCGGCCTGACCGTTCACCGTCGCGAACAGACCGCCGGCGACGACGTCGCCGCTCGGCAGCAGCTCGACACAGTCGACGTTGCCGTCGAAGGTGCCGAGCACGTCCCAGGACGTGCCGTTCCACCGCGCGACGCGCTCGAGCTGCGATCCCGGCAAACCGGAGACGCGGAGCTCGCCGGCGATGACGAGTTCGCCAGCCGGCGAACTGGCGACCGCGCGAACGCCGCTGAACGGATCGAGACCGGTGTCGAGCGCGTTCCACGCGCCGGCGACGAAATCGAACGTCGCGACGCTGCGCGCGTCGCCGGCGCCGGCGCGCCAGAACGGGCCGCCCGCGACGAGAACTGTCGGCGCCGGCCCGGCACCATCCGGATCCCAGGTCGTCACGTCGAACACCGGTTGGTTGGTGCCGGGGATGGCGGAGAGCGCCTCCCACTGGCGACCGCACTGCGCCGTCAGCGTGGCCGCGAGCAGCAGCGGCACGGTTGCGGTTGCCAGGACTCGGTTGCGTGCCGGACTCGTAGCCGTCATTTCGTCGCTCGCATTCTTCCAGAGGTGGGCGACGTGGCATGGTACACGCGTTGCCGGCGCGGCGCCCTCCCCCTCGCCGACCTGCCGGCCTCAGCCGCGCGCGAGCGCGGCCTCGATCTCGGTCCGTACCCGCTCGTCGTTCTCGCGAACCCGCGCCGCGGCGAGCGCCGGATGACGCGGCGCGAGCCGGCCGAGCGCCCACGCGGCGTGGCCGCGCACCACCGGATCGCCGTCCGCCAGCGCGGTGGCCAGCCCCGGAACGGCGGCGTCGTCGCCGAGATTGCCGAGCACGATCGCGGCGTTGCGCCGCAGTCCCGAGCGCGTCGCGCGCCGCATCGCGGTGCCGGTGAACTCGGTTTCGTAGCGCGCCTCGTCGAGTGCGAGCACGTCGAGCAGCGTCCAGCTCTCGACGATGCGGTGCGGTCGCAGGTCCGGCGGGCGGTCCTGGCCGTGCTGCATTCGCCGCGCGCTCTTGGTCGTGAACGGGCAGACCTCGAGGCAGATGTCGCAGCCGAACAGCCAGTCGCCCTGCTGCTCGCGCAGTTCCGGCGCCAGGAAGCCGCGCTGCTCGATCGTCGTGTAGCTCAGGCAGCGCCGCGCGTCGACCTCGAACGGCGCCGTGATCGCGCCGGTCGGGCAGGCCTCGAGGCAGGCGGTGCAGCTGCCGCACGAACCCGGCGACGGCGCGTCGAACGGCAGCTCCATGCCGGTCAGCAGTTCGGCGAGCTGCAGGTAGGGGCCGTGGGTCGGCGAGATCACCATCGCGCTCTTGGCGAGGAAGCCGATGCCGGCACGCAGCGCCAGCGCCCGTTCGAGCACCGGCACCGCGTCGGCGCCGCCGTTCATCGTGCCGTAGGGCACGCCGGCCTGCTCGAGGCGCTGGCGCAGCCGGAAGACGCGATCGCGCAGCCAGCGGTGGTAGTCGCGGCC
>JAGQRB010000610.1 GCA_020425925.1 Planctomycetota bacterium
GAAGGTGCTGTTGAAGTTCGGCAGCGCGCACGGCGGACGCGGATACAGCCCGTTCGATCAGCTCGACATCGGCAACCACGTCGCGGAGATCGCCGTGGCGCGCGGCGGTGATTCGTTCCACGTCTACGTGCTCGCGCGTCGCAGCGTCGACCGCGACGGCGTCGCCAAGGAGATGGCCGACGGCGTCGAGTCGTTGCGCCCGTTCTGTGCCGCGTTGCCCGCCGGCGAGGGCGGCGTCTTCGATCTCGTGGCGTTGCGCCCGCTGTTGAGCCGCGACGAGATCGAGGCCGCGCATCACGCGGTGCACGACTTCGTGTTCCGCTACGACGCGCTCGTGCTGTTGCCCGAGCTGCACGAGAGCGAGCCGTTGTTCGCGCTGCCCGGTTCGCGCTAGAGGTCCGGCCGACAATGACCTCTAGCGACCGAGGCGTTGCTCGAACAGCGCCTTGACGGTCGCCTGGTTCACCTTCATCGCGCGGTCGATCGCGACCAGGTGGCGCGCGGCCGGCTCGGCCCCCTTCTCGAACAGCAGCTCGAACACCGCCGGCGCGCAGTCGGCGGCGATCGCGGCGTCGAGCGGCGTGCGATTCCTACCGTCGGCCTGGTTCGGATCCAGACCGGCTGCGAGCAGGTACCCGACCACGTCGGTGTGCCCGGCCGCGACCGCGCGCGTGAGCGTCGACTGCTGGCCGAAGCGCTGGTCGAGCGGCGCGCCGAGCGCGACGAGCTTCTCGAGCGCGGTGAGTTGCCCGGTCTCGATCGCGGCCACCACCCCTGTCGAGTACAGCAGGTCGGGACGCTCGGCGAGCATCGGATGGTCGGCGAGGACCTTGTCGATGAGATCCGTGCGGCCGGCAGCCGCGACGGCCGATAGCAGTCGGCGATCGGTGTAGATGCCGCGCTCGACCAGCAGCGAGCCGGCGCGCGGATGCGAGGCGCCGAGCACGGGGACGGGAACGGCGTCGCCGAAGCGGTAGCCGCGCTCGATCAGCAGGGCCCAGACGTCGTCGCCGTAGCTGCCGCGGTCCGCCTCCGCGGTCGGCAGCACCTGCTGCAGCGGGAAACCGAGATCGAGCACATGCGCCAGCAACGCGGCGTCACCGCGCGCCATCGCCGCGGCCGCGGCGCCGGAAGCGGCGAGATCGAGGCCGCGGTCGACGAGATGGTCGAGGATCTCGCGGCGGCCGTGCTCCGCGGCGACCGCGAGCGCATCGAAGCCGAGCTGCGCGAAGTCGATGCCGGAGGCTTCGGCGGCGACGATCTCGTCGAGATCGCCGTGGCGAACGAACCGGACCGCCGCGGTCTGCCGGTAGTGGCGCCACTCCTCGGCCGCGAGGTGGCGGTAGCTGCGTGCGGCGACCCGCTCCAGTCCCTCCTTCTTCTGCACCAGTCGCCAGGCCGTCAACTTGCCGTCCTCGACCACCCAGCCGGCGTCGCGAAGCACGCTCGGCATCACTGGCTCGCCGCGCTCGTTCACGGTGATCTCCTGCCGGCGCAGCTCCTCGTCGGCCGTGTTCATCGCGAACGTCGCGTAGGTGCCGTCAGGGAAGATCTGCAGCAGTCGGGCGCGGTCGTCGATCCACAGGCCCAGGATCCCGGGATCGACGCTCGGGGACGCGGCGCCGGAGGGCGTCGTTCCGCCGGGCGCGGCGCTCCCGCCGTTGCCACCACAGGAGCCGAGGCACAGCGCGGCGGCGAACACGACACCGAGTGCGAGTGCGGCGTGTGGCGACGGCGGACGCGGCGAGTTCGATCGGTTGCCCATCGCGTCGCGAGCATACCGACGTCAGCGAGGAACGACCCGCACCGCGCCGAGATCGAACGCGCGGACCTCGCCGCCGCGCCGCACCGTGAGCTCGATGTGGTGCTCGGCGGACGGATCGAGGTCGCCCGGTAGCTCGAGGTCGAGCGCGAGCGGGCGCGGCTGCGGCGCGCCGGCGAATTCCGACGCCACGCGTACTTCCCTCGGCCCGAGCAGCCTGGCCTCGATCTGTAGCGGCCCCTTGCTGCTCACGAGTAGCTGCACCGGCACAGGACCCGGGATCGTCGGTCGGCGCCGACCGACCCGGGCATAGCAGATGCTCACGTCGGAGTCGGGCCACGGCCGCGCCGGCCAGAGATCCGAGACGCTCTCCGGCAGCAGCTCGCCGTCCGCCCACGCCACGGTCACCGTATTGTCGAGTTCGTGCCCCGCCGCTGCGGCCGCAGCGAGCTCGCGCAGGCTCCGACGCCACATCTCGGTGCTCGCGATGGTGCCTGGCTGCGGGACCGGCGCGAACGGCGGCGACAGGAACACGGCGGGATAGTCGACGAGGTAGATCACCCCGCCTTCGTAGGCTGCTGGAACGTCGAACACGCGGATCGGACCGGCCTCGGCCCGCGCGTGCAGATCCTGTTCCATGCGTCGGCTCACCGCGCTCGCGCGGAGCCAGCACTCGCGGTTCTGGACGAACGTGATCGCGTGGACGGCGACGAGTGCGGCGAGCGCCGGCCCGCGGGCCCTGGCCGGCAGATGTGCGATGCCGACCCCGAGCACGAGCGCGAAACAGAGCGCGAGCTCGTAGCTGTGGCGGATGTTCTCGTGGGTGCCCTCGGCGGCGCGGAGTCCGGCAGTCGCGACCAGCATGACGGCGACTGCGAGGAGGCCGAACGCGAGCATCGGGCGCAGCTCACGCCGGCGCCACGCAGACAGCGCCGACAACACGACGCCGCCGTGCAGCAGCCACAGCGCCGGGGCGTTCCATGCGGCGCCGTAGAGTCCGTGCACCGGGGCGAGCAGCAGTCGGAGCCAGTGACCCATGCCGTCGAGCCAGGTTGCGGGCGCGAACGGATCGATCTGCCATGAGGTCGTGCCCCAGGTCTGCAACGCGCGGCTGCGCAACCACAACCAGGCCGCGGTCGCCGCGGTCGGCAGCAGGAGCCAGAGCGCTCGCCTCGCCGCCCGTCGCACCCACCCTGCGCCTGCGGGTGTTCGCAGTGCGCCCACCAGCGCGGCGAACGGCAGGAAGACGATGCCCGACTCCTTGCTGCCGAGCGCGAGTATCGCGAACGCCGTCGCCGTGACGCACCGCCGAAGCCGGGGTCCGGCTCCGCGTATGGCACCGTCCCAGAACAACAGGCCGCAGCTCGCGAAGAAGAACGCGAGCACGTTGATCCGGGCCGAGATCCAGTGCGTGGCTTCGCTGTGGCCCGGCCAGCCGACGAACAGCAGCGCCGCGGCGAGTGCCGCCGCCGGCGCGCCGGTCCAGCGCCGCACGAGCACGAACCAGATCAGTCCCGTGCCGCAATGCAGCAGCGAGGAGACGACGTGGTAGCCGAACGCGTCGACGCCGAACCACGGATACTCGAGCAGGAACAGCAGCTGGCTGAACGGGCGGTAGAGGCCGCCCGTCGCGCCGGGCGCGAGCGGCGGCGCCAACAAGAACCCGAGCCGCTCGGTCCACGGTGTGCCCTGTTGCGCGAAGAACGCGCCCATCCCGACCGAGAAGCGGTCGTCGGCGAGCAACGCGACACCCGTCCACGCCGGAACGTGGATCGCGAGGTGGATCGCGAGGATCAGCAGCGCGGCGACGACGAACTGCACGCCGGCAGACTAGCCGACTCGCGTCCGCTCAGTACGGGCTGTCGAGCATGTCCCAGATGATCTGCTCGACGTCGGGCTGGCACTTGCCGGTCAGCTTCGCGACCGGCTCGCCCTCGCCCTTGATGTGCGCGACGATGGCCGGCAGGTCGGCCTCGGTGACCGTGCTGTAGAAGATCCGGTCGGGGAACAGCGTGACGTTGATCCCCTGCTCGCACGCGCCGAAGCACGGATAGCGCCGGATCTTGATCTTCTCCTCGTTCGGGTCGAACTCGGCGACGAGTTCCTTGAGCTTGTCGTGGAGGTCGCCGCTGCCCTTCTCGGTGCAGTCGCCACCCTCGCAGACGTAGCAGAGTCGGTTGGTCATCGGGTGGCGCGGGCTAGTGGAACTTCACGTACTCGAAGTCGATGGGCTGGTTGTTCGGGCCCTGCGACGGCGGTGCGATGTAGTTGGCGAACTTGCCCGGTTCGGTGACGCGCACCATGCACGACTTGACGTAGTCGCGGTCGTCCTGGCTCGGCAGCCACTCACCGTGGCGGTGGGTCCAGGTCGCCTCGTCGAGGACCTCGCCGGCCGGGCTGAAGCGGAATCCGCTGTAGACGCCCTGGTGGCGGTTGAACTTGTGGTCGGGCAGCGCGAACTGGAATTCGCAGTCCTGCGCCTTCAGGTCACGGTTCCAACGCGCGACGATGCGCGAGCAGTCGGCGATGTAGGCGTCGAGCAGCACGGCGTTCATGGCGCGGCGCAGCGGGATGTCCTTCTCCTCGACCTTGCCGTCGTCGGTCGGCACCTGCAGCTTGTAGGTCTGCTCGAGCGCCTTCGGGTCCTTGTAGATGCCGTCGCCTTCGCGATAGCGGCCCTTGAGCCCGCCGGCGAACGATTCGGCCGCGTTCGTGCTGTCCTCGCCGCCGAACAGATCCATCGACGCCGAGAACCAGTGGTTGACGAAGCGCTGCAGCATCGGCAGCGGGATCGCGCCCTCCTTGGCGGGATCGCGGCCCTCCTTCATGATCTCGGCCGAGCGGCGCGCGATGCGGCCGACGCCGTTCTCACCCGTCTGCATGTGGTAGGCCTCCTCGGTGAGCATGAACTGCGTCGTGCGCGCGAGCGGATCGAAGCTCGACTCGGCGAGCGAGGCGAGCTGGTACTTGCCATCGCGGTCCGTGAAGGTCGTGAAGCAGAAGAAGTCGACCCAGTTGTCGATCGGGTAGTTGAACGCCTCGAGGATGCGCGGGTTGTCGTCGTCGCCGCTGTGGCGCTCGAGCATCGCTTCGGCCTCGTCGCGGCCGTCGGCGCCGAAGTGGGTGTGCAGCAGGTAGACCATCGCCCAGAGGTGGCGGCCCTCCTCGACGTTGACCTGGAACAGCGAGCGCAGATCGTAGAGCGACGGCGCGGAGTGGCCGAGCATGCGCTGCTGCTCGACCGACGCGGGTTCGGTGTCGCCCTGGGTAACGATCAGGCGGCGCAGGCGGTTCCGGAACTCGCCGGGCACCTCGTTCCACACCGGCGCGCCGATGTTGTCACCGAAGTGGATCTTGCGGTCGGCGGGGCCGTCGGCGAGGAAGATGCCCCAGCGGTAGTCCGGCATCTTGACGTAGTCGAAGTGCGCCCAGCCGCCCTGACCGACGCCGACCGCGGTGCGCAGGTAGATGTCGTTCTGGTTGAAGTCCGACGGGCCGAGCTGCTTCCACCATTCGATGAAGGCCGGTTGCCACTTCTCGAGCGCCATCATCAGGCGCTTGTTGTCGCGCAGGCCGACGTTGTTGGGGATCTTGGCTTCGAGATCGACGGTGCTCATGGGTGTTACGTCCTTCTCCAGTCGAAGCGCGCGCTCTCGGGCGCGCCGTAGCGGGTCAGTGCGCCCTCTTCGCCGGTGGCGTTCGGGCGGGTGAAGATCCAGTTCTGCCAGGCGCTGAGGCGGCCGAAGATCTTGCTGTCGCAATTCTCGGCGCCGCCGAAGCGCAGCGAAGCTTCCATCCCGGTCAGCGCGTCGGGCGACAGCGACACGCGCTCCTCGAGCGCGATGCGGACCTCGTCGTCCCAGTCGACCGGATCGAGCAGGAACGTCACGAGCCCCTGTTCGTCGGCCTCCTGCGCGCCGTAGCTGCGCGGTTCGTTCGCCAGTCGCGCGGCCTGCTCGGGGTCGGCGAGGAAGCGGTTCGCGAGCCGCGTCATGCCGTGGCTCATCGGCAGCGCGCCGGCGCTCAACGGGCCGATCGCGAGCCGCACCTGCTCGTCGTCGAGCGCGTAGACCCGGTCGCACGCGATCGTCATCTCGAAGAACGCGCCGGCGCAGCAGGCCTCGGCGTCGACCAGCGCATACATCGAGCGCGCGTTGAGGTCCCAGCGGCGCAGCACGCGCGCCATCAGGCACAGGATCTCGTTGCTGAGCCAATGGTCCCGATCGGCCTGCAGCGCGTTCTCGACCGCCAGCAGCGCTTCGCGGTCGCCACGCGTCTTCAGCACGATGAGGCCGATCTGCTCGTGATCGAAGCGCAGCTGCAGCAGCGCGTCGTCGATCTCGCGGAAGCACCGGATCGCCCACGCCGAACTGCCGGCGCGCTCGTAGCCGGCGCCGTCCTGCGGCTGGTCGCCCTCGGGGCCGCGGACCGTCAGCGTCGCGAGCCGGCCCTCGGGGTCGATCTCGATCTCGACGTGCCGGTAGGTGTAACGGTTGCCGTCGCGCTCGTGCGTGATCGGCTCGAGCGTGATTCCGGTCGCCGCCTTCGCCGGCATCGACGCCGCCAGTTCGCGCGCGCGCACGTCGACGCTGTCCTGGAACTTCGACTTCGGCCAGATCTCGTCGACGAGACCCCACTGCTTCGCCTTCTTGCCGCGCAGGCCCTCGGCCATCGTGCAGAAGACGTCGGCGCGGTCACGGCGCACCTTGCGCTTGTCGACGAGGCGCGTGAGGCCGCCGGTGCCAGGCAGCACCGCGAGCAGGGGCACCTCGGGCAGCGAGACGGCCGAGTTGTTGTCGTTGACGAGGTGGATCTCGTCGCATGCCAGAGCCAGCTCGTAGCCGCCGCCCGCGCACGCCGCGTTGATCGCACAGATCGACCTGAGATTGCTGTGCTGGCTGGCGTCTTCGAGCGAGAGCCTGGTCTCGTTGGTGTACTTGCAGAAGTTCACTTTGAACGGGTGCGAGCTGGCGCCGAGCATGCCGATGTTCGCGCCGGCGCAGAACGCGCGCGGCTGCGCGCTGCCGACCACGACGACCTTGACGCCCGGGTGCTCGAAGCGAAGCCGCTGGATCGCATCGGCGAGTTCCATGTCGACCCCGAGGTCGTAGCTGTTCAGCTTGAGTTCGTAGCCCGGCCGGAAGGCGTGCTCCGGGTCGACGTTCATGCGGAGGTGGGCGACCTCGCCGTCGATCGCGAGTTGCCAGTGGTGGTACGAGTCCGGGTGGCGGTTGAAGTCGGTCATGGCGGAGCGGGGGCGCCGGGCGCGAAATCGCGGCGAGGACGGTACCCGTGTCTGCACTTTGGCGCAAGCAGGATGATGCATGTCGATACCGATGCAATGTGCAATATAGTGCCGTTTTTGGCGCTTCTGCGGCCGGGACGGCGGTCACGGTGTGCGGTTTCCGAACGCGAGGCAGCGTTCGCGGGTTGGCACGGCAGTTGAGCTACGATGCGCATGCACCTCCCCGAGTCCTACTTCATGCGCACCTTCACCTCGTTGGCGCTCCTCCTCGCTGCAGCCTGCAGCGGCGGCGGCAGCTCCGGATCCTCCCCCGCCACCCCGAGTGCCGCCGGCACGGTCGAGGTCGTGATCGACACCGCCACCGGCTCGGACGCGCTCGTCCAGTTCCAGGTCGTCGCCGCGACGCTCGCCACCGACACCGGCGGCATGACCGGCAACCTGCTCGCGGCGCCGAAGATGCTGACGCTGGCCGATCCGATGGCGGCCACCGACGGGGTCACGCTGACGGGCGTGCCGAGCGGCACGTACTCCTCGCTGCGGCTCGGCATCGCGCCACAGAGCGGCATGGCGCTCTATCCGAACGGCACGACCGTGCCGGTCTCGACCGCGTTCGAGCTCGCGATCCCGCTCGCGGATGCGCTGGTGCACGATTCGAGTCGGGCGAGCTGGGTCGTCGTCGGCCACTTCGGCAGCGCGCCGGCCCAGAGTTCGACCGCGGCGTTCAGCTGGACGCCGATGCTGCGCGGCTACGGTGCCGAGACCCAGGTCGAGCTGTCCGATCTCGCGGTCGCGCTCGTCGAGTCGACCGGCCTGACCGCGACCGATCCGGTGCGCGGCGGCGCGCCGCTCCACCTGTCGTTCGAGGCGGGCTGCACGTTCTTCGATGATTCCGGCAACAGCGTGCCGAACTCCGGGGTGTTCCTCGCGAACGTCGCGCGCGACGACAGCGTGAGCTGCCGCGGCCTGCTGCGCCGCGACGGCAGCTACGCGCTCGACCAGATCCAGCAGGCGCCGCCGGTGACCGTGGGCAACCAGCGCTCGCGCCTGATCGGTCGGATCACCTCGATCGACGCGGGTACCCGTTCGTTCGTGATGACCGTGCTCGCCGAGGCGCGTCGCGGTGAACACCACTTCCTGCCGCTGCCCGCAGAGGCTCGGGTCGACGCGTCGAGCGCCGAGATCGAGCTGAGCCGCGGTCAGCACGTGGCGTTCGCCACGCTCGCGGTCGGCAACCTCGTGAAGGTCGAGTGGCAGAGCCGTCAGCCCAACAACAACGGGCCCGAGAACGTCGTTGCCCGCGAGGTCGAGGTCGCCCCGAGCGGCGGCGTCGGTATGCGTCCGGAGTGGCAGGGTCGCGTCGACGCGGTCGACCTGCAGCAGCGCACGATCACGGTCGTGCCGCGCGGCAACGACCCGATCGTGATCGAGGGGCAGTCGGTCAATTCGGTGACCGTGCACGTCGGCACCAACGTGTCGATCGAGCGACGCGCGAACCACGGCGGCGGCCGCTCGTCGATCCAGCTGTCGGAGATCGTCGCCGGCCGCGATCGCATCTGGTGGCGCGGCACGGTCGTCGCGGCGAACGAGATCGAGGCCAGCAGCGTGCGCGTGAGGGACGACGGCTGAGCGCGCCCCGGACCCCGACCGAGACGCCGGACGAACTGCTCGCGCACTTCGGCGGCCGGTTCGAGCCGGTTGCCGAGTACTCGGGCGGTGAAGGGCGGACGTTCCGTGTGCGGGCCCCAGGGCCCGAGGACTCGGCCGACGATCTCGTCGTCAAGGTGCTGCCTCGCGGCATCCTGCCGGTCGAGGCATCGCTGCTGCTGACGGTACGCCACCCCGCGATCCCGAGCGTCCGCGAGGTCGGTGAGCTGCCTGACGGCCGCGCGTTCGTCGTCCGCGAGCACGTCGCCGGCGACGCGCTCGAACATCTGCCGCGCGACCGCGACGAGCTCGTCGTCGCCGTGCGTGAGATCCTCGAGGTGCTCGCCTACGTGCACCTGCGCGGCGTCGTGCACCTCGACCTCAAACCGAGCAACCTCGTGCGCGGCCTCGACGGCCGGTTGCACCTGCTCGACTTCGGCCTGGCGGCGCGCACCGGCGAGCTGGGCAGCGGCGGGACGCCGTTCTTCGCCGCGCCCGAGCTGCTCGTCGGCGCGCGGCCCGATGCGCGGGCCGACCTGTTCTCACTCGGCGCGATGATCACGCAGGCGCTGTGGCAGGGCTCGCGCGTGCCGATCGCCGCGTTCATGGCCCGGTTCCCGGCGATGGACTTCTGGGCTGCACTCGGCGTCACGTCGACCGCGTTCCCGGCACCGTTCGACACGTTCGTCGAACGCTGCGTCTCGCGCCGGCCGAACCGCCGCTTCCGCGACTCCCAGGCGGCGATGGAGTTCCTGTGCGGTGGCTCGGGGCGGCCGTCGCTCGGCCTGCTCGCGCCCGATCCGCTGGAGCTCTGGCGTCCCGAGGTCGAGGCGGTGGCGCGGGTAGCGCGCGGCGACGTGGTCGTCAGCGGCGGCGCGGCCGCCGATCGCCGCACCGTGGCGATGCACCTGCGCTGCACGGTGCCGGGCTTCCGCGAGCTGCGCGAGCTCGACGGCGAGGTGCGGCTGGTGCGCGAGGGCGCGGGGCCGACCGTCTGTCGGTTGCCGCCGCTCGATGTCGCCCGGCTGGCGCCGCAGCTCGCGGGGTCGTTGCTCGGGCTCGATGCCGACGTGCAGCGCGCCGCCGCCGAATCGCTGATCGCGATGGGGGCGACCGACGGCCCGAGCGTCACACATCTGCTCGAGCGCCTGGTCGAGCAAGGGGAGATCCGACCCGCTGGCAGCCGTTGGGTCTGGCCGAGCGCGCACGCCGGCCGGTTGCGGCGATCCGCGCCGACGTCGTCGAGGGTCGATGCCGCCACGATTCGCGAACTCGCGGCGTGCGGCCACGCCGAGGCCGCGTTCGCCGCCTGGCGTCGCGGCGTCGTGATGGCGCCGGACTCCGAGCTCGAGCTGCGCCACGCGCTCGCCGAAGGGCTGCTCGACGGCGGCGAGCCGACCCGCGCGCTGCCGCTCTGCGCCGACGCGCCGGTGCTGCGCGCGCAGGCATTGCTCGACCTCGGTCAGGTGACCGCGGCCGAGAGCCAGCTCGCGGCGTCGGCGGGCGACCCCGAGCATCCGCGGCAACGCCGCGTCAACGCCCTGCTGCGCCATGCGCGGGGTGAGGCCGACCGCGCGGTCGAGGTGATCGAGCCGCCGCGATCGCCCGCCGAGGAGCTCACGCTCGCGGCGATGCTCGATGCTTCCGGGCGGGTCGAGGAGCGCGACCGCCTGATCGAGCGCCTGTTCGCGAAGCTGTCGCCCGAGCACCAGCCGTACGCGCTCGCGAGCGTGCACACGGTCGCCGGTCACGCCGCGCGCCGTCGCGGCGATCTCGAGGCGGCGGGGGGGCACTTCGACCGCGCCGGGTCGCTGCTGTTCGAGCTCGGCAACGTGCGGCACATGGCGGGTGCCCGCGTCAACCTCGGCCTGATCGCGCGCGACCGCGGCGACCCGTTGGTCGCGATCGACCGGCTGCGCGAGGCGCGCGCGCTCTACGAGCACGTCGGCGATCGCGCCGGCATGGCGATCGCCTCGGCGAATCTCGGCAACACCGAGCTCGCGCGCGGCGATGCGGTGGCGGCGCGGCCGTGGCTCGAGACCGCCGTCCAGGAGTTGGCCCGGCTCGGCATGCGCGATGCCGGCGCGCAGGCCGAGGCGATGCTGGCGCGCGCCGAGGCGGCACTCGGCGACAGCACGCCCGCGGCCGAACGCACTTCCGACGCTAGACTGTCGCGCGCCATGCCCGCCGGACCCGGCCCCAGCCGCGAGCTCTTCCGCACTTTCCTCGCGGTCAATCGCAACCTCGCCCACGAACGTGAGCTCGACCGCGCCATGCGGCACCTGCTCGACGCTGCCGTCACGTTGACCGGCGGTCGCCAGGGCTTCCTGCTGGTCGAGCGCGACGACGGCGTGCGGCGCGAGTTCCAGAGCGGAGACGCCGAGAGTGCGGCGCAGGCGTTCAGCCGCTCGCTCGCTCACCGTGCGATCGAGCGTCAGCGGACGCTGACGGGCGCCGACGCGCTCGCCGATCGCGAGCTCCAGGAGATGCCGTCGATCCGCAATCTCGAGATCCGCTCGGCGATCTGTGCACCGTTCTGCTCCGCGATGGGCACGACCGGGGCGATCTACGTCGAGCATGCCGGTCGTGCGGACGCGTTCGGCGAGAGTGACAAGGAAGCGCTCGAAGTGCTCGCCGACCAGGCCGCGATCGCGGTCGATCGCATGCGACGCGAGGAGGCACTGGCGCGCGAGCTCAACCAGAGCCGGCGCGAGCTCGCGGTGGTCCGGCGTGTCGGTCGGCGCCCGAACGCCAAGCTGCTCGGCGAGAGCGCGCCGGTGCGGGCGCTGCGTGCCGAGATCGACAAGCTCGCGCCGCTCGACCTGGCGGTGCTCATCTCGGGTGAGACCGGTACCGGCAAGGAACTCGTCGCGCGCGCGCTGCACGACCAGAGCGGGCGCCACCGCAACCCGTTCGTCGCGGAGAACTGCTCGGCACTGCCGGCGGAGCTGCTCGAACGCGAGCTGTTCGGCCACGTGCAGGGTGCCTTCACCGGTGCCGACAGCGATCGTCCCGGGCTGCTGGAGCTCGCGAGCGGCGGCACGCTGTTCCTCGACGAGGTCGGTGACATGCCGCCGCCGATGCAGGCGAAGCTGTTGCGCGCGCTGCAGGAGCAGTCGATCCGGCGCGTCGGCGGCACCACCACGATCGCGCTCGACCTGCGGGTGGTCGCGGCGACCCACAAGGATCTGCGGGCGATGGTGCAGAGCGGACAGTTTCGCGAGGACCTGTTCTTCCGGCTGGCCGCCGTCGAGCTGCGCGTGCCGCCGCTGCGCGAGCGTGGCGACGACGTCGTGTTGCTGGCCTCGCACTTCCTCGCCCGCCACGGCCAGCAGGCCGGCCGCGAGCTCCGGCTCGGCGGCGTCGCGGAGGCGGCGATACGCGACTATCCGTGGCCCGGCAACGTGCGCGAGCTCGACCACGTCATGGCGCGCGCCGCGCTGCTGACGCCGGGCACCGAGGTCATCGACCTGGCGCTGCCGCGCGCCAGCTCGATCGCGGTGGCGACGCCAGGGCCCGCCGCGGCGTCCGAGCCGCGCGCCGTCGAGACCCTGAAGCAGGTCGAGAAGCGCGCGATCGTGGCCGCGATGCAGGCGCTCGGTGGCGACAAGACGAAGGTCGCGAAGGCGCTCGGGATCTCGCGCACGGCGCTCTACGAGAAGCTGAAGCGCCACGGCATCGACTGATCGCCGCGGTGCGCGCGCCGGCGTCCGCATTCCGCACGGCGGCTCGTCGCACCCGTCCGCATCTCGGACGTCGGAGAAACCGCGCGCTGTGGCACGGCCGTTGCCCTACCCCTCGTGTCCGACACGGACGAGACGAAGAGACAACCAGAGACACGAGACAGAACCAATGAACACCCTTCCCCTTTGCCTTTCCCTGCTGGCGACCGTCGCGGTCGCACTTCCGGCCCAGACCCAGACGCTGCGCGGCGGTGTCGAGGACGTCCAGGGCACGCAGAACCAGTTCTTCCTGGACTGCACCAACCTGCCGATGTTCAGCAACACGATCAACCTGAACCAGTGGACCAACACCGAAGCGATCATGCAGGTCGTCAACGTCGGCACGGCGCAGAACCCGATGCTGCGGGTCGATCAGATCGCCGCCGCGAACAAGATCATGGACATGGGCAACCTGCGTTTCGGTCAGTCGAACACGTGGGAGGTCAACGCCCCTGCCGGTTCGTTCTGCATGGTGTTCATCGACTTCCTCTGGAACACCGGCTACACGCCGTACGGTTCGGTCGGAACCTACCTGCTCGGCCCGACGCCGGTGTCGTTCCGCTCCGGCTTCGCCAGCGGTCAGAACCAGTTCCGCTTCAACTTCACGATGCCGACGCTGCCGCAGCACCTCGGCGTCACCGTGTCCAGCCAGGCGCTGGTGATCGACCCCAGCGGCACCGCCGAGTTCAGCAACGCCGACTGCAAGGACGTCCAGAACTGATCCCCCGCGGCCGGTGAAACCGATCGGCACGCGGCGGCCCACCGTCGCGTGCCGTCTGCCGTTGTCTGCTATCCTCATACAGCTGTCATGATCGCGCGCACATTCCTCGTCCTCGCTCTATCGCTGCCCGCAGCGGCCCAGCAGATCTGTCTCGCGGAGGGCACGGCGACGTCCCTGCAGATCACCACGATCGACGAGAGCAACCCGAACGGGCCCGGGACCGTCGTGCTCCAGGACGTCGAGTTCCTGCCGATCGAGCTGACCGGCCGGACGCTGGCGCGCGAGCACGACGCCACGCGGGCGCGGCGCATCGAGCGCAACGGCCTGCTGCGGATCGAGCTGCCCGACGGTGGCCGCGTCCTGCGCTATCGCCGCGTCGGCGGCCAGTTCTGGGGCTTCCTGCACGTCGCGCGCGACGGCAGCGCGCGCGTGGTCCTCGAGCAGGCCGGATTGCCGGGCAATGTCGATCCGTTCATGGATCGCGTCGCGATCGCCGACGACGGCGCGCACGGCGCGGTCGGCCTGCTCGCCGGTGGCATGTTCGTGTTCAAGCTCGACGGCACGGTCTACCCGAGCACCGGTCGTCCCGACCGACTCGTCGTGGCCGCTCCGAAGGAGGTCGAGCCGACCGGCGTGATGGTCGGGCCGACCCACGTGTTCTACGCCACCGACGACGAAGAGATCTTCCGTTGCAGCCTCGCCGACGGCGCTGTTCCCTTCGACCTGACGCCGCCGCCGGTGCCGAACGTCCGCATCGGTGGTGAGCTCGCGATGTCGCGCGACGGTCAGCACGTCGTGTTCCTCTACGGCCCGCAGCACCTGCAGCAGCTCTGGCATGCCGGTACGGTCGGCGCCGCGACGCTGCTGCCGCCGCCAGCCGCGAAGTACGAGGATCCGAATTACCTGCCCGAGGGCAACGGCGGGCCCGCGATGCTGCTCAACGACGACGGCACGCGGCTGTTCTTCGTCGACGCATCGCTCCGCGACGAGCTCTATCTGCTCGACCTGCAGGGCACGCTGCCGACGTTGCACGTCACCGACGATCCGATCTTCGAGCCGTACATCGGTGTCTACATCCTGCCGAAGTTCGACGGCAACAACCTGCTGATCGCGATCGGTGATCTGAACCGCATGGACTGGTACCGCTCCGGGCTGTCGGCATCCGGCGGCACCGTGCAGAACCTCACCGCCACCGGCACCGTCACGCAGCCGTACTTTCCGGGCACGCTCGATCCGCGCGCCGCGGCCGATGCCGGCAACGAGCTGTTCGTGCTCGAGCAGCGGCAAGGCGGCGTCGACCTGCGGCGCCTCGACGTCGCGACCGGCAGCAGCACGGTGGTGCAGCAGGGCGCGAGCCTGACGCTCGGTGTCGGCACCGCGCTCACGGGCCCGGCCGACATCCTGGTCTCGGGCAGCGGCGGCGACCGGCTCTACGTCGGCGGCAGCCACCAACCTTTCGCGACGACACCGGCCGGGATCGCGATGACGGTGCCTTCGCAGGGGATCTTCGCCGCGACCTGGGTCCACCTGCAGAACAACTTCGGCGTGCCGGTGTTCTACCTGCCCGATGGCACGCTGCTGCCCGGCGCGTTCGGCCAGGGGCGTCCGCAGATCGCGATGACCGCGGCCGATGGCGTGGTGATCGACGACGGCACGCTGCGTTACATCGCGCTCGGTGTCGACGTCGTGGTGCAGCGTCCGCCGGCGGCGGTGCGGCTCGTGCTCTCGGGCGCGGGTGTCTGAGGTTCAGGTCAGCTCGTAGACGAACTCGCCGACTGTGTCGGCGCCGCGGTCGTCGTGGTGTCGTCCGATCCGAACGAATGCGCACTTCTCGAGCACGCGGATCGATCCTGCGTGTGCACTGCGACGAGCGCGTAATCCGTCGGCGAGCACGATACGTTTGAGGTAGGTGTCGACGGCGAGCACCTTCGTTCGCCAATGCTCGAAGAACGCGTTGCGGTCGCGCGCCGGGAACGCGGCCATCGCGTTCGCGCGCGGCTGGCGTTGATGCTCGAACAGGACTTCGAGGTCGGTTTCGCGCACTTCGCGCAGGGTCACGGCCATCGGGCGGATGCTACGATCCCGCGCGATGACGATCCTGCGATCGATGCTCTTCGCAGCCTGCGCTGTCGCCTTCGCTGCTGCCGCCGCTGCGCAGCCGGCGCGTTGGCTCTGGTACAAGCAGCCCGCGGCGACCTGGAACGAAGCGCTGCCGGTCGGCAACGGCCGGCTCGGAGCGATGGTGTTCGGCGGCATGCGCAAGGAGCGCCTGCAACTCAACGAGGACTCGCTGTGGGCCGGCAGTCCGGTCGACCGCGATCGCCACGGTGCCCACGAGCACCTCGCCAAGGCGCGCGAGCTGCTGTTCGCCGGCGAGTACGCCGCGGCCGAGGCGCTGGTGCAGCAGGAGTTCATGTCGGAGCGCTGGGTGCGCAGCCATCAGACGCTCGGCGATCTGCTGCTCGAGTTCCCCGGCCACAGCGAGGCCACCGAATACCGCCGCCAGCTCGATCTCGACGACGGCATCGCGCGCACGCTCTACCGTCTCGGCGAAGTGACGTTCCGGCGCGAGGTGTTCTGCAGCGCGATGGAGCAGGCGCTCGTCGTCAGCGTGTTCTGCGACTCGAGCGAGCCGTTCGAGTTCGAGGTCGGGCTGACGCGGTCCGAGGCGGCGACGACCGCGCGCTTCGACCAGCGCACGCTGCGGCTGTCCGGTCGGGCCAACGCGGGCAAGGAGCACGAGGGCACGCGCTTCGTCGCGTTCGCGCGCGTGCTCGAGGGCGAGGTGGCTGCGGACGACGCGACCACGCTCAGAGTGCGCGCCACCGGTCAGGCGACGATCGTGCTGACCGCGGCGACGAGCTTCGGCAGCGGAATCGGTCTGCAGGAGCAGCTCGAGCCCGAAGCCGCGCTCGGCAACGCCGAGATCGAGCTCGGTGCGCTCGAGGGCCGCACCGCGGGCGACATCCGGCGCGAGCACGTCGCCGACCACCGCGGCTTGTTCGATCGCGTCGCGATCGATCTCGGCGGCGATGCGCTGCGCGGTCTGCCGACCGACATCCGAATGGCGCAGGTCGCGCGCGGCGCCAACGATCCCGACCTCTCCGCGACGCATTTCCAGTTCGGCCGCTACCTGATGATCGCGAGCTCGCGGCGACTCTGCATGCCGGCGAACCTGCAGGGTCTCTGGAACGAGCACATCGATGCGCCCTGGAACGCCGACTACCACATCAACATCAACCTGCAGATGAACTACTGGCCGGCCGAGGTCTGCAACCTCAGCGAGTGCCACGAGCCGTTCTTCGACCTGGTCCAGGCGCTCGTGCCTTCCGGGCAGCGCACCGCGCGCGAGCTCTACGACTGCGGCGGCTGGGTCGCGCACCACGTCACCGACCAATGGGCGTTCACCTCGCCGATCGGTAGCACACAGTGGGGGATGTGGCCGATGGGTGGCGCCTGGTGCACGGCGCATTTCATGGAGCACTGGCGCTTCACCGGCGACGAGCTCTTCCTGCGCGAACGCGCCTGGCCGATCCTGCACGGCGCTGCCGAGTTCTTCCTCGACTACCTCGTTCCGGATCCGAAGACCGGCAAGCTGGTGTCCGGGCCGTCGATGTCGCCCGAGAACTCGTTCCGGACCGTCGACGGCGTCGTCGCGCACGTGACGATGGGGCCGGCGATGGACCAGGAGATCGTGCACGAGCTGTTCACCAACGTGCTCGAGGCCGCCGCGGCGCTCGGTATCGACGACGAGTTCACGGCCCGAGTCGGTGGCGCGCTCGCGAAGCTGCAGGGGCCGCAGATCGGCAGCGACGGCCGGTTGCTCGAGTGGAACGAGGAGTTCGCCGAGCCCGAGCCGGGCCACCGCCACATGAGCCACCTCTACGCGCTGTTCCCGGGCGCGCAGATCGATCTCGCGCGCACCCCCGAGCTCGCGGCCGCGGCGCGGAAGAGCCTCGAGTACCGTCTCGCGCACGGCGGCGGCCACACCGGCTGGAGCCGCGCCTGGATCATCAGCTTCTTCGCGCGGCTCCGCGACGCCAAGCTGGCGTTCCGCAACCACCACGACCTGCTGGCGAAGTCGACGCTGCCGAACCTGTTCGACAACCACCCGCCGTTCCAGATCGACGGCAACTTCGGCGCCACCGCCGGCGTCGCCGAGATGCTGTTGCAGAGCCACGGCGACCGGCTCGAGTTCCTGCCGGCGCTGCCGATCGGCTGGCGCACCGGCAAGGTCGCCGGTCTGTGCGCGCGCGGCGGCTTCGTCGTCGATCTCGAGTGGAAGGACATGCGGCTGGTCACCGCGCGCGTCGTGAGCCGCCTCGGCAAGCCGCTGTCGGCCGGCTGGCTCGGCACCGAGCTGTGTCGCGATCGCGCGATGGCGGCGGGTGAGGTCGCGACATTGAAGCCGGGTGGGTGAGGGCGGGCTGCGCCCCATCCGGTCAGGGCGGCGGCAGCCTTCTCGTCTGCCGGGTCCGCATGCGGGACGTCGTCGACCTTCGGCGTCTGCGGGAACACGCGCTCGGGCGCTCGACTGGATCTCGTGCCGGAACCGCCACGCAGGCTGCGGATCCGGCGACCAGCAGGCCGAGGTCGCGGCACCGACCCCGAGCCGCTAACGTCCAGTCCGGTGTCCGAGCAGCGACCGTCGATCGAACTCCAGAACGTTCCGCGCTTGTGCTACGCGATGCAGCAGAGCGCGGTGCCGTGGCTGCTCGCGGTCCGGCTGCACAACCCCGGCGATGCCGAGCTCGCCGATCCCTGTGTGACCATCGAGCTCGAGCCGCCGCTCGCCGAGCCGCTCGAGTGGCGCGTCGCGGCGGTGCCGGCCGGCGACAGCGTCGCGTTGCGCAAGCCCGATCCGCGGCTCGATCCGCAGCGGCTAGCGAACCTGCTCGAACGGGTGCGCGGCGAGGTTCGCGCCACCGTTCGCGACGGCGCCGGCACGGTGATCGCGACCGCGCACAGCCCGATCGAGGTTCTCGCCTACAACGAGTGGCCGGGGCTCGCGGTGATGCCGCCGCTGCTGGCCGCCTTCGTCGCGCCGAACCATCCGGCGCTTGCCGTGCTGCTGCGGGACGTCTCGGCGCGGCTCGAGGAACGGACCGGCAACGGCGCGCTCGACGGCTACCAGTCCGGTGACCCGGCGCGGGCGCGTGCGATGCTGGCGGCGGTGCACGACGCGGTGCGCGCCCAGGAGGTGCGCTACGTCAGCCCGCCGCCGAGCTTCGAGCGTGTCGGCCAGAAGGTGCGCACCCCCGAGCAGGTCCTCGGCGACCGGCTCGCGACCTGCCTCGACCTCGCGCTGGTCTATGCCGCGTTGCTCGAACACATCGGCCTGCAGCCGCTGGTCGTGTTGCAGAAGGAGCACGCGTTCGTCGGCGCCTGGCTGGTGCCGGCCTCGACTGCGAACCCGACCTTCGGCCCCGCGCTCGAGTTGCGCAAGCACTGCGACC
>JAGQRB010000611.1 GCA_020425925.1 Planctomycetota bacterium
GTCGCCGCCGCCGCGGCCGAACTCCGGCGGATCGAATGGCGCTGGATCGGCAACTTCGTCGCCGGCCTGGCGGTGCCGGACGTCACGCCGGCGACGCTGTGGTCCGTGCTGCGAAACAGCATCACCCCGCTCGCGATCGGCGTCGTCGCGACCGGACTCGGCGCGCTCGGCGCCGCGATGCTGACCTGGCCGGCGTCGGTGGCGTTTCAGCTCGACGCCCATCGCTTCACCGGCGAACGCCTGACGGCACTCGGACGGGCGCGGCGGTGGTTGCTGCTCGCGGCTGCGAAGCTCGTGGCGCTGGTGTGCCGCGCGGTACCCGAGGTCGCCTGGGTCGTCCTGCTCGCGGTCTTCTTCCGACTCGGCGTCACGCCGTGCGTGCTCGCGGTCGCGCTGCACACCACCGGCGTGCTGCACCGCGTCTTCACCGAGACACTCGACAACCTGCCCTACGGCGAGCTCGAGAAGGTGGGCAACGGCGGCCGCGGCCAGATCTTCCTCTACGGCGGGCTGCCGCGCGCATGGCCCGACTGGCGGACCTACGTCTTCTTCCAGTTCGAGGTCAACGTCCGCGCCGGCGTCGCGCTCGGCATGGTCGGCGCCGGCGGCCTCGGCCACGCGTTCGCCTTCAGCCTCGACTGGCGCGACTACCCGACGGCGAGCACGCTGCTCTGGGCGATGGTGCTGCTGACGGTGCTGATCGATCGGACCTCGCGCCGGTTGCAGCTGCGCCGCCGCGAGTGCTGAGGCGGCCGCCGCCTTCGGCCCTACTCCTTGCTGCGCCGCAGGATCGAGAGCAGGTCCTGATCGAGGTCGGTGCCGTTGTCGCCGGTCTTGACCTTGGCCTTCGACCGTTTGGTGTCGACGATCGAGTCGCCGAGCACCGCATCGAGCGCGCTCGCCGCCGAGCCCTGCAGATCGTCACCCTCGTCGCCGAACACGCGATCGATCGCGCTCTTGCGCTGGTTGTCGTCGTCGTTGGCATCGAGCGCCGCGAACGCCTCCTGCATCGACTCCTCGACGCTCAGCGTCATCGAGTCGATCGCCGCGTCGCCGCCGGGCACCGCGATCACGCCGTCGCGGCTCAGCTTGATCAGCAGCACGTAGATGTCGAACAGCGGCAAGCCCAGCAGCGGTACCAGCGAACGCGGCGTGGTGTCGCCGTTGATCTGCGAGATCAGCTTGATCTCGAGCACGCCGAGCGCGATGTCGCTCATGCGCGCGAACATGTCCGCCTTCGGCTCGAGCGGCATGTCGGGATCGGGGATCACAGCGAGCATCTGCTGCCAGTCGTCGAGCTGCTTGCTGCCCTCGAGCAGCAGCGAGGTGACGCCGACGCGGATGTCGTTGTCGATCGCGAACGCGGGCAGCTCGTCGTGGCTGCGGTAGTAGAACGCGTACGGCTCCG
This sequence comes from Planctomycetota bacterium, assembly GCA_020425925.1. GTDB lineage: Bacteria > Planctomycetota > UBA1135 > UBA1135 > UBA2386 > JAGQRA01. Next base: position 1,409 of record JAGQRB010000611.1, read on the forward strand.
ACGAGCGCATGAAGTCGAACAGCACTTCCTTGCCGAACTGACGCAGGATCGAGATCCGGTCGAGCCCCTGGAACACGCCCTCGTCGCAGAGCGACAGCAGCGCCGGCTTGCCCGACCGGTTGCGCTCGCCCTCGGCGCCGGTGACCTGCGACTCGGTGATCTCGCGGTGCTGCATCGCGTCGCTGCCCGGCATGACCCGACGGATCAGGTGATGCGGGTCGAGGAAGAAGATGCGGCCGTCCTTGAGATAGATGTCGAGCCGGTTGTCGTCCTTCTCGAGGCTCAGGCAGCCGATGCGCTTGCCCTGCGACAGCATCTGCATCACCTCTTCGACCGAGATGAAGTCGGTGCGGCCCGCGAAGTTGAAGTCGGTGTTGCCGGAGCGCGAACCGATCAGCGCGCGGTCGAAGGCGCGCGCGAACTCGGTCAGCGTAGTGACCGAGAACAGCACGCCCATCACCCACTCGGCGGCGCGCGACGCCAGCACCTCGTCCTCGCTCTTCAGGAACAGGTGCATGCCGCGCCGCAGCCGGGTGAACAGCATCTCACCGAGGAAGTCGCGCGTGTCGGTCTTGGTGCCCTCCATGCGCAGCTTGCGGTCGATCAGACCGGTGACCTGCGTGACGAGCTCGACGAACTCGGATTCGTAGCCCTCCTCGTCCTTGGCGACGAGCGCGTCGACCAGGCTCCAGACGTTGGCCTTGAGCTCGTCGGCGCGGGCCGGCACCGCCCCGGCGGTCTGGTTCTCGACGTCGGACATGGACAAGTCGTTTCTCGACCAGTCGGAGCACACATCTTGACGCTACCCCGGGAACCTGCGAGCGCGCCGGCGGCACCGGACATCTGGCGCCGGCGTCCGGCGCGCGGTATTCCACCCTCTTGTCCGTGCCAACCCCTACCCAACAGCAGACCGACGCCGCGCGGGCGGTGCTCCAGGATCTCCGTCTGCGCGAGATCGAGCCGCCGCGGCGGCTGGTTGCGTGCCACCGGACGTCGCTGCTGCTGGTCGGCGCGA
>JAGQRB010000061.1 GCA_020425925.1 Planctomycetota bacterium
CGTGCCGTGGCCTTCTTGGCCGCCGACAGCACGTCGTCGTGCACCTGCTCCGAGTCGTGCAGCAGGCGACCGATCAGCGTCGACTTGCCGTCGTCGACGCTGCCGCAGGTCAGGAGCCGCAGCATCTCGCGGTTGCCGTAGCGCTCGAGATAGCTGTCGATGCCCTGCTCGTCGAGCTGACGCGAATACGTCATCAGAAGTAGCCCTCGCGCTTCTTCTCTTCCATCGAGCCGGCCTCGTCGTAGTCGATCACGCGGCCCTGGCGCTCGGAATCGCGGCTGCGCAGCATCTCCTCGATGATCTTCGGCAGCGTGTCGGCGTCCGACTCGATCGCGCCGGTGAGCGGATAGCACCCGAGCGTGCGGAAGCGGACCTTCTTCATCACCGGCTGCTCGCCGTCGGCGAGCGGCAGCCGCTCGTCGTCGACCATGATCCAGGTGCCGTTGCGGTTGACGACCGGGCGCTCCTTCGCGAAGTAGAGCGGCACCATCGGCAGCTGCTCCTCGTGGATGTAGAGCCAGACGTCGAGCTCGGTCCAGTTGCTGAGCGGGAAGACGCGGATCGACTCGCCCTTGTTGACCCGGCAGTTGAAGACGTTCCAGAGCTCCGGCCGCTGGTTCTTCGGGTCCCACTGATGGAACCGATCGCGGAAGCTGAAGACCCGCTCCTTGGCGCGGCTCTTCTCCTCGTCGCGGCGCGCACCGCCGAACGCGGCGTCGTACTGGCCGGCGTTCAGCGCCTGCTTCAGCGCCTCGGTCTTCATGATGTGGGTGTAGCGCTGCGTGCCGTGATCGAACGGGTTGATCTTGTTGGCGACGCCGTCCTTGTTGATCCACTCGACGAAGTCGAGCTCGAACTCCTTCACGAGGCGGTCGCGGAACTCGATCATCTCGCGGAACTTCCACGTCGTGTTGACGTGCAGCACCTTGAACGGGATGCGATCCGGGGCGAACGCCTTCTGCGCGAGGCGCAGCATGACGCCGGAGTCCTTGCCGATGGAGTAGAGCATCACCGGGTTCGCGAACTCGGCCGCGACCTCGCGCATGATGTGGATGCTCTCCTGCTCGAGCTGCCGCAGGTGGCTGAGGGCGTACTTTGTCATTGCTTCGGAGAGACGCTCAGGAGACCGCGCTGCGCGAGCAGCTGCTCGACCGCCGCGACCGATTCGGCCAGCGTCTGCCGGCCGGTGTCGACCCGCAGATCGGGAGCCTCGGGGGCCTCGTACGGCGAGCTTATCCCGGTGAACTCCGGGATCTCGCCGGCGCGGGCCTTCTTGTAGAGACCTTTGGGGTCGCGCGACTCGCAGACCGAGAGGTCGGCGTCGACGTGCACCTCGACGAAATCGTCCCCGACGAGCTGGCGCACCTGGGCGCGATCGCTGCGGTACGGCGAGATGAACGCGGTCAGCACCAGCACGCCGGCATCGGTGAAGAGTGCGGCGACGTGACCGATGCGACGGATGTTCTCGGTGCGGCCGGCGGCCGAGAAGTCGAGATCGGCGCAGAGCCCGTGGCGGATGTTGTCACCGTCGAGCACGTAGACCAGCCGGCCGGTGCCGGTGAGCCGTTCCTCGAGCGCGCGTGCCAGCGTCGACTTGCCCGAACCCGACAGCCCGGTGAACCAGACGACCGCCCCGCGCTGGCCGAGCAGGCGCTCGCGATCGGCGCGCGAGATCACGCCGTCGTGGCGCTTGATGTGGCGTGGAACCTGTGTCATTTCGCGGTCGTTCGCGGGCGGCGGCGCGTTGGGCGGCGAAGAAGGTTCCGCACTGCCGGAGCGCTTGTCAATCGCCTTTCCATCGGGTGATCGGCGCGGCGAGCTGCGCGGCGGCGCCGAGGCACCGTCGACATGGCGCTTTCGCACCGTCGACCGTCATTCGATCGACAGCGGCGTGAACACGGTCTCGGCGTTGCTCGCGCCGTAGCCGCAGGCGGTGAGTTCGGTCCACTCCGCCGGCAGCTCGACGGTGACACGCTGACCGGCGGCGGCGGCCGTCAACGAATGTGCCGCGAGGTCGACCGTCACGACGAGCTCGAGCGGCGCGCGACCGTCCCACTCGATCGCCGCGCTGGCGCGCTGCCGCATGCCGCCGGGCCCGATCACCGTGAGCTGACGCGCGCCGAACTCGATACCGGCGCGGACCAGCTGGCCGCGCGACTCGGCATCGCCGCTCAGCAGCACGAAGCCGTTGCGCAGCTGCCGGCCGCCGACCGAGGTCATCGCGGTGGTGAACTTCGTGCCGCCCGGGTCACCCGAGCGCAGCAGGTAGCCGCCGGTCGCGTTCGCCCAGACGCGGTAGCCGTCGGCGCCGAGCTGCACCCGCGCGATCCCGGCGGTGACATCGAACTCGCCGAGCGTGCCGGTGTCGTCGCCGTACTGGCGCCGCAGCTCGACGAGCCGGCGCTTCAGGCCGGCGAGGATGTCGGCGTAGCTCGGGTCTCCGTGCACGCTGTGCAGTTCGTCGGGGTCGCGCGCGAGGTCGAACAGCTCCCAGGCATCCCACTGCGGCTCGTAGTAGCGCACGAGCTTGTAGCGCGCCGTGCGCACGCCGTAGTGCTCCGGCACCATGTGCACCGCGTTCGACTCGTAGTAGTGGTAGTAGATCGCGTCGCGCCAGTCATCGGGCTCGCCGCCCGACAGCAGCGGCACGAGGCTGGCGCCGTGCATGTCGGCGGGCACATCGACGCCGGCGAGATCGAGGAAGGTCGGCGCGAAGTCGATGTTCTGCGTCAGCTGCGGGATCTCGACCCCGGCGGCGACGTGACCGGGCCAGCTCACGACCAGCGGCATCTTGAGGCTCTCCTCGTACATCCAGCGCTTGTCGTACCAGCCGTGATCGCCGAGGTAGAAGCCCTGGTCCGAGCTGTAGACCACGAGCGTGTTCGCCTTGACGTCGGGGTGCGCGTCGAGCCAGTCGAGCAGCCGCCCGACGCTGCGGTCGACGCCGTTGACGCAGCGCAGGTAGTTCTTGATGTAGCGCTGGTAGGCCCAGCGCACGCGCTCGCGACCGGTCGGCTCGTCGGCGCGGAACGCGGCGTTGCGGGGCGCGAACGCCGCGTCCCAGGCCTCGCGCTGCGCCGGCAGCAGCCGCGCCATCATGTCGTCGTAGGAGCGGTCGGGACCGACCAGTCCGGCCTCGCGTTCGGCGGCCGTCGGCGGCACGACGAGGTCGTAGTGCAGGTACATGTGCCGCGCGATCGTCATCTCCTGGTGCTTCGCGGCCTCGGTGCGACCGGCGTAGTCGTCGAACAGCGTCGGCGGCTCGGGGATGTCGCGATCGGCGTAGAGCGCGAGGTCCTCGGGCGCCGGCATCCAGTTGCGATGCGGCGCCTTGTGCTGGCACATCAACAAGAACGGCTTGTCGGGATCGCGCTGCTCGAGCCAATCGAGCGCGAGATCGGTCGTGATGTTGGTGGCGTGACCCTCGATGCGTTTCCTGCCGTCCGGCGTCAGGAAGTCGGGGTTGTAGTACTGGCCCTGGCCCGGCAGCACGATCCAGTGGTCGAAGCCCTGCGGATCCGACGTCAGGTGCCACTTGCCGATCATCGCGGTCTGGTAGCCCGTCGCCTGCAGCAGCTTCGCCATCGTCGGCTGCGCCGGATCGAACGTGTTGCCGTTGCGCATGAAGCCGTTGGCGTGGCTGTGCTTGCCGGTCAGGATCGTGGCGCGCGACGGACCGCACAGCGAGTTGCCGCAGAAGTTGTTGCGGAACAGCGCGCCGTTCGCCGCGATCCGATCGATGTTCGGCGTCTGGTTGACGCGCGAGCCGTAGGCGCTGATCGCGTGCGCGGCGTGGTCGTCGCTGAAGATGAACAGGATGTTGGGCCGCGAGCCCGACAACCCGGCCTGCGCGGTCACGCAGGCGGCGAACAGCGGCAGCGGGAGGAGCCGGACGAGGAACAGGCGCGCCATCGCCGCACGTTACCGCGGGCGCCGGCCCCACGAAGGTGAAAGACAGGAGCGGTGGCGCACCCGCGCCACCGCTCCTCGTCGAGCGACCCCGCACGCGACACGACGGTCGGAGTGACCGCTTTTCGACAGTCCCTGCGTCAAGAAAGGTGTGTCGCGGCGTGGCCGCCCAGTGCGGATCGGCGGGCACACACCCACCGTCCACCAGGGCAAGAGCCGGGTCGGGGCGACCGCACGGCGATTTGTTCGAAAAAGCCGCGCCCGCCCGAAGAGGCAGCGCGCACGGAATCGGTGTCCGCTCGCACCCGGCCGCGGCGATCCCGGGAGAGACCCAACGACCCCGAGGCCCCGATGACCCACCGCTCGATTCGCCGCACGCTGCTCGCCGCCGCCGCACTCACCGCCGCCGCCGCTACCGCCACCGTTACCGCGCAAGTCCCGATCCACAGCCAGACCGACGACGACGGCGCCCGCTACGGCGTCTGGGGCGCCGGCGCCGACTACAAGTGCTCGTTCCACGACGGCATGGCCTTCGTGCCCTACCTCGGGCGCGACTACCCGGTGACCCGCTCGCTGCGCTGGCGAACGGTCTCGGCGAAGATCGGCGCGACCGAACTCTGCACCGTCGCAGCGCCGCGCGCGCGCTGGCACGACTGCCGCGCCGAGTTCGACCTCGGCGGCCTGACCGAGGCGTACGACCTGCGGCTCGACGGCGTCGAGCAGACGTTCGTGCTCGCGACGCGGCCGGCAGCGGCCGGCGACCTGGTCATCCGCGGGGCGGTCGCGACCGCGCTGAGCTGCGCGACCCGCGGTGCCGAGCACGCCGCGCTGGTGTTCGCCGACGAGACCGGCACCGCGATCCTGGGCTACGGCGCCGCGACCGCGGTCGATGCGGTCGGTCGGCGACAGCCGATGACCACCGCGTTCGCCGATGGCGGGATCGCACTCACGCTCGACGCCGCGTGGCTCGAGAACGCGACGTTCCCGATCGTGGTCGACCCGCTGCTCGGCGTGTTCCACACCATCTCGGGCGCCGAGATCGACGAGGTCGACCTGGTGCGCGACACCTACGGCACCGGCACCAACATCTGGCGCGCCGCGACGCGTTGGACCGCGGCCGACGACGCCGACCTGTTCCTGCGCCTGTTCGACGACAACGGCGGTGGCTTCACCGTCTTCGCCGACCTGTCGGCGAGCTGGTCGACGCGCGATCCGAGCCTCGGCCTGCACCGCGCCGGCGCCTGCACGCTGCTGGCGTTCTCGCGTCACTTCCACGCCAGCGACACCCGCAAGCTGCGGTTCCACCGCCACGCCCGCGGCGACACCTCGACCACGACGAGCTACGGCCTCGTCGGCACCGGCAGCGCGCAGGCCTGGCGGCCCGACGTCGCGTCCGATCTGCGGCCGGTCGCGGTCCCGACGCTGCTGGTGGTGTTCCAGCGCGAAGGCGGCACGACGTTCTACGAGACCCCGACCAGCGGCGTCTACGGCTGCGCGATCGACCTCACCGGCGCCGGCAGCGGCACCGCCGGTGCGCCGTTCGTGATCGCCGACGGCATCTTCGAGGACGACGAGCGTCCGGTCGTCGGGCGACGCCGGACCGGAACCCAGGAGTGGACCGTCGCGCACCAGGTGATCGGCAACAACCCGATGTTCAGCCCGCACCAGGACTGGGACATCGAGCTCCGCCGGGTCGATGCCACGGGCAGCGTCAGCGCCGCGACCGAGGTCGGGCTCGGCAACTCCGCGCACGAGATGGCGCCGCAGCTCGGCGGTTACGACGACGACGAGCTGCTGGGCTACACGCGCGCCGCGAGCTGGGTCGTCGGCAGTCGTCCGACCACGGTCAACGGCACCGAGGTCGTGATCGAGCGCCGCGACTGGAACGGCAGCGGTTTCGACCTGCCCTACGGCTCGTTCTTCTTCGATCCGAACCCGAACCCGCGCAACGTGCTCTGCGGCATCGACCTCGACACCGACACGATGAGCCACTGGGTCGCGCTGGTCCGCCACATCGACAGCGGCAACATGAACCTGCGCGTGATCGGGCACACCGGCCGCCTGCTGCACGGCGAGATCGTCTACCTCGCACCCGGCACCGACGAGGCGGTCGACGGCGCGGTGGCCTACGACGACGACAGCGACGTGTTCCTGCTGGCCTACGCCGCCAACGCCGGCGGCGGCAACGTCGCCAACGTCGACCGCTATGCCCATCCGACGGCGCCGGCGCCCCAGCTCAGCGGCCTCGGCTGCGGCAACGGGCGGCTGGGCTGGTTCGGCAGCCAGCTGATCGGCGACGCCAACTGCGGCGTCCGGCTCGACAACCTCGGGCCCGGCGCGTTCGCGACCGTGATCGTCGGCACCCAGCCGCTCTCGACGCTGCTCGCCGGCGTGCCGCTGGTGCACCCGGGCTGCTGGCAGCTGGTGCCGACGGTCGGCGCCGGCAGCCTGATCACGCTGCCGCTCGGCTTCGGTCCGACCATCGAATACACGCTGCCGCTGCCCGAGACACTGCCCGCGACGACGCTCTACTTCCAGGGCGTGCACTTCGACGCCGCCGCGGGCGAGGTCTTCACCACCGCGCGGCTCGCCGTGCCGTTGGTCAAGTAGCGTCAGACGGCGACCGAGCGCCGCCGCCACGCGAGCCAGGCGGTCTGTGCCAGCCCGGCGACCGTGAACACGCCGAGCGCGACCTCGATGCCGGGCACACCGGCGAGCCGCTCGACGCCGAACACCAGACCGGCACAGCACAGCAGCAGGTAGACCGCGACCGCCTCGGTGATCGGCCGTGTGCGGTGCGCGTGCACCAGCACGCCCTGGTAGTAGTTCTGTGCCACTGCGTAGCCGGGCATCAGCACCGCGAACGCCAGCGCGGAGCTCGCGAGCGCGGTGAGCTCGGGCGACATGCCGCTGACGCGGCCGAACCACCAGCCGCCGAGCGGCGTGAACGCGAGCACGCCGAGCACCGAGGTCGCGACCAGGGCGATCGCCACGCCGCAGCGCCGCAGCGCCGGAACCCCGCCGGGCCGACCGGCGAACGTGACGACGACCTCGTTGAACGCGAAGCCGGCGCTGCGGGTAAGGAACACCAGGCCATAGACCGCCGGCCACGCCGCCAGCGACGCCATCGGCTCGGCCATCCGACTCATCGCCCACGAGCCGATCGGCTGGATCACGATCGTGATCAGCGGCGTGAACGCGAGCGGCACGTAGAACGCCGCGAACCGCCGCCAGGGCAGGGGCTCCGCGGCGGGTCGCTGCGCCAGCCGCGGACGCGCCACGGTGCGGAAGCACCAGCCGGCCCACGCCGCCTCGGCGAGCACACCGCTCGCGACCCCGACGGTGCCGACGACGATGCCGGGCAGCGTGCCGATCGCGACGCCGACCGCGAGCGCGAGCACGTTCGCGAAGAGGCGGATGAGCGTGCCGTAGACCACGAGATCCGAGCGCTCGACACCGATCAACGCGCCCTGCTGGAAGCGCCGGTACGCGATCGCCCAGGTCCACGGCGTCATGATCTGCATGCCGAGGCGACCGGGTGCAACCGTCGCCGCGGGCACGCCGATGACATCGAGCGCCAGCAGGTCGAACAGCGGCGTGAACGCGACCAGCACGTGCACCGCGGTCAATACGGCGCCGGCGAGGTGGGTGAAGCGCAGCAGCCGCCGGTGGCGCTCGAGATCGGTGACCAGCGCGGTCGCGGCCGCGAGCAGCATGATGATCGGCGCCTCGATCAGGATCGACAGCGGGTAGACCAGGGCTCCGAGCGCGGCGAGGTGGGCGTCGCCGCCCGCCATCCGCGTCATGCCGACCGCCAGCAGCGGCATCTCGACCCCCATCAGCAGCCACGAGCCGGCCAGCGGCCACCACAGCGCGAGCACGCGGCGGACGGTCACCGAACCGGGTTGCGCAGGCGCTGCGGGCAAGCGCGGATGCTCGCGACCGCGGCGCCAGACCGCGAGCGCGAAATCGGACCGAACGCTATACTCCCCGCGGTCCTCCCTCACGCTCCGCCCGAACCGCCCAGCTTTCCCTGACGCCCGGCCGACCGCCCGGCGCCCGCGACCAGCCGAGGAGCGCATGTCCCAACGCATCAGCCTGACCGCCGCCGCAGCGGCGATTCTCTGTTCTCTCGCACCGGCCCAGCAGCTCGTCCGCGACATCGTACAGACCGGCCCGATCCCGTCCTCGGAGCCGACCGAGTTCTTCGCGATGCCGAACTTCGCGTGCTTCCGCGCCGCGACGCCGGACGCCGGCCGTGAGCCGTGGGTCACCGACGGCACCGCGATCGGCACGTTCCTGCTGCGCGACATCGCGCTCGGCGCGGCGTCGTCCGATCCGTTGTTCCACGCCAGCTTCCAGGGTGACGTGGTCTTCACGGTCGGGAGCGGCCCGGTGCGCTCCGGTTACCGGACCGACGGCACGATCGCCGGGACGCAGCCGATCCCCGATCTCGGGATCCCGATCACGCGCTTCGTCGGCCTCGGCAACGGCCTGCTGCTCGCCGACTCCGGCTCGCAGATGCACACGACGTCGCTGACGCCGAACGACGCGCAGCCGATCCCGGGCATGGTCGCGTTCTCGGCCGAGCTCTCGATCGCCGGCATCACCTACGGCTGGTGCCAGCCGAGCGTCGGGGTCTACGAGCTCTGGCGCACCGACGGCACGATCCCCGGCTCGGTGCGAATCGCGACGCTGCCCGGCAACGGGCGGCCGTACGCGTTCACGCCGCTCGGCGGCCGGATCTACCTGATCGAGGGTGGACCGTTCTCCTACTGGATCTCATCGACCGACGGCACCAGCTTCCAGCGCGGCGTCCAGCTCGGCGCGGCGCTGACGCCGCAGAGCGATCGCATGCACGTCGTGAACGGCGAGCTCGTGTTCGCCTGGTCCGGATCGGTCTGGCACAGCGACCTGACGATCGCCGGCACCGGACCGCTGAGCACGTCGGCGAGCGACGTGCGCGGCCTCGTCGAGCAGCAGGGCCAGCTCTACTTCCGCGGCTACGCGTCGAGCACCGGCTACGAGCTCTGGACCACCGACGGCACCGCCGCAGGCACCGTTCCGCTGCTCGAGCTCATGCCGGGCACGGCCGGCTCGCATCCCGAGCACCTGCGCTCGACGCCGCAAGGGTTGCTGTTCCGGGCGCTGCTGCCGAACCTCGGCCGGCGCATCGTGCGGCTCAGCGGTGGGGTCTACACCGACCTCGGCGCGATCCCCGACGACGCGCCGAGCCAGCTGCCCGTCACCACCACCGACAGCGGCTTCGTGCCGGTCCCGAACGGCTATGTCTTCGGCGGCACCGACGCCACCGGCGTCGAGCTCTGGAACTTCGACGGCAGCCAGCCGGCGACGCGCCTCGTCGACATCGCGCAGTCGGGCCCCGGCCTCATCGTCGGGAACACACCCGCCGCGGCCGTCGGCGACCGGCTGTTCTTCACCGCCTACGACGGCCAGACCGGGCTCGAGCTCTGGTCGACCGACGGCACGGCTGCGGGCACCAACGGGCTCGACCTGCAGCCGGGGCCGCTGGGCGAGTTCCTGATCTACAGCGGCAGCCTGGCGCGGTTCGGCGACCGTGTCGCGTTCGCCAGCCAGCGCCGCACCGGCGTGACCGACGGCACGGCCGCGAACACCGTCACGCTGCTGGCGCAGACCTCGTCGCTCGACGAACCGTGCAAGGTCGCGCGCGACGAGATCTGGTTCATGCGCCAGGGTCGGATCTGGCACAGCGACGGCACCGTCGCCGGCACCGTCGCGCTGCCGTTCCTCGTGCCGAACACGGCCGAGGACTTCGAAGTCCTGTCGAACGCGATCGTCGTGCGCACGATCTCGACGATCCGCGGCACCAATGGGCTCACCGCGCCGCTGATCCTCGCCTCCGTCGGCTTCGATCCGGCCATGTTCCGGGTCGCAGAGGACCGCGTCGCCGTGGTCTCGAGCGAGGGCATCTGGGGCAGCGACGGCACCGCGAACGGCACCCAGCAGCTCGCGACGATCTCGTTCGCCGGGGCGCAGCCGCGGGCGAGCAACGGCAGTGTCGTCTGGGCCGTCGCCGACGGCGGCAGCGGGCTCGACATCTGGCGCACCGACGGCACCGCGAGCGGCACGTCGGTGGCCGCGAACGCGCCCGCCGGCATGACGATCCACGAGCTCGTTCCGACCCGGAACGAGCTGTTCGTGATCGCGACGACCGCGAACGCGGGCCGCGAGCTGTGGCGGCTCGACCAGGGCAGCGGGCAACTGGTGCTGGTGCTCGACCTCGCAACGGGGCCGGTGTCCGGCGTACTCGACGCCTGGGCGCTCGGCAGCGGTGACCGCGTGCTGGTCGCCGGCGGCGACATCGGCACCGGCATCGAGCCGTACATCGCCGGTGCCGGCGTGCCGACGATGGCGCTGCTCGCCGACATCCACGCCGGCCGCGGCAACTCGAACCCGCGTCTCCTCGGGATCGCGGGCGACTCGATCTACGTCGTCGCCGACGACGGCCTGCACGGCGCCGAGCTCTGGTCGCTGCCGCTGGCGCTGGCCGGCGCGGCGTCGGTGCAGGAGTTCGGCAGCGGCTGCCCGGGTTCCGCCGGCACGCCGGCGCTCGCCGCGAGCGGGGTGCCGACGCCGGGCGACCCGACGTTCGGCTTCGAACTCACGGACGTGCGCGGCCTGGCGCTGTCGGCGCTCGGGATCGCGAACACGTCCGGCAGCACGCCGTTCGGCGGCTGCGAGCTGTTGCTCGGCGGCGCCGTCAGCGCGCTCGTCCGGCTCGCGGACGTGTCCGGCACGGCGACGTTCCCGCTGCCGGTGCCGAACGTGCCGGCGCTGGTCGGCGTGCAGTTCGCGACGCAGGGCTTCGCGCTCGACAGCGCGGTGGCGGCCGGCTTCGTCGCCAGCCCGGGACTCATGTGCGTCGTCGGCGGCTGAAGCCGGCGGCGAGCTGCATCGTGCGCGCGTGGATCCGCACGACGTCGTCGAGCTCGCGGCCGTAGCCGCCGGCGATCGTGACGGCGACCGGGATCCCGCGCGCGCGGCAGGCGCCGAGCACGAGCTCGTCGCGCCGCGCCAGACCCTCGAACGTGAGCTTCATGCGGCCGATGCGATCGCCCTCGTGCGGATCGGCGCCCGCCAGGTAGATCGCGAGTTCGGCGCCGGCACGGTCGAGGCTGTCGCAGAGGCCGTCCTCGAGCTCGGCGAGGTAGATCACGTCGCCGGTGCCGTTGGGCAGGCGGATGTCGAGATCGCCCGGCTCGTCGAACTTCGGATAGCCCGACATGCCGTGGATCGAGAACGCGAACACGGTCGGATCGTCGCGCACCAGCCGCGCGGTGCCGTCGCCCTGGTGCACGTCGCAATCGATCACGACGACGCGCCGCACCAGACCCTCGGCCTGCATCGTGCGCCCCGCGACCACGGCGTCGTTGAAGACGCAGTAGCCGGCGCCGCGATCGGCCGCGGCATGGTGCGTGCCGCCGCCGAGGTAGGCCGCGACGTCGTCGGCGAGCGCGGCGCGGCAGGCGGCGATCGTGGCGCCGACCGAACGGCGGCTGCGCTCGACGAGCTCGGGCGACCAGGGCAACCCGATCCGCCGCTGTTCGAGCGCGCTGAGGCGACCGTTCCGGACGCGGGCGATCCAGTCGGCGGTGTGGGCACGCCGCAACTCGTCGTCGCCGGCGGCCGGCGCGATCTCGCAGCGGCCGCCAGCCGGCAGTCCGAGCGCTTCGACGCGCCGCCGCAGCCGCTCGTACTTCGCGAGCGGGAAGAAGTGGCCCGCCGGCAGCGGGATCGGGAACGAGTCGGTCGCGAAGATGCGCATGCGCCGCGTTGCGAGCGACGCTATCCGGGACTGGGCCGAGCGGCCGCCGTGTCTGCGCAGAATCCCGTATTGGCGCAGCGGGCCCGTTGGCGTGTCGTGGAGTTCACCTCCGACCGCTCCTTCCCCCCGAGGCATGAGGTAACTGCAATGAAGATCCGCGAGGTCATGAGTTCACCGGCCTACACGTGTCTGCCACAGGACACGCTCGAGAACGCCGCCGGCAAGCTGTGGGAGCACGACTGCGGGATGCTCGTCGTCGTCGACGCCAAGGGTGCGGTCGGCGGTGCGCTGACCGACCGCGACATCTGCATGGGTGCGCTGACCAAGGGCCGGCCGCTCGGCGAGCTGCGCGTCGCCGACTCGATGTCGGACGGCATCGTGACCTGCAGCGCCGACGAGGACGTCAGCGCCGCCGCCCTGCGCATGGCCGATCGCCAGCTGCATCGGCTGCCTGTCGTCGACGCCGACGGCAAGGCGATCGGCATGCTGTCGCTCAACGACCTGGCCAACGTCAGCCAGGAACATGCGCCGGTCGGCAAACACGCGCTCGCGGTGCTGACCGCGATCTGTCGCCACCGCACCAGCGTTCCGATCGCGCCGGAGAAGCCGAACCGCAAGGCGCCGCTGACCGCGCGGTCGTAGCCGGATCAGGTTTCGTCGGTACCGGTGTCGCTGTCGGCGTCGGTGTCGCCATCGACATCGACATCGGCGCCGCGCCGCAGCCGCAGCTTGCGGTTCTGTCGCCGCAGCCGTTCGTTGCTCTGGCTGAGCCGCGAGACCTCGTCGAGCAGCCAGCGCAGATCGGCCGCGGCGACCTCGACCGGCCCGTCGGACTTGCCGAGCTTGCGGCGCAGACGTTCGCGGCGCTGGTCGTCGCGCGGTTCGTTGCCGGTCATCGCTCGGCGCTCCCGACCCCGAAGCGGTCCCGATAGCGGCGCGGCGGGGCCACGCCCTTCGCCTGCCACCACGCGCGATGGTCAGGTGCGGCCGTCGGCAACTCCGCCACATAGCCGACGCGCGCGTCGGGCACGCTGTCGCAGTACGGCAGGTAGGGCTTGAGGTCGAGCACCGGCGTGCCGTCGAGCAGATCGTGATCCGCGATGTGCAGCACCCGCCGATCGCGCCGCACCAGCCGCACGACCGAGATCCCGATCGGGTTCGGCCGCTGCGGTGCGCGGGTCGCGAACACGCCGCGCTTGCGATCGTCGCGCGGCGGCTGCACCTTGAGCGGCGCGCCGCGGGCGTGATGGCACCAGAAGACGACCCACAGGTGGCTGAAGCCGTCGAGGTCGTCGAGTCCGTTCTGGTAGCCCTGCCGCACCACGATCTCGCCGGCGACGCCGCGGCCGAGGCCGCTCTGGCGCGGCGCCTCGTGGTGCACCACCGCACCGCAGCGCACGACGGCGATCGCGGGCAGCGGCGGGGTCGCGAAGGTCTCCGGAGTCATCGCCGCATCGTCGAGGCGAATCGCCGCGCAGGCAAGAACGCTCGTCAGCGCTTCAGCGCGCGGATCGCGAGCGCCATGCCGACGACCGAGACGCCGGTGAGAGCGGCCATCGTGACCCGGTCACCACGGCCGTGGGTCGTGAACAGGTAGATCAGCCAGACGGCGAACAGCACCATCGCGACGCCGAGCAGAAGCGCGATGCGCGCCGGCGAACGGCCGCCGAGCTCGGCCCGCAGTTCGGCGTCCGCGAGTCGCAGACCGACGCGGACGTCGTCCGCGGTGATCGACGGATCCTCCTCGCGGAGCAGACGGACGGCGGCGGAGATCCGGCGACCGAGACTCTGGGCGCGCGGCCCGGGAACGTGCGGAGGCGGAGTGAACACGACCACGGTGTCGGAGTAGACCACGCCGGGCTCGGACTGTCGTGCCGCTTTCGGCTGTCGGCTCTGCTAGCATCCGCCGCTCCGATGCCGACGTTCCAGCAGCTGATCCTCGAACTCCAGTCCTACTGGGACGCGCAGGGCTGCGCGCTGCTGCAGCCCTACGACATGGAGGTCGGCGCCGGCACCAGCCACACCGCGACGTTCCTGCGCGCGCTCGGGCCGGAGCCGTGGCGCGCGGCCTACGTGCAGCCGAGCCGGCGACCGAAGGACGGGCGCTACGGCGACAACCCCAACCGCCTGCA
>JAGQRB010000612.1 GCA_020425925.1 Planctomycetota bacterium
AGAGCTGCAGCGCGGCATGGTCCTGTGCAAGCCCGGCAGCATCACGCCGCACATCAAGTTCAAGTCTGAGGTCTACATCCTGACGGCCAAGGAAGGCGGCCGCGAGAAGCCCTTCTTCACCGGCTATCGCCCGCAGTTCTACTTCCGGACCACGGACGTCACCGGTACCGCCCAGCTCAAGGGCGCGGAGATGTGCATGCCCGGCGACAACGTCGAGATCTCGGTCGAGCTGATCACGCCGATCGCGATGGAGGAGCACATGCGCTTCGCCATCCGCGAGGGTGGTCGCACGGTCGGCGCCGGCCGCGTCACCAAGATCCTCGAGTGATCCTCGAGTAGGACGAGATCGACTTCGGGCGGGCGACCGCCTAGAGTCGAGACCCAGACTGCTGGCCGGTCGGCTCCCGCGCAGGCGGGGGCGGCCGGCTTCTGACAACTCGGAGGGTAGTAGCTCAATTGGTAGAGCAGTTGATTCCAAATCAACCGGTTCAGGGTTCGAGTCCTTGCTGCCCTGCCACTCCGAATACCGCCACCGCACCGCCGAACATCCTTCTCCCGTGAGCTACCGCAAGAACCAAGGGCGCTACGCCCGCATGACCGCGTTCTGGGTCGTGGCCCTGCTGCTGGGCTACGGCTGCTTCCGGGGCGGCGGGTTGGCCGACGTCGTCGGCGGCTGGCTGTCGGAAGACCGCGTGCTGATCGACAACTTCCCGCTCGTCAGCCAGCTGCGCGTGTCGACCCTGATCGCCGCCGGCGTGCTGGTGGCGGCGCTGTTCGTGACGGCGCGCATCCTGAACGGTCCGAAGATCGCGGACCTCCTGATCGACACCGAGTCCGAGATGCACAAGGTGACCTGGCCGAATTGGGGCGAGGTCGCGCAGGGCACGATGGCGGTGACGGCGATGGTGCTCGTGCTGTTCTTCTTCCTGACCGGCGTGGACCTGCTGTTCGCGCGCGTGATGACGATGCTGATTCCTGGTGCAAGCGGATGACGGCAGACGACCTGAGCGCAGACGATCTGAGCCCAGACAACCTGAGCCACGGTGATCAGCCCGCCGAAGGGGCCTCGGAAGGATCGGGCTCGCCCCAGGGATCGGGCGAAGCAGCAGGAGCCTCGGCGGAGGCCGGCAAGGAAGGCGCCCCGGCCAAGCTCGAGTGGTACTTCCTGCGCGTCCAGGTCGGCCGTGAGGACCGCATCCGCGAGAGCATGGTGCGGCGGCTCAAGCAGGCCGGCGTCGAGCAGCTGGTGCCGCAGATCGTCGTGCCGACCGAGACCATCGCCGACCACCGCGCCGGCAAGAAGACGGTCAAGCGCCGCAAGCTCTACCCGGGCTACCTGATGGTGCAGATGACGCTCAGCGACGACGTCTGGTTCGTGCTGCGCGAGACCCCCGGTTTCGGCGACTTCGTCGGCGGCCACGCCCAGCCGACGCCCGCCAAGCAGGAGGACGTCGAGAAGGTGCTCGCGACGATGGACGCGAGCAAGGAGCAGCCGAAGGTCGCGGTCACGTTCAAGAAGGGCGACCGCGTCAAGATCAAGACCGGCGCGTTCGAGAACACCGATGCCACCGTCGAGGAGGTGCACTCCGAGAAGGGCACGCTCGACGTCTCGGTGAACTTCTTCGGCAGGCCGACGCCGCTGAGCCTCGGCTACTGGGAGGTCGAGCCGATCTAGGCCGCTGCGCGGCCGGGATCAGCTCGGCCTCCCAGTAGCCGAGGCTCAGCGGATTTCTTCCGCTGCGCTGCCGGATGGCTTACGGGGCGGATCGGGGCAATTGGCCGGCGCACGCGCAGCGGGGGGCGGCCGCTGCGCGGCCGCTTGCCGCAATACGCCGGGGGCGTTCTGGCGTTGGTTTCCCGGCGCGGCGACGTGCTTCGGTCGCTCAGCGGTGGGCGCAGCGGATCACGATGCTCTTGCTGCGGCCGCAGTAGGGCGTCGGGCGATTCACCGTCTTCGGCTGCCAGTTGGTGTTGGTGGGAGCCGCATCGAACAAGAACCTCGAGTTTGCCGGCAGCCAGAGGGTCACGCCGGACTTGGGCACGAACACGGACGTGACGACGGTACCGTTCAGCCGGCGGACCGTGAGCGAACCCTTGATCCACTTCTGGGTGCTGCCGCCGGTCTGGAAGCGGATCGTGACCGGCACGTTGCAGGGCATGGACAGCTGCCTGCTGGCCATCTCGAGGACCGGCGCGTGCGCGGGCAGCATCGGTTGATGCGGGCGGGCGGCGCGGAGGCCGGTCGCGAACAGGCTGCCCAGCATCACGAGGAGGGCGGCGACGCTGCGAAGGTAGTGGGAACGGAACATGATCGGATCTCCTGTAGGTCGGTGTCTGTTGATGAAGTGGTGAGGGTGCGCGCTGCCCCCCGCGCCAGTTCCATGTCCCGAGGCTCCGATCCGTCGCAATCGCGGCGCGACAAACCGAGAGAACGTGTGGCTCCTCGACGGATGTCCGCATCGCCCGCCTGGTGCGGCAACGCCGGCGCAGAAGTCGTCTGATTCCCCGGCAAGTCCGGCCGACCAGACACCTCCGATGCGGTGGGAGCGACTACGAGAACGAGATCCGGAGCCGCATCCTGCAGGAAGCCCTGGCGGTCCAGGCTGCGGAGCGTCGCGGGTACGTGCTGGCGAGGTTTCCCGATCAGGTCGCGCTCGTCGACCGGCTCGCAGGGTCCTGCCCGCCCTGGCCCTGGTGGTCCCGCTTGCCCGTTGCCCCGATCTCACGCAGTCCCGCATGGGTGAGCCGAGGGTGGCTCTTGGCGGCCGGTCTGCTGGAACTCATGCACGCAGAACGGACCGTGCACGGTCGATCAGGGGCGAGCGGCGCGTCGGGGCGCGGGGATTGCGGCGAGTCATGCGCTGGCAGATCGACTACCGACCGACTGCCCCGGAGAGTCCAGCCGCGCCCGCGGCCGCTGCTGCAGCTTCCAGTTGCGTCTTCTGCTGGATGGCCGCGATCGTGGTTGACCACGCCTCTCGATCGGCCGACGCACTGGTGGTCGATGCAATTGTCGCATGGGGCGGCAAGTCGCTCCCCTTGGTGGCGAACTTCAACGCCTCGTCGTATTGCCCCATCGCGATCAGGCATTCGACGACGATCGCGAGAGTATCGGACAGCGCAGAATCAGCGGCTGCCCAATCGTGCATCCAAAGTAATTGGTGCACGAACCGGTGGTGGGACTCGCAGTCATCGAGTAACCGCATCGCCAGGGGCAGCGCCAGCTGAGGCATACCGTTTTGCAGATAGGAGATCGACAGTGCCTCGAGCAGGTACTTTCGAACCGGCTCACTCAAGACATCTCCTTCCCCAGCAGGCTCGCCCAGCGTGTGGGTAAAACTCTCCAGGCTCCTCTCCTGACCTTCCAGGGACGAGCGCGCGCCAGTGAGCTTCGTCTTCAGCTGGGAATTCTCGACCACCTGCAAGGCCAGTGCGCGCGATGCAGTGCGTTCAGCCTCGAGCAGCTCGGTGTTCCGCTCCAAGAGCAACCGGTTGGTCTCCGCTTGCGCGCGTGCCTCGATCAAGCCAGCCGTCAGGCTCACGGTCGCCGTGATCATCAGGGCGAAGACGACGATCGCTCCACGCACGACTGCTCGGTTTCGTCGCGACCAGCGCCGCACGCGCGTCCAAGTCGTCGCAGGTTTCGCCAGCACGGGCTCGCCTTCGAGGACTCGCTGCAGTTCCTCGGCCAGCACCAACGCGGATGCGTAGCGCCTGGATGGATCCTTCTCGAGAGCCTTGTCGACGACAACGGCAAGGTCTGATGGCAGGTCCGGGGTAGATTCTCGCAGAGGCGCCGGGTCCTGCTCGAGGATCGCGACGCGGCACGCTTCCGCGGTCGATCCATCAAAAGGTCTGCGTCCGGTCAGGCATTCGTACAGCGTGGCTCCCAGGGCCCAGACGTCGGTGCGGCGATCGACAGTCTCCCCCTGGATCTGTTGCGGCGACATGTAGTACAGCGTGCCGACGACATCTCCTGATTGGCTGAGCGCGGAATCTGCGTCGATGCCGCCGCGAGCGATTCCGAAGTCGAGAACGACGCAGTTGCCGTTCGCATCCACCATCAGGTTGCTCGGCTTGATGTCGCGATGGACCACCGATGCTTCGTGGGCGGCGTGAAGCGCTCGGGCCGCCTGGATGATGCGGTTCACAGTGGTGCGCCAACCGCCGACCCGTTCTTCGCCAGGTGTCTGACGAACCCAGTCGTTCAGGGACGTGCCGTCGATGTATTGCATCGCGATGAACGGCACGCCGCCGGCTTGCGCGAATGCGTAGACCTGGCAGATCCCTGGATGGTGCAGGCGAGACGTGATCTTGGCCTCTCGCTCGAAGCGCGCTCGGAGCAGTCGACCCTGCGCCGCGCTGCTGAAGAACGCGGGGTGGCAGAGGACCTTGACGGCGACCGTGCGGTCGAGACAGGTATCACGTGCTCGGTAGACGCGGCCCTGCCCACCCTGCCCGACCAGTTCCTCCAGCTGGTAGTCGCCGAGTCGACTGTGCGGCAGGTCGAAGAGCTGTGGCAGATCGCTTGCTTCCTGCGACAGCGCGAGCGCTTCTGCGAGCACGTCGGGGAACTCCTTCGCGACTTCAGGGAAGAGGGCCTCGAGGTCGTGCCGATTCGGCGTCGATCGCGCAGACTTCTGCTCAACCAGGTGCTGGAGAACGCGAATGCGGTATTCCTCACGGAGGGTATCAACCGGGTCGCCCAGGTCGCTCATGGCGTTTTTGGACTTCATCGGAGACGGTCGAAGAACTGGGCGTGCCTGCCGGCTGTCGGCGCCTGATCCCCTGAGGGAGAGTTTCGATGCGGACCCGAAGGGGGGGGCGAGGGCGACAAATCGACGAGCCCCCGGCCCAAGTCCAACGCGGGCCTGGCGTCGCAAGTTGCTGAGATCTCTGCATCGGCGATGCAGCGCGGCGGAGCATACCGCATCCCTGCAGCCCGGAGCGAAGCTCGACCTGCTCCCCCAACCAGACCCCGGTGAGGTCGCCTTCCGGGACGGCGCACGCCGACACGTTGCATCGTCGCACCGCGCTCGCGAGACTTCGGCCAATGGTCCCCACGCCGCCATCGGCCCTGACGACGGTGATCGTCCGCGACGCGGTGGCGGGCCGGCCCGACGCGATCCAGGCGATCTGTGAGAAGTTCACCCCGGCGCTGATGGTCTGCGCGCGGCGCCATCTGAAAGGCGGGCTCGCGGACCACTACGAACCGGCCGATCTGGTCCAGGACGTGTGGATCCGGGTGCTGCCACGGCTCCCCGACATCAACGAACGCGACGGCCGCGTTACCCCCGTGCTGATGCGGTTCTTCGCGACCACGCTGAAGAACCACTACTGCAACCTGCTGAGCAAACACATCAAGGGCAAGCCGAAGCAGATCGGCAGCGGCGGCGACGCCGGCGGCAACAGCCCGCTCGACCAGGTCTCGGCGACGATCACGCGCGTTGCGTCCCGGCTGGTTCGCGACGAGAAGAACGAGGTGCTCTACGCGACGATCGACGAGCTCGACGAACGCGACCGCGAGGTGATCATCCTGCGCGGCCTGGAGCAGATGTCCCACGATCAGGTCGCGCAGGTGACCGGCGAGAGCGAGTCCGCAGTCCGGAACCGCTACTCCCGCGCCCGCCAGAAGCTGCTCGCGCGGTTGCCCGGCTCGCTGTTCGCCGAGCTCGACTGACCGACTCGGGCGAGCCATGGCGGCGATCGGATCAGGGGCCAGGGTGCGGCAACATGCGGAAGAACAGCTCGCTCGTGCGCACCGGAGCCGAAGGTCGGGAGCGCTCCACCCAGATCAGTGCCGAGGTGCCGAGACCGCTCGACATGCGCACGTCTTCGATCGGTAGCCAGATCGACGCGCCGGTGACGATGGTCTCGAGTGGCGTCCAGCTCCCCGAGCCCCAATCGAGTCGGGTGGCCATGAGGTCGACCGCGTAGATGGCACCTTCGCCCCAGACGATGGTCATGCGGCCTGCTTCGTCCGCCGCGAGCAGCAGCCGGGAGAATGGCACGTCGAGCGCCGGCGGCAGCCAGGTCGTCACGGCGCTCGGCATGCCGAAGCCGGAGCCCGCGTCGGTTGCGACGTCGACCAGGATCTGCACCGGCTGGTGCGGCGCGAACGCGACCGCGGCCCAGGCCACCGCGGCGCGACCATCCGCGGTCAGCTCGGCCTCGATGTAGTAGGCCGCGTCGCGCGGTTCCCCTGACGACAGGGGCTGCGATGCTCCCCACCCGCTGCCGTTCCGGTAGCGCTGCACGTGGATCGCGTGCAGCTCGAAACCGAGCTGCGTGTCGCTCGCCACCAGTGCCTCTCCGCTGGCGGACACGGCCAAGGCCAGCTGGTTGACGCCTGATACACCGGTGTGCACGGACGTCGAAGTCCGCGCACTGCCGACGAACCGTTCGACGGTCGTGCCGTTTGCCGAGGAGTCCCAGACCAGATAGCCGACGCCGTTGCTCGACACCTGGAGCGCGCCTTCCACGGCGAAATCACCTTGCCCGAGCTCGATCGCGGGGTTCCAGACGCCGTCGTGGCCGGTGCGCACGACGACCGTCGAAGATCCCTCGCTCCCGTTCGGCTGGCGCAGCCAGGCAACGACCAGGTAGCCGTCATCCGACAGTCCGCCGATCGGGCGGAAGTTGTCGGTACCCGTGCTCAGTTCCATCGGTGTCGTCCAGGCTCCGCCTGCCGGGCGCCGAGCGGTGAGGATGATCGTGCGGCTCTGGGCCGCATCGAGCGCGCCCCAGACGGCGAGTGCGTTGCCGTTCGTATCCTTCGTCAACGAGATCGGGCCGCTGCTGACGGTCCCGAGCGGGGTCACGATCGGCGCCGGCGTCGACCAGGGGCCGCGGGGATCCCGGTCGGAGGTCTGCAGCGCACCGCCGCTCGGCACGCCGTCGACCCAGATCGCGGTCGTGCGGCCCGTCGGGTCCATCGCGACATCGGCGAGCACGACCTGGCTGTTGGCGAAGTCCAGCCGACCACCGGCGGTGTCGGTGGCGGTGTCGGCGACCGTGAAGCCGCCAGGGTCCGACGGTTTGCCTTCGGGCCCGGCGACGTCCGCGGTCCCGCCGCCGCTGCTGCAGCCGGCCAGGATGCCCGCCAGGGCAACGGACTCGAAGATGCTCGCGAAGCGTCGCGTTGCGGATGCTCCGTCGCGCCGAAGGAGGACAGGTGGTGAAAGCCGTCGGTTCGTCATGCCGACCCAATGTGACGAGAGCGCAAGACGTCGCAGCAATCGCGACGTCTTCGCAGCCGAGCTCCAGATCGCGCCTGCGGTCGTCGGTCCTTGGTCGGAGCGGGGCCTTTGCCCTACCATCACGCAGAGTCCTGCTGCTGCCCGGCCCCCCGCACACGAGGCTTGCCCATGACGTTCGACCTCCACAATGCGATCGACAAGGTCGCCGATACCGCCCGGGAGCACGCCATCGAAGTCGATGTGTCGGGCTCGTTCCCAACCCAGATGGTCGAGGCGGCGCGGGCGGCGGGGCTGCTGGCGCTGACCACGGCGCGTGACTTCGGTGGCCATGGGCGGTCGCTGCGCGAGGCGGGGGAGGTCATCGAGCGGGTCGCGCGCGAGTGCGGCAGCTCGGCGATGGTGCTGACGATGCACTATGCGGGCAACGCGGTGCTCGAGGCGTTCGGGGGCGAGGCGGTGCGGCGTGAGGTCGCGGCGGGGCGGCATCTATCGACGCTGGCGTTCTCGGAGGCCGGGTCGCGGTCGCACTTCTGGGCGCCGCTGAGCACGGCGCAGGTCGACGGCGGCGAGGTCGTGCTCGACGCGAAGAAGAGCTGGATCACTTCGGCGAGCCATGCGACGGGTTACGTCTGGTCGAGCCGGCCGACGGCGGGTAGCGAAGCGAGCACGCTGTGGCTGGTACCGCGCGATGCGGCGGGGCTGACGGTCGCGGGACCGTTCGACGGCCTCGGGCTGCGCGGCAACGATTCGGCGCCGGTCGCCGCCGCGGGCGTGCGGATCCCGGTGAAGAACCGGCTCGGCGACGATGGTGCGGGTTTCGGCATCATGATGACGACGGTGCTGCCGACGTTCTCGATGCTGATCGCCGCCGGCGCGCTCGGGCTCGCCGAGGCGCTGGTGCAGAAGACCGCCGAGCACGCCGCCGGCACGACCTACGCGCACATCAGCGAGCAGAGCGCGTTGCGCGATCTGCCGACGATCCGGGCCTACGTCGCCCGCATGCGCATCCAGGTCGACATGGCCAAGGCGCTCTGGCAGGACACGTTCACGGCGCTCGAGACCGGGCGTGAGGACGCGCCGTTGAAGGTGCTCGAGACCAAGGCGGCCGCCGCCGACACCGCGGCGAACGTCGCTGACATCGCGATGCGGGTCGGCGGCGGCATGGCGTTCCGCAAGGAGGTCGGGGTCGAGCGCCGGTTCCGCGACACCCGGGCGGCGCTGGTGATGGCGCCGACCAGCGACCAGCTCTACGACTTCGTCGGCAAGGCCGTCACCGGCCTGCCGCTGTTCTGAGCGCCGGCGAGGCCACGCGATGCAAGACATCCTCGATCCCGACACGCTCGTGCTCGGTGCGGTCGCCTACGACGCCAAGGTCGTGACGATCTGGGACGGGTTCCAGCAGTGGTTCGCCGGCCATGGGCTCGCGTTCGACTACGTGCTCTACAGCAACTACGAACGCCAGGTCCGCGCGCACTTCGACGGCGCGTTCGACGTCGCCTGGAACTCGCCGCTGGCGTGGCTGCAGGCGCAGCGCGTCGCCGCGGCGCGCGGCCGCACCGCGACGGCGATCGCGATGCGCGACACCGACCAGGATCTGACCTCCGCGATCGTCGTGCGCGAACCGTCCGAGGTCCGGGCGGTCGCCGATCTGCGCGGCAAGGTCGTCGGCGTCGGTGCCGGCGACTCGCCGCAGGCGACGATGATCCCGCTGCAGCACCTCGCCGGCCTCGGCTTGCTGGCCGGTCGCGATTTCGAGGTCCGGCGCTTCGACGTGCTGGTCGGCAAACACGGCGACCATGTCGGCGGCGAACGCGACGCGGCGCGCGCGCTGATCGCCGGTGAGGTCGACGCCGCCTGCATGCTCGACGGCAACCACCTCGCGTTCGCGAACGAAGGCACGCTGCCCGCCGGCCGCTCGCGCGTGCTGACCCAGACCGCGCCGTTCGACCACTGCAACTTCACGGTGCTCGACGGCGCCCGCGCGGCGCCGATCGCGCGGTTCAAGGAGCTGCTGCTCGGCATGCGCTACGACGATCCGGCGGTGCGCCCGCTGCTCGACCTCGAGGGACTCAAACAGTGGCGCGAGGGCCGCACCAGCGGCTACGCCCAGCTCGAGCAGGCCTGCGCGACGTTCGGCTACCTGCAGCCGTTCCTGCGCGCGATGGGCGCGGCGTGAGCGACGCGGCGTCGCCGCCACCGGCACTCGATCTCGAGCAGCTCGGCCTCGACCGCGGCGCGACGTTGCTGCTGCGGCGTGCGCTCGCGGCGCTGCCGGCCGGCGGAACACTGGCGGTCTACGGCGATGCGCCGGAGCTCGCGCTGCACCTGCGGGCGTTCGCGCGCAGCGAGGGCCACGACTTCCTCGCGGTCG
>JAGQRB010000613.1 GCA_020425925.1 Planctomycetota bacterium
GACGGGCCGCGGGTGGACGTGAAGTCCGGCCGCGGCCCGTTTCCGTTCAGGCCTCGAGGATCTGCAGGAAGCCGACCGGATCACCGACGATCGCGGTCTCGACGAGCTCGTCGTCGGCGTCATAACTCGCGCCGACCAGCGTCGCCTGCTCGAGGAACCACGGCGCCTCCTCGGCCGAGGTCGTGATCCAGCCCGGTCGGGCGAGCGCGTCGAACAGCGCCCTGGCGAGGCCGCGCGCGTCCTCGCGCTCGGCCGCGAAGCGCTCGACGTCGAGCTGTACCGGCGCGATCCGACCGTAGGCCACGTCGCTGAGCAGCGGCCAGGTCTCGGGATCGGTGAACAGGCTGACGCAGCCGACGTGGTCGAAGGCCCCGGCAGCGGCGACCTCGCGCGCGTCGACCGCGCGGTACACGAGCGACGACGACTGACCGGCAGCGGCCAAGGCCCGGTTCAAGATGTCACACTCGGCGCCGCGCAGGTTGGTCGCGACGACCTCGCGGCCGTGCTCGAGCACTTCGGCGAGCAGCGCCGGCAGCTCACCGATGCCGGCCCCGACCCAGAGCGAACGACCGCCCCGCGGCAGGCGTCGACCCAGCGCACTCCCGAGCTCGGCGCCGAGCTCGACGATGCGCGGCTGCCGCTCGCGCAGCTCGGCCTCGCCGGCCTCGTGAAAGTAGACGTCGCCGAGCGCGCGCCAGTCGATCGCAGCCAGCACCTCGTCGAGCACCTGCTTCACGACGAGCTCCGCAGCGAGCCGAGCGCGTACAGCATCGGCCAATTGAAGATGCCGGTCTTGTGGCCGTCGCTCCAGACGAAGCTCAGGCCGTAGCGGCCGACCAGCTCGGAGACGAGGATCAGGATGTCCTCGCGGACCGTCGACGGATCGAGCAAGGCGCGACCCGTGCCCTCCTCGATGCAGCTGGCGCAGGGGCACGCGAGCCGCAGGTCGCGCGCCGCGTAGTCGTGCACCGTGCCGTCCTTCCACTCGATACGGAACGTGAACGGCGAGACCAGATCGGCTTTGCGCGGCAGCGGCTGTTGCATCTTCGGATAGCTTTCGGAGCGTGCGACTCGGAGCGCTGATTCTGACCGGCGGGCGCAGCGAACGCATGGGTCGTCCGAAGGAGTCGCTGCCGTTCGGCGAAGAGACGCTGCTCCACCGCATCGCGGCGGTGCTGCTCGAGGGCGCGGAACCGGTGGTCGCGGTGCGGCGGAGCGCCCGCCAGGTCCTGCCCGAGCTGCCCGCCGGCGTCGCGACGATCGCCGATGCGGTCCCGGGCCAGGGCCCGCTCGGGGCGTTCGCCACCGGTCTCCGCCACGCGCGCACGGTCGGCGGCCTCGATGAACGCGACGCGCTGTTCGTGACCGGCTGCGACAGCCCGTTCCTGACCGCCCGGACCCTCGCCTGGCTGGCCGGCGAGCTCGACGAGAACGAAGCCGTGGTGCCGACGCCGGGCGGCGTGCCGCAGCCGCTCTGCGCGGTCTACCGACTGAGCTGCGGTCCGGTCGCCGAGGCCCTGCTCGCGCGCGGCACGGCCGGTCTCCGCGACCTCGCCGAAGCCGTCGACGCCCGCCGGCTCGACGAAGGCGCCCTGCGACAGCACGACCCGGAGCTGCGCTTCCTGCGCAACGTCAACACGCCCGAGGACTATCGGCGCGCACTCGCCGACGCGGCATACTGAGCCCGTGACCGAGCTGCTCGAAGCGCGGCCGCGCTGCTACTCGTGCATGCGCCC
>JAGQRB010000614.1 GCA_020425925.1 Planctomycetota bacterium
TCGTCGGCATCGCGGTCGTGGTCGAGCTCGTCGTCGGGACGTTTCTCTACACCACGGCGCGGCGCGGCAGTCGGCCCGACTGGCGGGGCGCCCGCGACCAGATCGTGCGCGCGGTCTCCGGTGCCCGCCTGACGGTGCTGGCGGCGTCCGGTCGCGACAGTCTGGTCTACTACCTGCGGCCGGACCACTGGCGCGACGGCGGCGACGATCCGCATCCGGGCATCGCGGTCGAACGGTTGGCGCTCGACGCCCCCGAACTCGCGGTCCGGGTCGCGACCGCCGCCGAGCGCCGGAGTGCGCTGTTCGTCGTGCTGCTGCAGGACGAGCTCGACGCCATCGAGCGCGACGCCGACGCGGCCGCGATCCTGACCGGGGGCCAGCTCGGTGCCGGCGACCCACGCGATGGTTTCGAGCTGCTCGACGTGCTGCCGTGCGCCGGCACGCGGCGCGACGAGACGGTCTACGTGTTCCGGGCGCGCGGCGAACGCTGACGCGGCTCAACCGCGCGGGTGCAGCTGCTGGTGCACCGCGCGCAGGCGTTCGTGATCGACGGCGGTGTAGACCTGCGTGGTCTGCAGCGAGGCGTGGCCGAGCATCTCCTGCACCGAGCGCAGGTCGGCGCCGCCGGCGACCAGATGGGTGGCGAACGAGTGCCGCAGCGAGTGCGGCGAGCACGCCACCGGCAGCCCGGCTCGTTCGCAGGCGGCGCGGACCAGCTGGTAGATCCGTACGCGTTCGAGCGGCCGGCCGGTGCGCGACAGGAACAGCACGTCGCCGGGATCGCGGCGCGCGCGCGCCCGCAGCGTCGGGCGCACTTCGGCACGGTAGCGTTCGAGCAGATCGAGCGCGGTGTCGGCGATCGGCACCAGGCGTTCCTTGTTGCCCTTGCCGTAGGCGCGCAGCAGGCGGTGCTCGGCGAGTACGCTGGTGAGCCGGAGCGAGGTGACCTCGGACGCACGGCAGCCGGTGGCGTAGAGCACGTGCAGGATCGCGAGGTCGCGGATACCGAGCAGGTCGTCGGGATCGGGGGTGTGATCGAGCAGCTTGCCGACCGCGCGTCGGCTCAGCGCCTTCGGCAGCCGCTGCTCGAGACGCGGACCGAGCAGGCCCTCGGTGACGTCCTCGGCGGCGAGACCCTCGGCGTGCAGGAAGCGGTAGAAGCCGCGGATCGCGGCCGCGGCGCGAGCGACCGAGGCCGGCGCGTGGGTCGCGAGCAGCCCGGCGAGGTGGCGATCGATCGTCTCGCGATCCGGCAGCACACCGTCGCCGCCGGCGTGTTCGCCGAGCAGCCGGCCGAGGTCGCGGCGGTAGGCCGCGACGGTGTGGCCCGAGACCTGGAGCTCCGCTCCGAGGTAGACCAGGAAATCCGCCAGCAGCTGTCGGTTCGACGCGCTCGCCGCCACACCGGCAATCTAACTCCGGGCCAGCGGCGCGCCAGCGCGGCCGGACCCGACCGGCTTGACCACTCCGGAGGACGCTCGTATGGTCCCCGCCCTTTCGCAGCGGATCCGGCTCGCCCGGACCGCGTCGAGGGGGGCCGGCAAGCTCGGCAACTCGGATACACCAACAGCAACCCATTCGCGGCAGCCTGCCAGAAGAAGCCAGAGAGCAGACGTTTATGTCGAAGCCCACCAAGACCGATCTGGCCAAGTACAAGTCGATGCTCGAGTCCCAGTTGGCCGTCCTGCGCGGCGACGTCGGCTCGATGCGCGACGAAGCCCTGCGCGCCTCGGAGCAGGACGCGTCGGTCGACCACCTCGCCGACCAGGGCACGGACAACTACGATCAGGGGTTCATGCTCGGCCTGATCGAGAACGAGGAAGAGACCATCAAGCTGATCGAGGAGGCGCTCGAGCGCATCGACGGCAACGGCGAGTGGCCGTTCGGCACCTGCCCGATCTGCGCCGAGGAGCTCGAGAACAAGAAGCTCAAGGCCCAGAAGGCGCCGAAGACGGTCGCGAAGAAGGCCAAGAAGGCCGCCAAGACCGACAAGAGCAAGGGCGACGAGCCCTGGATCCCGAAGGCCCGGCTCGAGTACCTGCCGTGGGCGCGCTACTGCGTGCGCCACCAGGAGGTCGAGGAGCGCAACCGCGAGATCGCGTGACCGCAGACGGTGTGACCGGGGATCGGGAAGCGGACGGTGGTCGCGGGTTCCGCGGCAAACTCTGGTTCTGGTTGCCTTGGCCGCTGCTGGTCGCGCTCGATCTGTGGAGCAAGTGGTGGGTGTTCGCGCTGCTCGAGCGCGAGTATCCCCACGTCGCCGCCGAACCGCAGCGGGTCCACCCGGTGTTCCGCACCGAGCTGCTGCGTTTCGACCTCGTGCAGTGGCGCAATCCCGGCACGATCTGGGGGCTGTTCCAGGACGGTACGCTCGCGCTGATGGTGCTGCGCTGCTGCGCGATCGTCGGGCTGTTCTGGTTCGTCTACCGGACCCCGCGTCAGAAGCGCCTGCAGCTCGCGGTGCTGTCGCTGATCCTCGCCGGCGCGATCGGCAACCTCTACGACAACTTCTTCTGCCCGGCGCGCTCGGTGCGCGATTTCCTCTACTTCACGGGCAGCTGGCCGGTCGATTGGTCGTTCCCGGCCTTCAACATCGCCGACTCGTGCATCACCTGCGGCGCGATCGCGCTGTTCCTGCTGCTGTGGCGCGAGGACCGCGCCGCCGCGGTGGGCCAGACGACCGACACCCAGAAGGCGGAGAAACCGGCGGCCGCCGAGGAGTAGGATCCTCTCTCTTGCCGCATCCAAGAGCCGTGCTGAAGACCCGCCTCGGAGAGCTGACCCTGACGAACCCGGTGCTCAGCGCCTCGGGGACCTTCGGTTCGGGCTGGGAGGGGCGCGGCTTCTCCGATCTGTCGCGCGTCGGCGGCCTGGTCAGCAAGACCGTCACGGTGAAGCCGCGGCCCGGCAACCCGCCGCCGCGCATCTTCGAGACGCCGGCCGGCATGCTGAACTCGATCGGACTCGAGAACCGTGGCGCCGACGTCTTCATCCCGGAGACGCTGCCGAAGATGAAGCAGCTCGCCGGCGAGCACGGCCGCGTCATCGTCAACATCGGTGGCGAGTCGATCGACGACTTCGTCGAGCTCGCCGAACGCTTCACCACAGCCGGCGTCGACGCGCTCGAGGTCAACCTGTCGTGTCCGAACGTGCAGGAGGGGCGGCTCTTGTTCTCGACCGAGCCCCGCATGTGCGAGCGCGCGGTCGCGGCCGTCAAGGCGTGCACCGACGTGCCGGTGTTCGCCAAGCTGTCGCCGAACGTGACCGACATCGTCGCGATCGCCAAGGCCGCGGAGCAGGGCGGTGCCGACGGGCTGACCGCGATCAACACGCTGATCGGCATGGCGATCGACTGGCGGGCGCGGCGACCGGTGCTCGGCCGCGGCATCGGCGGCCTCTCGGGGCCGGCAATTCGCCCGGTCGCGGTTCGCATGGTCTATGAGATCTGCCGCAACGTGAAGATCCCCGTGATCGGAGTCGGCGGGATCGCGAGTGCCAGCGACGTGCTCGAGTTCCTCTGTGCCGGAGCAGCGGCGGTGCAGGTCGGCACCGCGCAGTTCGCCGATCCGGCGCTGATGGTGCGGCTCGTCGCCGAGCTGGAGACGGAGCTCGCGGCCATCGGCGCGACGGTCGAGCAGCTGATCGGCGCGGCGCTGCCGGCGACGGAGGCCTCGGCGTGAGGCTCGAAGCGCTGACGCCCGGGCTGCTGCAGCGCGCGATCGCGATCTACCAGGATCTCGCCTACGGCAAGACCGCGCGCGGCCCGCGCGCGCCGGTCGAGCTGCCCGCGGGCACGGATCCCGACGCGCTGCTCGGCGTGTTCCAGAAGGAAGTCGTCGAGACCGTGCCGGGGTTCCCGTGCCATCGCTACAGCCTCCGGCTCGGCAACCGCAACTACCCGTTCATGAAGCTGCTGCTGCAGGAGCATCTCGTGGTCGGGGAGTTCTTCTTCGCGGTCGACTCGCACGACCAGATGGAGATCAAGCCCGACTATCCCGACTACGAGGCCTGGATGGCGCTGCGCCGGTTCAACCGCGAGCTCAAGCTCAAGATCGAGAACGAATTCGCCGGCGCCGGGCTCGACACCTGCACGGCGCTGCGCGACCGCGTCGCCGCCAGCTGCGAGGCCGATGGCACGGCCTGCCGCGGCCTCGTTCTGGTGGTCGACGACGAGGAGGATCTTGCCGGCGCGGTCGAATCCCTGCTTTCGTGCCGCGGCTACCGGATCTACAAGGTCCACGACGGCAAGGCGGCGGTCGCGGCGACCGCCGAGCTCCTGCCCGATCTCGTGCTGCTCGATTACGAATTGCCCGAACTCGATGGATTGCAGGTGATTGCGCGTCTCCGCGCCGATCCGGCGACGGCCGCGATCCCGATCCTGCTCAGCAGCGCCGGACGGGTGTCGATGGCGGACATCAAGAAAGCCGATGGCTTCCTGAGCAAGCCGTTCCCCGCGGCACTGCTCTACGAGATGATGGACCGCGTGTTGAAGACCCGCACAGCGACACCGGCGCCCGAGCGGCCCGAGGAGCGCCCGCAGTGATCGGCTGGTTCGGACCGGCCGTGCTGCTCGTGCTGCTCGCGGCGGCGAACCTGCCGGCGGCGAGCGGGGCGCAGCACACCCACGTCGCGGCGGTGCTCGGCGAGGAA
>JAGQRB010000615.1 GCA_020425925.1 Planctomycetota bacterium
GGACGCACGGAGTTCATGCGCAGCACGAAGCTGGCGCGTTCGATCCACCGCGCGATGCACAGCATCGGCGTCGACGAGGACTGGCGCGCGCTCGAGCTCGCGAACGTGGTGTTGACCGCGTTGCGCGAGCGGGTCGCGAGCGCCGGCGGTCGCGGCAGTGATGCCATCGTGCGCACCGCCGACATCGCCGATGCGGTGCAGCACGTGCTGGTCGCGACCGGCCAGCCGAGCGCGGCGGTCGCCTACGGCGCGATCGGCGCAGAGCGCGCGCGGCGGCATCGCGCGCTGGTCACGCTCGGACGCGGTGTCGATCTTCCGCTCGAAGCCCCGCTCGAAGGCCCGCTCGAAGGCTCGCTCGAAGGCCCGCTCGAAGCCCCGCTCGCGCGGCGCGGCAGCGACGGTCACGGCGATCGCAGTCACGACGACGTGGGACGGAACTGACCGTGCGGCTCAAACGCCTCGTCGCGCGCGGGTTCAAGTCGTTCGCCGACCGCACCGAGTTCGAGTTCGACTCGCGGCTCACCGGCATCATCGGGCCGAACGGCTGCGGCAAGTCGAACGTCGTCGACGCGATCAAGTGGGTGCTCGGCGACCAGCGCGCCAAGAGCCTGCGCGGCAGCGAGATGACCGACGTGATCTTCAAGGGTGCCGAGGGCCGGCAGGCGCTCGGCATGGCCGAGGTCACGATCACGTTCGAGGCCCCCGAGGGCGCCGAGGGTCACCACGGTCGCTCCGAGCTCGACATCGCGCGGCGGCTCACGGTCGACAAGGAGTCGACCTACCTCGTCAACGGCGAGCAGGTCCGCCTCAAGGACGTGCGCGACGAGCTGCTCGACACCGGCCTCGGCACCGGCGGCTACTCGGTGATGGAGCAGGGTCGCATCGATGCGGTGCTGTCGGCCAACCCCGAGGCGCGGCGCGCGATCTTCGAGGAAGCGGCCGGCATCTCGCGCTTCAAACTGCAGAAGAAGGAGGCGCTGCGCAAGCTCGACCGCACCGACCAGAACCTCGCGCGCGCGACCGATCTGCTCGAGGAGCGCGCGCGGCGGATCCGCAGCCTGCGCATCCAGGCCGGCAAGGCGCGGCGCTGGCGCGAGCTGATGGCCGAGCTGCGCGACCTGCGGGTCGCGCTGGCGGTGCTCGACGGCGGTCGGCTGCGCGACGAGGGCGCGCGCAACACCGCCCGACTCGACGAGCTGCAGGTAGCACTCGGTGAGGCCGAGGAAGGCGGCAAGCTCGCGGCGGCCGAGCTCGCGGTCAGCGACGAGGCGATCCTCGCCGCTGCCGCCGCGCTCGAGGAGGTGCAGGCCGAGCTCGCGACCTGTCGCAACGAGCTGACGTCGCACCGCGAGCGCGCCGAGTCGCATGCGCATCGCGCCGCCGATCGCGAGGCCGAACTCGCGCGCGGTCGCCAGCGCGTCGCCGCGCTCGAGGAGCAGCAGCGTGAACGCCAACAGCAGCTGCGCGCGAGCCAGGACGAGCTCGCCCAGCGCGAGGCCGATCTGATCGAGCTGCACAGGGAGCTCGAGACCCAGCGCGGCAGCGTGCAGCGGTCGCTGCTGGCGATGCGCGCACTGCAGGCCGAACGCGAGCTGCTGCGCGAGCGTCAGCTCGAGCTGCTGCATCAGCGCACGCGCGCCCGCAACCACGCCGCCGAGTGCACGGCGCGGATCGCGGCAGTGGTCGCGCGCGAGCAACGACTCGGCGACCGCCGCGCCGTGCTCGAGGGCGAGACCGGCGAGATCGCCGCCGGCGCCGCCGATTGGCGTGGTCGACTGACCGGGCTCGCGACCCGCGAGCGCATCCTCGGCGAGCGCGAGCAGTGCGCGATCTCGGACCTCGAGGTCGCCGATGCCGCC
>JAGQRB010000616.1 GCA_020425925.1 Planctomycetota bacterium
CGACCTGCGCGGCGGTGTCGAGCTCCACCCACACCAGCCGCCCCAGCGTGCGCTTCAGCGCGGCGGAGTTGCCGCGCCGCACGGCCTTCACGCGGCGGAGGTTCTTGCGTCCGCGGATCGCGATGGGGCCCACCCCGCCGATCCGGATGTTCGCGTAGATCGAGTCGCGCGTCGGCCGCCGAGGTGGCTCGACGCCGCCGAACTCGTGCGTCTGGCCGATCAGCGCGATCGCCGCCCGCGATGGCCCGATCACCGCGACGCCGGAGGTGCGTTCGACTGCGTAGCGGATCGATGCCTTCAGACGTCCCGTCGGCGAGTGCGGCGGCTTGCCCGGCGGCCCCACCTTCGCCTTCTTGCTGATGCTCCGCCGGACGATGCCTCGGATGTAGGCGGCCGCGCGCTGCAGCGAAGTGATCGTGTCGGCGCGGCTCCGCCTGACCACCTTCGCAGTCTCGTCGCGGTCGAGGCGACCACGAACGCCGAAGTCGACGAGCGACGTCACGAGTAGTCCACCACCGCGAGCTCCACGACGCCGAAGAACCTGCGGCGCTGCGCGAGGATCGCCTCGTCGTAGGAGGGTTCGCTCTGCGAGGCTTCGACGAACGCGGCCGCGATCTCAGCGAGGTGGACGTGATCGAACGCCTCGCGGATCTCGTCGACCAGGTCGAGGAACGGGTCGACGTCCGCCGGAGCAATCGAACCCAGGCGCTTCGTGACGGCGATCTCGATGGTGACCTTCGGGATGCTCTTGCCGCGGGTCAGCTGCACCTGCTCCACGGAGACACCGCGGACCATGACCTTCAGCTCCGGTTGCGCCTGCCGGTCGTGCAGGTCCTCCTCCCAGACGAGCACCTTCTCGGCGGTGAAGGCCTGCGACCAGGTGCCCGCGTTGAGCTCGGTGACGATCGCGTCGACGATGTCGAACAGCCGGCTCATGGGATCGCGGTCTCCGTCGCCACGAGCTTCGTGTGGATCCGCAGCCGGATCCGGTGGCCGTCGGTGTAGCGATACGCCGGCTCCTCCACGGACGGCTGCAGCACCTGGTAGGTGAACTCCTTTCCGCCATCCGTCTCGACGATCAGGTCGCCGACGGCGGGCAGCGCGACCTCGTCCTCGAGGACGAGGTCGGCAGCCCGGACCAGGTAGTCCCGCGACTCCCAGCGCTCGCGCGCGCCGTAGTCGAGCGACACCGAGCCGTCGCTGCTGCCGATCGTGGCCGCCAGGGTGACCGATGCGGTGCCGCGGCGGTAGACCACCGTCCGCGACACGTGGGTGCGCTGCTGCTCGTCGAGCCAGGCCGCACCGTCCTGCATCATGTCCCCCATGGGCTCGCAACCGGTCAGCGCTGCTTCATCATGACGCGGACCAGCGCGTCACCGTCGACGGCGGCCGCGACCGTCACGCCGATCAGCTTGTTCGCGCCGGACGCCGAATTGGTCGTCGCGACGTCGTTGGTGTCGTCCCAGTAGACGAGCGCGCCCGCCGCGATGGCGGTCGAGCCCCCCGTCGCCTTGGCGAAGTCGAAGACGCCGGACGTGGCGAGTGCGCCGAGCTCGCCCGAGGCGATCGGGTGCTTCGCGACGCCGACGAGCTCGCCGATCACGACGACTTCGCCGGCCGCGACTGCCGAGCCGGGCGTGTGGTCGATCGCGTATCCGTCCTGGATGAAAGTGGCCTCTGCCATCGGTATCTGCTCCTGTGAGGTTGGGGGAAGTCAGGCTGGCTGACACGCCGTGCCCCCGGCACGACGTGTCGTTGAGCTGAGCCGGTCACCCGGCTCGAGGACGGACTACGCCGCCGTCGACTTGACCGCGCCGCGGTAGTCGACCTGGCCGACGCCGAAGTCGAAGTAGCAGCGCATGCCCATGCCGAGCGTGTTGAACACGGCGTCCGCCGTCTCGACGATCGGTGCCCGCTGACCGCGGAGGAACGCGACCTGCAGTGCGGGCAGCATCGCGGGGTCGGCGAACAGGTACCAGGTCGTCGCCGAGCTGCCCGCCAGGCCGGAGAGCGAGAGGAACGGCGAGCTGACGACCTTGAAACGGCCGCGGAACGGGTTGTCCGTCGGGGAGCCCGACGAGCCCGAACCGAGCTGCGTGCTGGTGTAGATCTGCTCGGCGAGGAACTTCAACGCCGGCGGAACGACGAGCTTCGCCGGCATGGCGTAGATCGGCTTCGAGTCGGCGTCCGTTTGGCCCATCATCAGGGCCTCGGCCGCGGCCAGGGTCGTGATCGACAGCGCCGACGAGGCCTGCAGGTTGCCGCGCCCCGAGGTGAAGAACACGTCCGACGCCTCCATGAACGCGTCGTAGACGGCCTCCTCGAGCGCGATCTTCGCCTTGCGGCCGAGGATCTTGTAGAGCTGCACCAGCGCGTTCAGGTCGTCGTTGATGATGTCCCGGCGCGTGAGCATCAGCATCTGCCCGCGCGTATCGAGCTGGTTCGTGTAGGAGTCCTCGGACAGCGCGCCGTGCTTGATCTCGCCGTCCGCCCCCACCTTCGCGAACTCACCCGTCGCCGACAGGCGGTAGCTCGTGTAGGCCAGGAAGTTGTTGAAGTCGGCGATGTCCGCCAGGTCCTCGAACGTCGACTCGACGGCCGTGAACGAGTCGAGCAACAGCTTGTTGCCGACGGTCCCGAGGATGCCGGGCAGATTCACCGTGGAGAAGCCGGC